>CALAQT010000321.1 GCA_937888775.1 uncultured Actinomycetes bacterium | reverse complement strand
CCGCTCCGTCGGCAATGCGATCACGAGCGTCGCTTCGACCAGACGCCTGCAATTGCAAACGAGCACTCCCGATCGCCACGAGCCGGAGCTCTGGATCGCGCAGCGCGGACCCGCGCGACGGCGCCAGCTCCATGGCGTCGCTGCTAGCCGCCCGTCGCCCGTCCGGCTAGCGGCGCCGATTTGAAAGCGACAGTCCGGCGCCGATCTGCCGCGTTCTTCACGGAGTTGCGCTATCGCCCATCAGCAGGCCACGCGTAGGCCCGGAAGTTGACGAGTGCTTTGCTCGGCCCGCCGTCGCAGAGCTCACGATGCCTATGGCGACGTTGCGCTCGTAAGCTCGAGCATCGAGCCGGGCCCGTCCCGGTCGATCTCCGAGCCGGTCCAAACGTTGTCGGCTGGGCCCTGAGTTTGGCGAGGAGGGGGGAAGCGGTCGCTGCGCGTGGTTGTCTTGCTTTCGTCGCCGCGGGGGTCTTGTTCGGCGCGAGGTCTCGTTCTGGATTCGGTCGGGAGCGGCAGCCTGATCGAGCGTTGCCAATGCGCGACAAGGCGGCGGCAACGCATACGTTTGGCTTCGCGGACCTCGTTAGCGCGGGGGCGCCTCACGCGGTGATCGGCGCGGTTGTCTGCCGCCTCACCGCGTGGACCCTGCCACGAATCAAGGGCGGCGATTGATCGTGGCGCGGCTGGTCATTTGCCGGCGGTTACGGCTTTCAGCTCGTCCAGGGAGTCGCGGATGAGCTCCGGCAGGTCTCGCTGGTTGGTCTCCTGGACCCAGCGTTCGAACGCGATTCTGAAGACGGCGATCCCGGCCTCGGCGGTCAGGCTTGCCGCGGGGTCACTGACGCCGCGCCGGCGCAGCGTGTCGGCGGTCGCGGAGGCGAGTGATGCGAGTTTGATCAGCTCGCGTTCTTGGAGCTCTGTGTTCGCAGCGATGATGGCCGCCCGCTGCCGGGCGTATTCGCGGCGCTGCTGAAGCAGGGCGCCGGCGGCCTCGAGCGCCGCTCCGACCGCGTCGATCGGCGCGATGGAATCAGGCGCGGCGGCGACGTTGCTGACGAGGAACTCCTGCAGTGCGTCGGCGCCGGAGAACAGGACCTCGCGCTTGTCGGCGAAATGCCGGAAGAACGTTCGTTCGGTCAACCCGGCCCGCGCGGCGATCTCAGCCACCGTCGTGTTCTCGAACCCTCGCTCGCCGTAGAGCGCGAGGGCTGCCAGCTCGAGGCGGCCGCGTCCGTTTGGTTGCCAGCGCGTCATGCGTGAATCGTAGTTGATGACAGGGGCTGACATTCCTGCTACTGTGATGGCAGCAACTGACATCGACGTTTCTCGTGCACACGGTGCGCCGAGGACGATCGACTTACCTGGAGGTTTCTCATGCGTGTTTTCGTCACCGGCGCGTCCGGCTGGATCGGCTCCGCCGTCGTTCCCGAGCTCATCGGCTCCGGCCATCAGGTCGTCGGACTCGCCCGCTCCGATGCGTCGGCCGCTGCGCTCAGCGCCGCCGGTGCCGAGGTGCAGCGTGGCGGGCTTGATGATCTGGACATCCTGGGCAGTGCTGCTGCCGCGTGCGACGGGGTGATCCACCTCGCGTTCAAGCACGACCTCGCGTTCACGGGGGACTTCGAAGGCGCCGCCAACGCGGACCGCCTCGCCATACAGACGCTCGGCGAGGCGCTGGTGGGTTCGGATCGCCCATTCCTGATCGCCTCCGGGACACTCGGGGTCGCCCCCGGTCGCCTGGCGACCGAACGGGACATGCCGGACCTGGACGCGGCCGCGACGCTCTTTACCGGCGGTCCGGCGATCCGGGCGCGCAATGCGCAGATGACCCTTGACCTCGCCTCCCGAGGCGTCCGCTCGTCCGTCGTGCGACTCCCCCCGACCAACCACGGTGACGGAGACCACGGCTTCATGGCCACCCTGGTCGCGATCGCCCGCGACAACGGAGTCTCGGGCTACATCGGCGACGGGACCAACCGCTGGCCCGCCGTGCACCGACTGGATTCCGCCCGCCTGTTCCGTCTCGCGATCGAGACGGCCCCCGCGGGATCGGCCCTGCACGCGGTCGCCGACGAGGGCGTCGCGATCCGCGACATCGCCGAGGTGATCGGACGGCACCTCGACATCCCCGTGGTCTCCATCTCCCCCGAGGACGCAGGCGAGCATTTCACATTGCTGGCCGGGTTCCTCGGGCTCGACAGCCCGGCGTCGAGCGCGCTGACCCGCGAGCTGCTGGCGTGGGAGCCGACCCATCTCGGGCTGATCGACGATCTCGACCAGGGCCACTACTACCACACCCCAGCCGCATAACCAACCGCGCCAGGTGGCGCAAACCAGGCGAAACAGCGGCCTCTCGCACGTTCCGCGGCCAGCCGCACAGGCTTCCGCTGCCCACGGACTGCGACCACACGCGCCCCGCCACCACCCGGCGCAGACCTGCCTTCACATCACGACGCAACTATCGGCCGCTGATCAACAGACGCGGTTTGCGCGCGGCAAGCAAGGCCGGCCGCCAACCGGCATCCCGGCCCCCAGGGGCACGCGGCCACCGCCGCACCGAGCTCGCGCCTCGCCGAAGACAGGGCTGGAACGTGGGCATGCAGAACCGCCGGAATGCGTAGACAGGAGTTGCGCCTCCGGGCCGGAGATGGGCGAGGACCAGAGAACTCGTCGCCGTAGCTGGCGGTCCTGCTTTCCCGTGACACGAGCCCCACTCGCTTCGGTGCTCTTCTGGAATCGGCCGCGAGCAGCAGCCCGATCAACAGTGCCGGACTGGCGACAATGGGGAAGCGAGCCCGGCGACGATGAGACTGCCCCCACCGTTCCGATGGGAGAGCTTGGGAAGCTCTCACTCGATCGCCGTAAGACCTCTGTTTCTCGGTGAAACCGACGGCGCCGTCCTCACAGGCTTGGCCGTTGGGCTGGTCGTCGGGGCTGCTCGGTGCGTCGTTGGTTGTCGCGGTGCTCGGCTCGAGGTGTCACGATTTTCTGAGCAACGGCATTACATCAATGGTGGACGAATTCAGCCCGATCAGAGGCGACCGTGAGCTGCTGCGAGCAGCGCGTGAGGATCCTGAAGCGTTCGGCGCGTTCTACCGCCGCCACGCTGTCGAGCTCGAGCGCTGGTTACGGTCCCAAACCCCCGATTTCGCTACTGCGGCGGACCTGACTGCCGAGACGTTCGCTCAGGCTCTAGTGAGCCTCAAGCGGTTTCGCGGCACCAGCGACGAGGCTGCACGCGCGTGGCTGTTCGGCATTGCCCGCAACCTTCTGCGGCGATACCGGCGGCGTGGCCGCGCCGAGCTGGCGGCCTGCCGCAAGCTGGGGATCGAGCTTGACCACGGTCTGGAGGAGCTGGCTGACGTCGAGAGTGAGATCGACGCTGCCGCGCACACCTCAGAACTCGCTACCGCCCTGCACCCCCTGCCCGACGCCCAACGCCAAGCCATCCAGCTGCGAATCCTCGACGAGCTCGGCTATCCCGAGGCAGCTGCCCAGATGGGCACCAGCGAGCAGAACGCTCGCATCCGCGTGTCGCGCGCTCTTAAGACCCTCTCGCTGCGACTAAAAGGAGAACCCCGATGACGCCCCTGTCCGCCCATGAGCCGCTGCCTGCTCACCTCGAACGACTTGGAAACCAGCTCACCGCGGCTGCCGAAACCCTGAACGTCCGGCGTAGGAAGCGTTGGCGGTCAGAGCTCTCACCGTGGCGATCGGTGGGTGGCGTGCTGTCGCGCCGGTCGTCGGGACGTTCGTTGGCGGCGGCCGGGGTTCTGGTGGCCGCGGCCTGCGCAGCGGTGCTGATCGTCCTGTCTGCGGGCTCGACGCCGACGCTGGCCCAGGCGTTCCCGATCCTCACCAGGCCCGGCACGGTCATTCCTCGGGCGGGCCTGGTCAGCATGTTGCAGAGCAACGGCGCCGGATTATCGGCCGCGGGCTTCGATGTGCACCAGGCACGGGCGTTCCAGACGCCGTTAGGGACCGGGTATGTGCTGACCGACAAGCAGCAGAACCTGCTCTGCGTTGCCGCCCCGGGACTTGGTCACAGTGGATGGGGGGCGGGGTGCGGTGCGGTAGGTGACGTCCAGCGCGACGGCACCGGCGACCTCTTGTCCTATAGCGCGGCGGACCCGCACCAGGTCAGCGTCGTGGACATCCTGCCCACTGGCGCGACCGCGACCATTCGCGAACCCGGCGGCCAGACCCGGCCGCTGCCCCTGCACGACGGAGTGCTGGCGATCATTGCGCCCACGCCGGCTCAGATCACGACCGATATCGCGGGACACGCCACCACGATCGACATTCCCCCGTACCAACAGGCCAACTGAGCGACCGCAGGTAAGCACGTCTCAGGTCGTGGAGCGACTTCACGAATGGTCGGCGCGCTCAAAGCTGGGCCCTCGCCAAGGACGTGACATTGGAATAGTGCTCTGGCTTCGACAGCTACCGGGGTAGGCACGCGCCTGGAGCCGCTGCGGGCGCTCAACAGGCATCTCGCGAACACAATCGGCGGTCGGCCTAGCCTGGCCTTCAACCGGCGACCCATCAGTTCTGCTTCCACGAACACGCAGAACTCTCGGCCCCTCTGCGTGGGACACGCGGCGCTTCTGCTCGTGGCCTCGCAAGCGTTGAAGCGGAAGCCTTGGGAGCCGGTCTGGCTGTCGATCGCACGGGCAGGCCCTGGCGGCAGATGATCAGTCCCTCAGCGTCCGAATCGGCCGGACGCAGATCGCTCCGAGCGGAGGAGCTGATGTCTGGTTCAACTGTGTTGGTGGATGCCGCTGGGCGGCGTCGGTCACCGGCGACGCTCCCTGGGTACCTGTGCGGTCGCGCGCCGCGCAACAAGGGGATGGAGTACCCGCCCGATCCGCCGCGGCCTGAGGAGATCGTGTTGGTGATGCGCCAAGCCGGTGATGACCGCCACGGCCTGCGCCTTCGGGCGCTGATCGCGGTGCTGTGGCGCGGCGGCCTGCGGATCTCTGAGGCGCTCGCGCTTGCCGAGACGATGTCGATGAGCAGCGCGGGTCGCTGCTGATCCGGCACGGCAAGGGTGATAAGCGTCGCGAGGCCGGGATGGATGATTGGGGATTTGAGCAGCTACGCGCCTGGCTTGAATGCCGGGTCGAGCTGCCGGTCGGGCCGCTGTTGTGCGTGATCGATGGCCCAACTCGTGGGCGCGCGTGGGCTGCGACGGCCGCGCGAGGCGAGCTGCGACAGCTCGCTGCCCAAGCCGGTGTGAGACGGCGCTTTGCGCCCCATCAGCTCCGTCATGCCCACGCCGTCGAGTTGGCTCGCGAGGGGGTGGCGGTGAACATCATCCAGCGTCAGCTCGGGCACACCGACCTGGGGACCACCTCGACGTATTTGCAGGGGATCGATCCCAGCGAGATCATCGACGCGGTCCGCTCACGACGACAGCCGACGATCTCGGTCAGCGCCGGCCTCAGGCTGTAGCTCGGAATCTCTGCGGTGGTGCTGCCAGGGGTCCTTGGGCAGCACCACCGCACGGCCCGCTGCTGCGTCTGACACGGTCACGCGCTCGATCACGGCAAAAGGGCGTGTGATTTGCGGGGGAGCGCCATAATTGTGGGGATGAGCGACGCGCTGACCCTAACCGCTGTCTTCACTCCCGACGAGAACGGTTGGGTCATGGCGCAGCTCGCCGAATGGCCCGCGGTCGTCACGTGCGGCCGGAGCGTCGAAGAGGCTCGAGCGATGCTGTTTGATGCAGCGCGCGAGATGATCGCTTCCTACCACGACGAGGGACGCGAGCCGCCGATCGGCGGCGGGCACGCCGAGCCGATCACCATCGACCTCGCCGCTTGAAACGGCGCGACCTCGAAGCCCACCTGCGCGACCACGGCTGCAGCGAACTTCGCGAGGGAACCAACCACGCGATCTGGGCAAACTCGGGCCGTGACCTCCGCGCGCCTGTGCCTCGTCACCGCGAAATCCCGACGGGGACCGCTCGAGCGATCTGCCGCCAGCTCGCCATCCCGCCGCCCACCGGATCACGCTAGAACCGGTCAACTCATCCCAGCCAGCTCGGCAAGCCGAGCCGGTACTCGTTCGGGTCGGACGAGCCCGGAAGCGGTAGCGTCTATCTCGCAGCCGGTGAGGCGACGGAGCAGAAGCGTGATGGCGGCGCGGCTGGCTGCTCCTCATCGATCGATCCAACACTCTGCGGCGGCGCCAAGGGGAGCGCTCCTTTGCGCCGGGAGAAGCGACCTCGTTGCAGGGGCGCACATGATCGCAGTCGTGGCAAAGGAGCGTCCCGCCGAGCGGCCGGCAACGACTCCGCGTGGGCGGATGCGGGGCGCGGGTGCTGCGTGCGCCCACAATAGGTGGGCCTGGCTGGTCTGGTCGCTTAGCGGGGGATCGGCTGCCAGGAAGGTGAGCTAATGACCAGCCACTTGGTGGACGTGAGAGAGTAGGGAGGAGTACTGACGATTCGCCGCAGGCGGCGTCCGTTTCGGCGTATCACATAGAGGCCGTTGTTGCGTACGAAGGCGATGTACTTGCCGTCGGGTGACCACGCCGACTGCTCGCCGCCGTGGTGGGTCAACTGGCGCGCCCGTTTTCCGTCCGCGTTCGAGACGTAGATGTCGCTTTCGGCGTCGGACACCGCGCCGGTGTAGGCCAGCTTCGTCCCGTCGGGCGACCAGTCGGGGTAGGTGGGCGGCCAATAGCGGTTGTTGAGTACGTGCCGTAGCCGCGAGCCGTTGGGTCTGATCGTGTAGATGCCTGTGGCTGGCGCTTGGCATGCCCCACGGAAGGCGATCGTCCCTGTCACCGACCAGCTGGGCTCGTCTGAGCACAGGCTGGTGACTTGGCGCAGCCCGTTTCCGTCGATGCCGACCGTGAACAGCTGCGGTGTCAGCACGGGGAGCACCCCGCCGACGAACACGAGCCGGCGCCCATCCGGAGACCACGCGGCCTCAGCCTCGATCGAGAGCGACACGCTGGGCGAGCTGATCTTGATCTGTCGCAGCCCCGTGCCGTTGTGGTTGATGATCCACAGCAGCGGCCCGTGATTCTCCGTAAAGAACGCGAGGCGCTCGCCGTCTGGCGACCAAGCCGGATCGCTGGGCAAACAGCCGCCCGCGGGGCAGATGCGCAACGAGCGCCGCCCGCGGCCGCTGGGCAGCACAGTCTCGATCTTCGACCAGACCGTCTCTACGTAGCCGGGGTGCTGACCGAGCACCAGTTGCATCTCAGACACGGTGAAAGCGATCCGACCATTCGCCCCAGGAAACGCTGCTCGAGCGCCCTGAGCCGCGATCGCCAGCCCGGCAACCGCGACAACCAAGCCCGCCACGGAGCCACACCTCACGGCAAACCACAAGCCATGCGTTCTTCTCACTGCAACACATCCTTCGACCTGGATCTAGCTGAAACCATCGTGAACGGGACCATCGGGTTGCGCATCAGCAAATAGCCGAACACTTCATCCGGACGGAGTGATGACGCAGGACGCGAGTCCGAGCTGCGCGAGTCAGCGCCGGCGCCAATCGCCTTGCCGTGGCTAAAGGAGGTCGCGCCACCAATGCCGCCAAGTCGAAGGCCGTGACCCCGCCGGGATCCTGAGTGATCAGCAGCGGTCATCCTGCTGCGCGCCGAGGCTGCACGCTCGCAATCGCCCAACGGCAAGCGCAGCCCGCCGGCGAGCGAGACGCTCGCCTTGCCACGATCGCAATCACGTGGTCGCGATCGTGCACGTCGCTGCTCGTGGTGCACAGGAGGCGCCACGGAGCGGCCGTCCTGCGCTTCCGGTTTGGGCTAAACGGAGCAGTCGCGACCACGTACCTCTGAGGCGACTGCTCCCACGGACCACCGGCCACGTCGCAGGCGGGAATAGGCCCAGGTCTAGCCTCTGCTCTCGGTCGGCGGCCGGCCGAAGCAGCAGTGCCGATCTCGTGACCGGAAGGGCGACAGAGCGGCAGTCCGGTCCGCCCCGGGGCGAGAGCGCGTTCGTTACGATCGGCACGCTCGCTCAGGGTGGTGGGTCGGCTGAGACTCATGCCTCCCGCCTGAGGGAGGGGCCGCCGGTAGGCTCCGTGGATGTTCGCGAGCTCAGGACGAGCCCAGCTTGCCTACCAGAGCACAGGCGTCCTGGACGGCGCTGATGTTCTGCTGATTCATGCTGGCGTCAACGATCGACGTAGCTGGCAGCACGTTGTCGAGCGGCTGAGTTCGCGTCACCGGTGTGTCGCGTTTGACGCGAGGGGTTTTGGTGAAACGGTGTACGAGCGCGAGGATGGCTGGTCGCCGGTCAGCGACGCGGTAGCGGTTCTTGACGCGGCTGGCCTTCAGCGGCCGGTCGTGGTGGCGTGCTCGATCGGTGGTCAGACGGCCATCGATCTCACCCTCGCTCATCCTGACCGGGTGGCTGGGCTGGTGCTCATCGGCACCGCGATACGCGGCGCGCCGTACCCCAATCTCCAGGAGGGCCCGACGGCCGAGCTGAACGCCCGGATTGAGGAGGCCGACTCTGCCGGCGACATCGACGAGGTCGCTCGGCTCGAGGCATGGATGTGGCTCGACGGCCCCAGCGCCATGGAGGGACGCGTCAGCGGCCCCGCGCGAGAGCTCTTTCTCGACATGAACCGCCGGGCGCTGCAGGCAGAGGACCCCGGCGAGCAGGCCGAGCTACCAGCGGCCTGGACCCGCCTCGGTGAAATTGCGGTGCCCACGCTGGTGATGATCGGCCAGCTTGACGCCGAGGAGATCCAGGCGATCGACGAGCCAGCGGCGGGGATGATCCCGGGCGCTCGACTCAGGCTCCTCGACGGCGTCGCGCACGTCCCGCACCTCGAGGCAGATCCCGCGACACTCGACGAGATCGCCGCTTTTGTTGACTCGCTCGCCTAACCGACGCCGAGCGAGGATGTCGCCAGACGCCATCACAGGCGAGTTGCAACTGGTGAATACATACCGTGCACACCTGGCTGCCGTCACCAGCGCGCTCAGCCCGCACGCACAGGCCGCGCCGCCGGTCTGCCAACCCCGGAGCGAGCGCCAGGCGCTCGCTTCCTCGGAGGAGATCCGACACGTCGTGCGCCCCGCCGCTCACGACCGCTTTCACGAACACGCAGAACTCTCGGCCCCTCTGCGTGGGACACGCGGCGCTTCTGCTCTCAGCCGAATGGGGCTGTGCGCCCTGCTTTCGCACCGCGGCGCACATCTGCCCCGTGCCGACCACGGGTCCGGATTGCGCGGAAACGGCGCACCTCCGAACGACTGCTTTCGCGATCTGGACGGCCTCAGAGCGGCCGATTCCTACGGCGACGACGCGGGGGCGTCGCGCCCAGCCGAGCACGTGCTGGCGGCACGCTCTCTTTCGTCCACGCCGCCAGCGTACGAAACGGGAGACCCGATCCTGGCTCGGCTTGCAAAGCCCACACCGCTCAGCTCGACCGAGTCGCTTCGCCGACCTCTCGCCTGGCGCCGACGGCACTCGGATAGCGCCTGGTCTTTGTTCCCAAGCGTTCATCGAGGAACTTCTCAAGGCCTTCGTACGCCCCTTCTGCTCGCTCGGCGTCTCCATCATGCGGCAGGTAGCCGCTGTGGACAACCTGGATCCTGAGCTGATAGAGGTCGTTCCAGTACCGGCCAACCGGAGTTCTGAGGCGCGTCATGTCCCATGACCCACCCAGTCGCTGACCTAGCTCGGATTTCACGAGCGACGCGAACGACGTGTCCCGCCGAAGGTCCAGAACTTCCGACGTGCTGCGACCTTCATCGATCAATAGCGGCGCCCAAACCTCGAACAGGAGCACCTCCGCCGCAATCTGAAAGCTCACGACTGCGTCTGCGTTGTCGCCCTTGTAGCGGCGCCGCTCGGCACGGGCCTTCCATTGCCAGCTCCGCACAAACGGGTTCCCTCGCAACATCGTCTCCATCGCCCTGTTGAGACTCTCGGCGTGCTCGGCGGCAGACCGCGATGAGAGCGGACGGGCTTTGCCGTCGGGATGCATCAGCATCGGACTCTGGAGCGTCCAGTCGCCGCTGAGACTCAACGCACCAACGATCACGATGGGCCGGAGCTCTCGCGAGCTGATGGGACGAACCAAGTTGTCGTTGCGCGCGAGGGCAAACGCCTGCAGATATGTGTCGAGGGCAGACGGGCATCGGTGGAACGCGTAGGCACCATCCGCTGGGTCCTCGCCGACCAGCAACGCGGCCGGCGTTTCTAGCGAAACCCACTGCTCATATAGGAGGGGATCAACGTCGTCCGCTGGGCCGAGTTCGTAGTCGCTGCCGTAGAACCGGCGCACCGCCGCCGGCGCATTCGCCGGCGAGAACTTCCTATCCGGGACTGTGGGGTTGAACAATCGCAGCCGCACGAATGGCGGCTTCGCGAATGTCTGCGCGTCCTCGGGGTTCTGGTATTCGCTCGGCCAAGCGATCTCCTGTTCGAAGTTGTCGGAGATGCCCATCCTGAACGGGAGCCGAAACGTGAACGTGGAGATGAACGGGCCCGTCTCAGCTGGGTCGCCTCGCCAGTTGGCACGGTGCGGATCGGCTTTGGTCTTCTCACGACGCTTCTTGCTGGAGGCCATCCCGCAGGCATACCAGGCGCGTCGGACTCCCCTCCTTTGGCGTCGAGCCGCAGACGGCCACCGACCGGGACGTCTGCCACGCCCAGCCTGAAGCGTTCGCTCGGCGCCGCTCTCACGATCATTTTCGATCCCTTCGGCTCCGCCGAGCCCGTGATCGCGTTGGCGACATCCGGATCATCCGCGCCGGGCTCCGCTCGCGCGTCGGCGCGCGCTTCCTTTCGCCCAGCAGCATCCACGGCTCCGCGGAACCTCCGGTGCTCCGACCACCAGAGGACACCAGAGCAATCCGAAGCGGCCAGCACGTCTGCGGCGACCGGGCAACGCGTTCGCCGCGTCAACCTCATCGAGCGGAGTGAGATCAATGCGAGAGCGAAGCGGTCTCCGTCGCGCGGGCCTGACGACGGCTGGCTCCTCGCTGCTCCTCATTGCCGCCGTTCGACTCTGAGCGGTGCAGCCTCTCTTGCCCACGGGGACGAGGGGCGCCGGACAAGCGTTCGCCAAGGAACGAGCCGTCGACCAACACGGGCGCGCCGGGGCGCACTGTTCGCTGTGGGGAAGCACCGGTCGTGGGGTTGCACTGTGCTCCAATCCGGGTCCCTCGGCAGTACTGCCAGAGTGAGACACGCCATCGCGGGTGTCGGCTGTCCTGCGCCACAGTCGTGCCACAGTCGGGGCCGATTCCGGGCGGTTCGCTGCCCGTCATGACCGGTTCGCCAAGAAGACGAAAACTGACGATTAGCCGGGAAGGTCGCGAACCATCACTCCGGCTTGGGCGGCTTCGAATCCCGGTAGCGGTACTACGAAAGTCCTGTAAATCGCGGGTTTTCTGGTTTTCTTGTTCAGATCGGGCTCATGGGACCCTATTTGGGACCCAGGCGCAAATGACCAAGCCGGAAGAGCGGTTTGGGAGAGGGGAGCGGGGCGCAGATGCCGCGGCTTCCGCGTGAGATCGAAGCTGGGGATCTCGCCGCTCCGCGCCGAGATGAGTTACGCGCGACGCTCCCTCGGCGACAGGCTCTTACGCGACAGGCTCTTACAGGTCCTCGAGCACGCGAGCGACGTCGAATAGCCTCGAGCCCGGGCGCTCTCCGGCGAGTGGCTCGGCTCTCGGGCGCCGTGTCTCGCGTGGGAGATTTCCTCGCGCCGCGCGGAGTCGGCTCGAGAAGTAGAAAGACAGGTTCGCGAACTCTGGGGTCAGGGTCTCGATTCGGCTCAGAGCGCGCTGGACGTCCTCGTACGCGGCTGGGTGGACTCGCCCATGGGCGCTCTCGATCTCGTCTAGGAAAGTGTTGAGGATGCCTGCTCGGTCACTAAAGCGGAATCGGTGAAGGTCTTCAGGGCTGTACTCGCGCAACACGTCGGCGAAGGTGAGCCAGTCCGCGAACCGCTCGACGCTCTCGCGATCCCCGAGGCTTGGCGCCGATGCGGGAAGAAGCTCCGCCCAGGTGCGCTTGAGGTTCGGCGGCGCCAGCCTCGGGGAGTCCTGGGGTAGGCGACCGGCAAGCGCGAGCCAGGCTTCAAGCGCGGGGAGCGGGATTGGAGTTTCCGTCTCGTCCCACAGCTTGGAGAGGCGAGACAGAACCGTTCGAGCCAATGCCATCGCTTCGAGTCTGGCGGCAGGCTGGTCGAGCACGGTGATCGCGTGGCTGATGCTCGCGAGCACCGCTTGCAGTTCCGGCGGGTCCAGCTGATGAGCGAGCTGGTAGACGCGGTCGGTCAGTGCGTCCCAGTCGGAGTCGCTTTCCAGCAGGGGGAGCTCGCGGTCCCCTCGCTCTCCGCCGGCGAATGAAAGCGCGAGCAGGACGCCGTGGGCGCTGCAGCCGGAGAGGAAATGCGCTCTCGCGGCGGGGTCTTCGGCAAGGTGGTCGATCACGAGATCGCGCCAGGTTGGGTGAACCCACTCGACCCTCATGCGAGCACTCTGAGGAAGTGGTCGGTGAGACGGTCCACGAGTGCTGCCGGCGGCTTCGGGAGGGCACCATTGTGGTGGCGTCGAAGCGCGTCGACCAGTTCGCGCTCGCTCACCGGCCCCGGTGGCGTGTCGAGCATTGCGATCAGAAGATCGCGGTACTCGGTCCCCAGGCTCGAGAACGACGCCGCCATCGCGTCAGTCGGGTTGGTCAGCTCGCGCCGCATGACTCGCGGGATAGTCATTTCCTCATCCGGCATCGTCTTCAGCCGGGCGGTGAATCGTCGGATGCGCTCAGGGGTGAAATGCGGGTGCGAGACAATCTCCGCGCCAGCGTCCTTGAGCCACGACCGCGTCTCGGCTGGGAGTTCGGCGGCTTTTGCGTGGCGGAACAGGATCAACGTCTTCTCCGCGACGTCGAGCTTGCTCGCGTCGACGAGTACCTCACCGGGGGCGGGGAACCGCTCGGCTCCGCGCTCGCGATGCAGCCGTCCCAAGCCGGCCCGGAGCGGCGCCGGGCGTGATGTCCAGATCAGCCAGTGACGATCATCGAGAGTCCGCAGGATTCGCTCCATCTCGCTCGCCCAGCGCTCGGCTGCGTCCGGACGGTATTCGGTCGAGCCGAAGGCGTCGTCGGCGACGAACACCTGGGGGCGGTTCGGGTCGAACACCTGCCAGATGTCGTCCGGGCGAGTGCACTCGTGTGCCTCCCATGCATCCGTGAGCTGCGCGAGCGCGATCGTCCGGGCGACGGCAGTCTTGCCCATCTCGGGAGGTCCGGTGAGGACCGCAAACCGGTGGGCGTCGAGCACCCCGAGCGCCCGACGGTAGGCACGCGTCGGTACGAAGACGGTAGAGAGTTCGCTCGCAGCCGAGCGGTCGAGGGAAGATCGGGCCGCCACGTCGGGATCGATCAGTTCGCTGAGATCGCGCAGACCGAGCACCGACGGCATCGCACGCCGCAACTCGGCACGCGCATCCAACCGCTGCCCGATCTCGGTTCGGCCGAGCACCCGAACCTTGATCCGCTGATCGGGTAACGCGCGCTTGATCATCGCCCCGAGCTTCGGCGATCGCTGAAGATTCGTAAGCACGACAAGCGATGCAGCAAGCGCGACGTCCTCTGCACGCTCCTCGACCAGGCGCTCGACAGCGTCGACCAACCGCACGGGGTTATCGTCCCGCACCCAGGCGCATTGGACCAGCACGGGCTCCGGAGTGGGACCGTTGACGAGTGGTGCACCGAGCGGCGTGCCGCTGAGGACAGCGCGGCAGCGGTCGGCGCCTCCAGCCCAAGCGAGCGGAGCCACTGCGCCTTCGAGTTCGAACAGCGCGGCGCAGAGCTGCTCGAAGTGAAGCCAACCCATGCGATCCAGCGCGTAGCTCACGGTTTGGAGTTTGGCTTACGTGGATGGCCAACGCGACCAGCCGCCGATTCCGTCGACGACGACGGGCGGGCTCGGTACTCAATTCGGGTCCGATCCGGTCCGTGTGCGATCCTGCGCATCGCACGCCTTTTGCAAATTTGGCTCTCGTCGACATGGCTCGATGAACGACACTGAACTCCTTACGGTCACGCAGGCGGCCGAAGCCCTGAGTGCGTCCAGCCAGACGATCCGTAACTGGATCCGAGCTGAGCGGTTGCGGGCGGTACGAATCGGTAACCGTTTCCTGATCCCTCGAACCGAGGTCGAGCGGATGCGCGGCGACCTTTCCACGCTGAGCGGCGAGAGCCCGTGGGAGTTTGCGCCGGACGAGCCGGGCGCGCCGCTCCCGCGCGCTGGCGAGCGCGTCACGGAGGACGATTCCGCCGGATCGTTGCGGGGGGGCTGATGTCGGAATCGGAGCAGGCGTTCCAGGAGGCGCGCCGGGCCTGGCGTGAGGCGCTACGAGAGCACGTCGTCGCGCCTCCGGACGCTGGCTTCAGCGCACGGCTGGGTGCGCTCTCAGCCGCGGCCGCGCAGCGCGCCGCTGCGTGTGAGGCGGCGTACAAGGACGGATTCGAGTGGCCGGCGGCACGCGGCGGAGCCAAGCCTCCCTATGAGCTGCAGCCGGGCAGCGGCCGCCGCGGGCCTGAGAACCTGTGGGCTCGGTTTGATGAGGCCGTCGCCGAGCTCGACCGCGTCAGCGAGGGCCGCAGTATCCGTGCGGTTGGCCGGGCATATGCCGAGCTTGCGGAGATAGGTTCACAGCTTGCGCGCGCCGTGGAGCGCCAGGATCGCGCTAGCGGCCTGCTTCGTGCAGCCCTCAAGCGGCGTCGGTCGGCCTAGCGGCGGCTCCGCGCTGGCTCGGCGGTTGTGGCGCGACCAGCAGCGGCGACGGGAACGGTAGCTGGTGAAGTCGGGGAAGAGTGCTAAGCGGGTCGTTGAGCGCGCGTCACCGCGAACCGCATGCGAAGCGGCCCCCTGCGCCGCACCTGGGTCGTGCCCACGTCCGGCGTTGCGCTTCGCGGTGCTGTTGAGGCTGGGCTGTCGCCTCGCAGCGACTGCACGTCTGTACGTTTGCGGATGCCACCGCGTGGAACGGCCGCGGCGATCCCCCCAATTGCGGGCGCGCTCAGGCCAGTGAGAGGGGTGGCGGATTTGTCCGGGCCCGCATGGACGAGCAATCCCACGCAGAGCTGGTCGAGAAACCGACGAATTTGCAGTGATCCGCGATGCCTCAATGAACGTTTCCGTGCAATGTCAGATTGCGCGAGAGGTGTCGAATGAGCCGCAGCCTGGGCGGGTGAAAGCTCGCCTTGTCGATTCCGACGGTCACGCCTAGAGCTTCTTCGACAAGCCAGCGAACTTCAGCAGCGAGGACGTCGGCGCGATGGACAACTTCCCGAGGACCGGCTGGCTCCGCGGCGCCGTCGTTGAGGAATCCGAGCGTGACGGCTGCCTCGTGATCGAAACCACTGACGCCGAGTCATCAGAAGGCCGCCGCCGATTTGTCGTCCCTGGGATCGCGTGGTTCATCGGTAGTCCCAGCGGAAACGAGCCCCTGACTGGGCCGTCGTCACGTTGTACTGCACCTCATCACGCCAAGGCTCCTGGGCGCCGGCTGCCATCGAGACAAAACGGATCGAACGTGACTGCTGCAGCCGTACGGTTGCCCGACCGCCCGCCGCGGCGCCCCGGCAGCTCAACCGTGCTAATGCGATCCTGCCGGTCACGTCGCTGCGCTCCGCTCTCCGCACACAGTTTCACCTCCGATGCAGCGTCTACCGTGTATACGGATGGGACGGCGAGGAAGGCAGCGGGAACAACGGGCACACGAGCGCGCTCGGGTGCCGCGGGATCGCATGGCTCGTGTCCAGGTAAGCGACGAGACGTGGGCGGCGTACCGCTCGGCCCTCGTGACGACTCCCGTCAGCGTCGCGCTCGGCAAGCTCGCGGCGCTGATCGCTCGGCTTGAGCGCACAGCCGCGCCACAGGTCGCGCGGCTCGGGCCTGAGGCGACCGACGGCGGTCTCTTCGAAATAGGCGAGCAGAACGCTCAGCCGAGCCGGTCAGTGAGCTCTCGGGGCGTCAGGACCTCGACGCCGGCTCGGCCGTGTTCGATGGCGAGGAGGTCATCGTCTCCAGTGACGAGGACGTCGGCTCGCGTAGCCTTGGCGAGCGCGACGAGGTAATCGTCGTCGGGGTCGCGGCACACCCGCTGGGGCTCGATGCGGTCGTCAAGCGCCGCTTCCATGATCATCACCGATGGCGCCTGTGGCGATCGGGCGAGGGCGGCCGACACGAGGACGTTCGCGTCGGCGACGATCCGCATCAAGCAGCGCGGCGTGCGGCTCGGACCGCCTTCAGCTCCTCGCCCGCGAGTGCCATAGCCTGATCCTCATCGAGATCGCTTCGAGAGCGGATCCGGGCGAGCACGGTCCGGATGTCGTAGGCCCGAACTGCGCGGCCGAGGATCTCACCCTCGGTCACGTGAGCCTCCGCGGCCAGCTTCCGCAGGATCTCCGCCACCTCGGGATCGACGTCGACGTTGAGCTGCTGGCGTCTGGTCATAAGCAAAGGGTATCGACCCGTCCACCTGTCGACAGACGTCCGCCAGTCCATCCGACCCGAGGCGTAGCGTGTCTCCGCACTTTGCGGAGTTGGCGTTCTGTGCAGAACAACAAGACGGCTGATGACGGCGTCGGATCACCCGAGGCGCGAGGATCGTCAGCCGTCGGCCTGGCTCGTGGCCCCGGTGCCGAGGATCGCTCTGACGCAGCAGGAGGCGTGCGCTGCGCTGGGATGCAGTGAGGAGGTCTTCGTAGAGCACATCAGGCCGAACCTCCGAGTCGTGCGGAGAGGGCGCAAGCGGCTGTTCCCCGTCGATGAGCTGCGGCGCGCGGTCGACTCGATGGCCGACGACGTGCTCTGACCGCGAGGCAGCCGCCGGAGCGTCCGGCACCATGCGAGGCATGAGCAAGGCGAGGGGAGACGTCGGAATCGAGGTGCGGCACACGACATCGTGCGCCAGCCGTTCGGGGAAGCGCTGCAACTGCGGACCGCGCTACCGCGGGCATGTGAAGGACGGCAGTGGCAGGAAGATCCGCTCGCACTGGACGGCGAGCAAGGCGGAGGCCATCGCCTGGCGGCAGGAAGCGGTCATCGCGCTGCGCCAAGGTCGGCTGCGCCCGCCGACGCCGACGACCGTTAAGGACGCAGGCGACGCGCTGATCGCCGGGATGCGCTCCGGAGCGGTGCTCGACCGCAGCGGCAAGCCCTACAAGCCGAAGACGATCCGCACCTACGAGCATGCGCTCGAGACGTACGTCTATCCGCTGCTCGGGCACAGGAAGCTGAGCTCGCTCAAGCGTGCCGACATCCAGGGCTTCATCGAGGAGATGCGAGCGACCGGGGCTTCCCCGTCGACCGTTCATAACCGGCTCGATCCGCTGCGCGTGATCGTGCGCCGGGCGATCGACAACGACGAGCTGATGGTCGATCCGTGCGCCCGGTTGAAGCTGCCGGTCGTCCGGAACAACCGAACGCGGATCGAGGCGCCTGCCATGGCCGAGGCGCTGATCGCGGCGCTGCCGGAACCCGAGCAGGCGTTCTGGGCGCTGGCTTTCTACGCCGGCCTACGCCGCGGCGAGTTGCGTGCGCTCCGGGTCGACGACGTCGACTTCGACGCTGGGCTTGTCCGCGTCCGTCGCGGCTGGGACGACGTCGAAGGCGAGATCAAGCCGAAGACGTTCGCCGGCAAGCGGGACGTGCCGATGATGGGCGAGCTGCGGCGCATCTGCCGCGCGCACAAGCTCCAGACCGGCCGCCATGGCTCCCAGCTCTTCCTCGGCCGCACGCCGGTCGATCCGTTCTATCCCTCCACAGTCCGGGCACGGGCGCGCAAGGCGTGGGAGGCGGCGGGACTTGAGCCCCTGACCGCTCACGAAGCCCGGCACTGCGCGGCCAGCTACATGATCGCGTGCGGCCTCGACTGGAAGAAGGTCTCGGAGTTCCTCGGCCACACCGACGTCCGCACGACCTTCAACCGCTACGGGAAGCTCGTCGAGGAGGATCTGAGCGAAGCGGCAGAGCGGCTCGACGCCTACTTCGCCAGACACCGCGCCAGCTCTCAACCTGGGACCCTGATGCAAGATTCCAGCGGGGCCCAGCGGGTCCCAGCGGGTCAACACGCCAGCAAAAACCCAGTATCTATAAGGGTTTCAGGCCCAACTACCCAATTCGAATCCCGGTAGCGGTATCTCCGGTCATCTGCGATCACAGGCGATTCGGTGTTGTAAGGGAGGCTCGGGACTTCAAAGAAATCGCTCATCCAGGCGACTGTGTCCCTCTTTAGCCATGTGATCACGTTTGTGCTCGGCTGGCGTCTGCCGCGCCGATACGTTCACGCGGTGAAGGACGTCTTTGCGAGATGGCGACGACTGATCGGAACCGCGACGACCCGGTTCTCCTGTAACGAGTAGGTCTGGATGGGGCTGCCCGTCTTCGTTGAGCGATGGTCGGTGTCGTTTGGCGGTTCAGCGGTTGGGCTGCGCGGCTCCTCACCACGAATTGCGGTGTGTGAAGCGGCTCACGTCCCGGCGAACCCGCACGTATCGGGCAGGCTCGTCCGACGGGTAGCCCAGGCGACACGCAAAGGCGATGCTCATGCACTCCGGGATCGACAGAATCTGACGGAGTTTGTTCTCGACGTGCTCGGAACTGAACACGCTCATGATCTGAAGGCCGATGCCCAGCGACTCGGCCATCAGCCACATGTTCTGCATCACGCAGCCGAGGCTCATGATGCCGAGCACGTCGCCCTCCGAGGCCGGCGCGCGCTTACGCGTGTCGTAGATGACAATCAAGACCACTGGGCATGAGCGCATCGTGCTGTCAAGGAAGCCATGCTCGAGATCAGCCGGCATCTCAGGCTCCGCGTCCGGGACTCGCCACGATGGCGGGAACATCGTCGCGATCAGTCCCGTGCCCCTGCGGATCAGCTCCTCTTCGCTGAACGAGAGCTGGGCGTAGTTCTCCCGCACGAACGCCTCGGACGTGCCGCCTTCCACGCGACCGATCGCCTTGATGGTCGCCTTGTCGTCGACGATCACGATCTCGAAGTTCTGCATGTTGTGCGCGGTCGGCGCCCATCGTGCTGCTTCGAGGATTGCCTGCAGGTCAGCGTCGGACGGGGCGTGTTCGGGATCGAACGGGACGCGCTCCGAGTGGCGGTTGCGAATGATTTCACTGAGATCGCTCACGGCCTCATCTCCTGAATGTCGGCGTTGGTGCGTGGATCGCGCCGAGAAGGGCGCCGACCAAACCCTCGAGCGATCGCGACCGACTGCAAATCGAATCAACAAACCTCGACACGAGTTTGGACCCTCAAGCGTGGTTGGGCCGGTGGCGACACCGAGCGGCCCGGCGCCCTACTCCGCTCTGCGTCGGTTGGCGGCGCGCTTGGCGGCGATCTCGGGGGAGGGGACGATGATCACGGGGCGATCAGCGTGTTGCACCACCGCGTGGGACACGTTTCCCAGCATCAGCGACTTGAGGCCGGTCAGGCCACGTGTCCCGAGGATGATCGCCTTCGCTTCGACCTCGTCGGCGTCGGAGACGATCGTCTCCGCGATCGTGGCGCCCCGGGCTCTGGTGTGCGCCCAGGGGTTCAGACCAGCGCGTCGAGCATGCTCGACTCCCTCGTCGGCTCGTGCGCGGGCGCTCTGCTCGGCGGCAGAGTCGATCTGGTCGAGCTCTGCTCCGTCAGGCCAGTAGGCCATTCCTGCGCCGGTGCGGGTGATCACTTCGATGAACGGTTCCCAGACGGTGAGCACTGTCGCCGGCTCGCCGGGCATCAGTTCGCCTGCGCGGTCGACCGCGGACCGGGAGTCGGGCGAGCCGTCGTAGCACAGGAGAATCATCTGTTTGTCCTCTGGCTGCTTCTCACAGGCTGGTGATCGTGGCAGACGTCAGACGAGGGTGCTCACGGCATGACGTGTCGGAGGTCGCCGTGACGGAGATCGACGACTGGCAGGCAAAGGGTGTGGGCACGCTTGTGCTCGAGTGGTCGCGCGGCAGCCGCTTCGTTGCCGGCGAAGTGCCCCGAGAACCGATGACCGCCGCGCGTGGTTCGCGATCGTCAGGTCGTTCTGGGTTGCGGACGTATCGGGCAATCCCGATCCCTTCGCCGGTTTCCTCGTCCAGGGCGGCGATCGCTTCGTGGTCGTGGTGGTCGATCTCGGTCAGGTAGCGCACCGCCTCCTCGGTCAACTCCGGTGTTGCGGTAAGGAACCTTCGATAGCGCGACTCGGGGCTCAGTCGAGCGAAGCCGCGCAGGGAGCAGGTCCTTATCGGAGCTGTGGCCCTGGCGCAACCGGATCCGGGAACCGTCGCGCAGGACGATCGGCGCGCCAAGCGCGATGAGCTCACTCGTAGAGGGAGCTGCTTTCTGGATTGCCATGGCCGCGACCTCGTCTCGGAGCGTGGTCAACAGATCCTCGCAGCCGAGCGCGCTGACTCCATCCGGAGGGACCCACAGCCCGGATTGAGGGTGCAGACACTCTCGCGTCCGTCGCCCCAGGTGATCCGGCCGGTGCCCTTCCAGGATCTCGAGCGTTGTCGTCTTGCCCGCTCCGTTGGGGAGCAATGCAAACGTGACCAACCGGGCCACGTCGACCGATGGCGGACGTCCCGGCCGGGCCTGATCTAGCGGCTGGGATGGCGAAATGATCGCCGGCTACGTTGGAGACGTTGCTGGACCAGGCGCCTCATCATCTCCTGGCGTCGGCGCTCCTGACGCGCGATCCGCTCGCGCAACTCGCGGTACATCCGGCGCTGGTCGCTCGTCGAGTCCGTTTGCTGTTTGCTGTTCGTGTTGATCGCTCCAGACATCATCGACCGACCTTACTTAGGCTGTATGGCAATTCCATCCCGGAAGTCTGCGTGATGTGCTCCGTACTTCCTCGCATGGGTGCCGCTGCCCCCAACCGGATCCGTTCCAACAGACCCGGCTGAAGCCAGCAGTCCGCGGACTGCTGTCTGGACCACTCGATCGGCGGTGACGGCCCGAGTCAGACGCGCACGCCGGCCGCGGTTGTCACGCGGCCTGCGAACAACAGCGCGGTCTGGCGCAGTGAGGACTCCAGGTCAAACGGCTCCAGCGCCGAGATGGCGTCGCGCGGGATGACGACGTCATACCAGCGAAGCGCCGCACTGGCGGCCGTGTAGTGCACGCAGATGTTCGCCACGGTGCCGCAGATCACGAGCGTGTCGACGCCCCAGAGCCGCAGCAGATGGTCCAACGGCGTGCCGTAGAAGGCGTCGTAGCGGACCTTGCAGATGACAGTCTCATCCTCCGCCGGAGCGAGCGCATCGACGATGTTCCAGCCCCAGCTGCCCTCGCGAGCGTGCTCGGGCCAGATCTGCCACTCCGGATCGCCGTCGCGGTGCGTGTCCTGGCTGTAGACGACGCGCATCCCATGCGCGCGGGCGAGCTCGAGCAGCCCGTTGATGGCCGGGATCGTCGCTTCTGCGTCTGGCACCAGCAGACTGCCGCCCTGAGAGACGAAGTCGTTCTGCATGTCGACGACGACCAGCGCGGTCCGCGTTGCGTCGACGCGAGCCTCGGTGTGCAGCTTGTACTCCGGTATTTCGATCGTGCGGTTCATCCGGAAATCATTCTGGATGGCTCTCCCTCCGGGCGGGCGTTCTCTCGGCGGACGGGATTGTCCTCCCTGGGGCACCGACGAGCCCGAGCCAGGCGACGAAGACTCGGTCGGCGCCCCTCCCGAGCCAGCGCCCAGCCCCGGTTCGCTCGTTCCCTCAAGCGTTGGGCCCGACAGTTCTCCAAACTGGCGGGACAGCTGCTCCGGTCTGGAGCAGCAACGCGCGCTATTGCGGGCAACCGCGGATGTTGACTGTGGGACTCTGCGGGTGCCGCCGGTCGTGGTCTGGCATACGGTCGTGACGTGACATCGGCTACGACACCCGGGGCGCTGCACACGATCCACAAGCGACAGCCTGAAGGGGTGGCGCCGAACATGCTCGACTACGAGCAGGTGCGGGCGGAGTTCTCGTGGGCGTCGGCTCGCGAGGAACTTGCCGGCCTGCCGGGTGGCGCTCTCAACATCGCCTACGAGGCGGTCGACCGGCACGCGGATGGACCGCTTGCGGACACTGTCGCGCTGCGGTTCCTGTCCAAGCGCCACGATGCGCGCGAGTTCACCTACGACCAGCTAAGGCGAGAGAGCAACCGCTTCGCCAACGTGCTCCAGACCCAAGGCGTGGAGCGGGGCGAGGGGGTGTTCGTGCTTGCCGGTCGAATAGCGGAGCTGTACATCGCCGCACTTGGAACGCTCAAGCACGGAAGCGTCTTTTCACCCCTGTTCTCGGCCTTCGGACCTGAGCCGATCGAGCAACGTCTGCGTCTCGGCGATGCCCGGGTGCTGGTGACGACGCCGGCTCTCTACCGCCGAAAGGTGGCCGCATTGCGCGACCGGCTTCCCCGGCTCGCGCACGTCCTGCTGGTCGGAGATCCGGCGGAGATCGCCGAGATTCCCGATGTCGGCGACTTCTGGGCGCTGATGGGCGCGGCCGTGGACTCATACGAGATCGCGACGACCCGTCCGGAGGACATGGCGCTGCTTCATTTCACGAGCGGAACGACCGGGATGCCGAAAGGAGCGATCCACGTGCACGAAGCAGTGGTCGCGCATCGTGAGACGGGCCGGCTCGTGCTCGATCTGCGTCCTGGAGACGTCTTCTGGTGCACTGCCGACCCCGGCTGGGTGACGGGCACTTCTTACGGCATCATCGCGCCACTCACACTCGGCGTGACCTGCGTGGTCGACGAAGCCGAATTCGAGGCCGACCGCTGGTACGGGATCCTCCAGGATCAACGTGTGACGGTCTGGTACACGGCGCCGACGGCGCTGCGGATGCTGATGCGGGTGGGTGCCGAGGTTGCCCGCGAGTACGACCTGAGTTCGCTGCGGTTCGTCGCCAGCGTCGGCGAGCCGCTCAATCCGGAGGTCGTGCTGTGGGGGCAGGACGCCTTCGGGATGCCGGTCCACGACAACTGGTGGCAGACCGAGACCGGCGGGATCATGGTCGCCAACTACCGCTCGATGGACGTGCGCCCCGGGTCGATGGGGCGGCCGCTGCCGGGAATCGAGGCGGCGGTGGCCAGGCGCGACGAGGATGACAACCCGGTGCTCTCAGCCGACGGCACGCTTGTCCTGCTCGAGAATCCCGGCGAGCAGGGGGAGCTCGTGCTGCGGCCGGGGTGGCCGTCGATGTTCCGCGGCTACCTGGGCGACGAGGCGCGTTATCGGATGTGCTTCGCGGGCGGCTGGTATTTGACCGGCGATCTCGTGCGTCGGGATGTCGATGGCTACTTCTGGTTCATTGGGCGGGGTGATGACGTGATCAAGTCGGCCGGGCACTTGATCGGCCCGTTCGAGGTTGAGAGCGTGCTGCTCGAGCACCCGGCGGTGGCGGAGGCCGGTGTGATCGGCAAACCGGATCCGGTCGCGAAGATGATCGTCAAGGCGTTTGTCTTGCTCAAGCCGGACTACGAACCGAATGACGCGCTGCTCCGGGATCTGCTGGCGTTCGCCCGCCAACGCCTCGGCGCAGCGGTCGCGCCGCGCGAGATCGAGTTCGTGCACACGGTGCCGCGAAATCGCAGCGGCAAGATCATGCGACGGCTGCTGAAGGCCCGTGAGCTTGGGCTTCCTGAGGGGGACATCTCAACGCTGGAGCCCGATCCATGACCCCCACACGGCCACCTGACCGTGAGCACGGGCTCCATCTGCTCCGCCAGATGCTGCTCGTCCGTCGCTTCGAGGAGAAGTGCGTCGAGCTGTACAGCGCGACGAAGATCCGCGGGTTCATGCACCTATGTATCGGCGAGGAGGCGGTCGCAGTCGGGGTCATGCAGGCGCTCGAGCCGGAGGACGCGATCGTCGCGACCTATCGCGAGCACGGTCACGCTCTGGTGCGGGGCGTGTCGGCCGGCTCGGTGCTGGCGGAGATGTACGGAAAGGTCGAGGGTTGCTCGCGTGGTCGCGGCGGGTCGATGCATCTGTTTGATGTGGCGACCCGGTTCTATGGCGGCAACGCGATCGTCGGTGGCGGGCTGCCGCTGGCGGTAGGGCTCGCGCTGGCTGACAAGCTCCGGGGTCTCGAGCGGGTGACGGCCTGCTTCTTCGGCGATGGGGCGGTGGCGGAGGGCGAGTTCCACGAGTGCATGAACCTCGCTTCGCTGTGGCAATTGCCGGTGCTGTTCTGCTGCGAGAACAACCTGTACGCAATGGGGACCGCGATCGAGCGCTACGAGTCAGAGACGAATCTCGCGCTGAAGGCCGCGAGCTACGAGATGACTGCCTGGTCGGCCGACGGTATGGATGTGCTCGCGGTCGAGGAGGCGGCACACAAGGCGGCGGCCGAGGTGCGCGACGGCGGCAGGCCGTGCTTTCTGGAGCTGAAGACCTATCGCTTCCGTGCGCACTCGATGTACGACCCGGACCTGTACCGCGCCAAGGAGGAGATCGAGCGCTGGAAGCAGCACGACCCGATCCCGGCGCTGACCGGTCAGCTGGTGGACGCGGGGATGCTGAGCTCCGAGGACGTCGAGGGGCTCGAGCGATCGGTTGCGGAAGAGATTCAGGCCGCGATCGAGTTCGCCGAGGCGGGAACGTTGGAGCCGGTCGAGGACCTCGAGCGGTTCGTCTATTGGGAGGCAACGCCGGCATGAGCGTCTCCGAGACGACCACGATCACCTACCGCGAGGCGATGCGCCAGGCGATCCGCGAGGCGCTGCTTGCCGATGACCGCGTGTTCCTGATGGGCGAGGACGTGGGCGCCTACGGCGGCTGCTTCGGCGTCAGCAAGGGGCTCCTCGCCGAGTTCGGCCCCGAGCGCATCCGCGACACCCCGCTGTCGGAGTCCGCGTTTGTGGGCGCTGGGATCGGCGCAGCGATGGGCGGGATCCGGCCGATCGTGGAGGTGATGACGGTCAACTTCTGCCTGCTGGCGCTCGATCAGATCATGAACAACGCCGCGACGATCACGCACATGTCGGGTGGGCAGTTTGCGATTCCGCTGGTTATCCGGATGACGACCGGCGCCGGCCGTCAGGTCGCCGCCCAGCACTCGCATAGCCTCGAGGGCTGGCTCGCCCACATCCCGGGATTGAAGCTGCTCGCGCCGGCAACCCTGGCCGACGCCCGCGGCATGCTGGCGCCGGCGCTGGCGGACCCCAACCCCGTGCTGGTCTTCGAGCATGGCTCGCTGTACAACCTGGAAGGGGAGCTGCCCCCGGACGCCGGTCCGGTCGACATCGAGCGGGCCGCGATCCGTCGCCCCGGCGCCGACGTAACGCTGATCGCCTACGGCGGCACGCTGTCGATGGCAATGACGGCCGCTGACGAGCTCGCCGCTGCCGGGATCGACGCCGAGGTGATCGACCTGCGGGTGCTTCGCCCGCTCGACGATCAGACCGTGATCGGCTCAGTCGCCCGAACGCACCGCGCGGTGATCGTCGACGAGGGCTGGCGGTCCGGCGGCCTCGCGGCTGAGATCAGCGCGAGAATCATGGAGCAGGCGTTCTACGAGCTCGACGCGCCGGTGGCACGAGTCTGCTCAGCAGAGGTCCCGATGCCCTACCCCCAGCACCTCGAGCAGGCCGCCCTACCTCAACCAGACACCGTCGTCGCAGAGGTCCGACGGATGGTCGGCGACGCTCCCGATGAGTGATTTCGTGATGCCGTCGCTCGGTGCCGACATGGAGTCGGGCACCCTGCTCGAGTGGTACGTCAAGCCGGGCGATGCGGTCAAGCGCGGCGACATCGTCGCGGTGGTCGACACGAGTAAGGCGGAAATCGAGGTCGAGATCTTCCAGGACGGCGTGATCGACGAACTGCTGGTCCCAGAGGGCACGCGGGTGCCCGTCGGGACCGTTCTTGCGACGGTGCGCCCGATTGCAACCGTGGCCGTGGCTGCGGTCCCGCCTGCCCCCACGTCCGAAGCCGCCACGCCACCAGCTGCTCCTGTCCCAGAGTCGGCTGCCGTGCCTGCGCTTGTTGTGGCTGCCGTGCCTGCGCCTGTTGTGGCCGCCGCGGCACGACCTTCGCCCGTGATGGCCGAGGGACACCGGCTGCGCATCTCCCCGCTGGCGCGGCGCGCGGCGGAGCAGCTCGGGGTTGATCTGTCAGCAGTCTCCGGAAGCGGACCGAACGGGGCGGTCACGAGGGCCGACGTCGAACGTGCATCGTCGAAGCCGCTCACGGCGCCCGCCGCACGAGCGCCGGCGCCGGCACCGCCGTCGATTGCTGCGACTTCCCCGCCGCCGGACGCGGCACCCACGGATCGTCAGGCGGCGATGCGAGAGGCGATTGGCGCGTTGATGGCCCGCTCAAAGCGCGAGATTCCGCACTACTACCTTGAGCTGCCGATCGACATGAGCGTGCCGCTTGAATGGCTGCACGAGGCGAACCTGTCGCGGCCGGTCACCGACCGCCTGCTGCCCTCGGTGTTGCTGCTGAGCGCTGTCGCGCGAGCGGCAACCGAGATGCCGGAGATGAACGGCTTCTGGGTCGATGGGGCGTTTCGCCCGGGCGGAGGTGTTCACCTCGGCGTGGCGATCTCGCTGCGCGGCGGCGGGCTGATCGCGCCGGCGCTGCACGACGCCGACCAGAAGAGCCTCGACGAGATCATGGCCGGCGTACGCGATCTCGTCCAGCGGGCGCGGACCGGACGGCTGCGCAGTTCGGAGATGTCTGACCCGACGATCACCGTCACGAACCTCGGGGAACGCGGCGTCGACCTGGTGCACGGCGTGATCTACCCGCCCCAGGTCGCGCTCGTGGGGTTCGGCGGCGTCCGCGAGCGACCGTGGGCGGTGGAAGGGATGCTCGGCGTACGGCCGGTCGTCACCGCGACGCTCGCGGCTGACCATCGAGCAAGTGACGGGCACGCCGGAAGCCGCTTTCTGACCCTGATCGACCGCCAACTCCAGAACCCGGAGGCCTTATGACCACAGAGCAAGAGCTGCGCCAGGTCGTGATCGGAGCGTTGACCGAGGTCGCACCCGACATCGACCCCGACGCGATCGAACCGAACACGGATCTGGCCGAGCAGCTGGACATCGACTCGATGGACTTCCTCAATGTTGTCGTCGCAATCAACGAGCGGACCGGGATCGAGATCCCCGAGCGCGACTATCCCAAGCTCTCGACGCTGAACGACGCCGTCGCCTACCTCAGGGGCAAGCAACGCCAAGGCGCCGATGCCCCGTCCCGGTAGCCTTCGCAGACATGCCTGTGTTGGGCGAGTTGCTCGAGCGGCTGCGTCGCGTGCGGCTGCCGCCGGGCGCGGCGGCGGGCGTGCCGGTCCCGACCGCCGGCGCGGAGCTGTCCGGCGAGGTGGCGCTCCTGTTCGGACGGTTGGACGAGATCGAGCAGCGGGGCGGGGTGGTCGTCTCCACAGCGCGGTCCGAAGCGGCCGAGCTTGAGGCTGTGGCCGTGCGCGAACGCAGCCGCCTGCTGGAAGATGCGCGCGCTGAGGCCGAACGGATCGCGGCCAAGCTCCTCGCCGAGCTTCGCGCGAGTAGCCAGGAGCGGGCGCGGTCGATCCTGGCCGACGCCGAACGCGACGCCGAGCGGGTTCTGGCCCGCGGCCGGGAGCGAACACCAGGGCTCGTGCAAGAAGTGATCGCGGCGGTGCTGGAGAGCGAACGGTGAAGGCGGGGTGGACGGCTGGTGTCACGCGCGCCCGGCTGCTGCTGAGCCGTGTCATCGGGGCCGAGCATGCGCGTGCAGTCGCCGGCTCCCGGTCGTTGGGCGACGCTTTGGGTGTGCTGGCGACAAGCGCCTATGGGGAACGCTTGCACGCGGGCGACGATCTGGCGGCGGCGGAGCGTGGCGTCGCCGACACGCTCCTGTGGCATCTGCGGATTCTCGCGGGATGGCTGCCGGGGGCGGGTGCCGGACTGGTGCGCGCGCTCGCCGGGTGGTTCGAGCTGGCGAACGTCGATGCGCGCATCGCGGCGCTTGTAAGCGACGGTCGCGAGCCCGCCCCGTTCGTGCTTGGGGGGCTCGCCACCGCGTGGCCCGCGATCGAGCAGGGGCGCAGCGTCGAGGATGTGGCCGACACTGTCGCCGGCTCCGCCTGGGGCGATCCGGGTGGGCGCTCCGCTGCCGAGCTGACGCTCGGGTTGCGCGTGGCGTGGGCGCGCCGGGTGCATCAGGCCGCGCCGGTAGCCGCGAATTGGGTGGCGGGCGCCGGGGCGCTGCTGGTGGCACGCGAGCTGCTGCTCGACGGTAGCCGCGCGCGCGCGGCGCAGCTGCGGCGGCTTCCGGGGATCACCGAGGAGGCGCTTGCGGCCGGCTCGCTGAACGACCTGCAGGCCGCGCTGCCCGCGCAGGCGGCGTGGGCGCTGGCGGGCGTGAGTGACCCGAGCGAGCTGTGGCGCGCGGAGCTCAGTTGGTGGCTCGCAGTGGAACGCGAAGCGCCCGTGCTGCTGCGGACCCCGGGCGATGAGGCAGTCGTGCTCGCGGCCGTGGCGCTGCTGGCGGTCGACGCGCAGCGCACGGCGCGCGCGCTGCGGGCGGCGGCGCAGGGTGGAAGTCCAGCGCTGGTGGAGCTGGTGGATGGAACTGTCTGAGCGCGCGTTCCCCGTGCGGATGCAACGCGTTGCGGTGATCGCGCTCGCCGGCAGCGTGCGCGAGGTGCTGGTCGCTCTGGCAGAGAGCGGCACGGTTGATCTCAGTGGGCCGTTGGGGAGCGGGGAGGGGCCGGCGCTGGAGGCGTTGCGGCGCCTGGAAAGCGGGCGCCACGGACCGGCGCGCGCCACGCCGGCGCTGGCCCGCGACGCGGTGAACATCGCAGAGCTCGAGCGGAGCGACGCCCGCGAGCTACTGGCGGGGGAGGTCGAGCTAGAACGCCGGAGGGCGAGCGCCCTGCGCCACGGCGGCTTCACGCTGTTCGTTGGCTGGGCCCCGCGGCCGGCGCTCGCGCAGTTGACGGCGCGCCTTGAGGCGCTCGGCGCCTCGCTGGTCGAGCTCCGCGCTCCGCGCGGCCAACAGCCCCCGACGCTGCTGGCCGCGGCGCCGGCGGCCGAGCCGTTCCGGCCGCTCGTGACTACGTATGGCGCTGTGCCGTATGAGGACGTGGATCCGACCCCGTTCGTGGCGGTCACGTACTGTCTGATGTTCGGGATGATGTTCGGGGATGTGGGCGACGGGCTGCTGATCGTGCTGGCCGCGCTGGCGCTGCGCCACGCTCGCCATCCACGACTTCAGGCGCTGCGCAAAGCCTGGCCGCTGATCGCCGCGCCGGGCGCGGCGACGGTCGTGTTCGGGGCGTTGTACGGCGAGTTCTTCGGCCCGACCAAGGTCCTTCCGACGTTGTGGCTCGCGCCGCTCGATTCCCCGACGCGCCTGCTCGCGGTTGCGATCGTGGCGGGCGGATGCCTGCTCGCCGTCGGCTACCTGATCGGGATCGTCAACCGGTGGCGCGAGGGCGGCGTGCTGCTGGCGCTGACCGCGGCGTCGGGGGTGCCCGGGCTGGCGCTGCTGGGCGGCGCGGGTCTCGTGGCGCTTGGCGTCAGCGCTCACGTGGGTCTGATGAAGACGCTGGGTCTCGCGCTCGCCGTGGTGGCGGTGGTCCCGCTCCTGGTCGGCCTGCGGGCGGAGGCGGGCAGCGGCGCCACGGGGGTCCTCGAGGTGCTGATCGGCCTGCTCGACGCGCTGCTGCGTCTGTTCTCGAACGTATTCTCGTTCGCGCGCCTGGCGGCGTTTGGGCTGATGCACGCAGCGATTGGGCAGCTCGTACTGCATGCTGCGGGCAGCGTCACCGGGACGCCGGTCGGTGACCTGGCTGCGGCCGTGGCTTTCGCTCTGGGCTGGGCGGTCGCGTTCGCGCTCGAGGGGCTGGTGGTCGCCGTGCAGGCACTCCGCCTCGAGTACTACGAGTTGTTCTCGCGGCTGTTCGCGCGCGAGGGTCGCCCGTTCAGGCCGTGGAGTCTGCCGCTGTTGTCAACCGAGGAGGCAAGATGATCGAGTCCTTATTGATTGGTGCGCCGGGGGCCGTCGCCGGCGGCCTGCTGGCGCAGCGCGTACTGCGCCGCTCGCCCTTGGGGATACGGTGGCTGATGCGGGTGAACGTCATGATCGCCGGCGCCTCGGTGGTTGCGCTGGGGTTGATGCTCGCGGGCGTGGTCGATCCGGCCCAGGCCGCCACCGTCGCCACCAGCCGCAACTCCGGTGACGCGTTCATCGGGGCGGGAATCGCCGTTGCCGGCTCCACGATCGGCGCTGGGATCGCGGTCTCCTACACGGGTGCGGCGACGCTCGCGGCGATCGCCGAGAAGCCCGAGATGCTCGGCCGTTCGCTCGTGATCGTCGGGCTCGCGGAAGGGATCGCGATCTACGGGCTGATCGTCGCAGTGATCCTGATCGGAAAGGGATGACCCGGATCGCCGCGATCGGCGAACGCGAGCGCGTGCATGGCTTTGCCTTCGCCGGCGTGCGCGTCGCCGCGGCGGATCAGCCGGGCGCGGCGCTCGCTGCATGGCGAGCGCTGCCCGCCGATGTCGGGCTCGTGATCCTCACGCAAGCCGCGCACACCGCGCTCGCGGCCGAACTCTCGGAGCGCGATGAGCGGCTATGGGTGGTGATGCCCGGGTGACGCTTGCGACTGTCGAGGACGCCGCTCTCGCCACCGCGTCTACTGACGCGGAGGCGATCCGCCGGGCCGCGCAGGAGCGCGCCGAGGCGATCATCGACCAAGCCCGCGCCAAGGCGGCTGCGCTGATAGCGGCGCGGCGCGCCGCCGCCGAGCGGCTCGCTGACCTGGAGGCGCGTGAGCGCCTGGCGGAAGCGCGCGGCGAGGCCCGCGCGACCGTGCTGCGTGCGCAGCGGTCGGTGTTGCTCGGCGCCAAGTCCGCCGCGCATGCTGCCTCCCGACGGTTGGTCGACGACTCGCGCTACGACCGGCTGCTCGAGCGCCTGGCCGTAGACGCGCGCGAGCGGCTCGCGGCCGCCGGACCGGTGCAGATCGTCCGCCTCCCGGAGGGCGGCCAGGTGGCCCGCGCGGGCAGCCGCGAGATCGACTATTCACTCGGCGCCCAGGTCGACCGTTGCCTTGATGCGATGGCAAGCGAGTTGGAGCGCCTGTGGCAATGAACAATGCCGTCGTCACGCGCGTCAACGGTCCGGTGGTCGAGGTCAGCGGGGGGGAGCACCTGGCAATGCTCGATCTCGTCGAGGTCGGCCCGCTGCGCCTCCCGGGCGAGGTGATCGCGCTCGAGGGCGCCGCGGCGACGGTGCAGGTGTACGAGTACACGGGCGGACTCAAACCTGGCGACGACGTGCTCGCGACCGGGGGCCCGCTGACCGTCGAGCTCGGCCCCGGCCTGCTCGGAGGCGTGTTCGACGGCGTGCTGCGTCCGCTGCACACGGCGGGGCCGCGGATCGAGGCCGGCGGTGCGACCCGGACGCTCGCAAGCGAGCGTAACTGGCGCTTCGCGCCGAGCGCCACTGCGGGCGAGCAGCTGACCGCCGGCGCGAGGCTGGGAAGCGTCCGTGAGACGGCAGCGATCGACCATCGCGTGCTTGTGCCGCCGGGTGTCGGCGGCGCCGTCGAGTGGATCGCAGCGGAAGGCGAGTACAAGCTCGGCGATGTGGTGGCTCGCGTCGGCGGCGCAGAGCTCGGGCTGTCGCATCGCTGGCCCGTGCGCCGAGCGCGCCCGGCGCACGCGCGGCTGCCTGCAGGCGAGCCGCTCGTCACAGGGCAGCGCGTGCTCGATCTGCTGTTTCCGGTGGCCCGCGGCTCAACGGCCGCGATCCCGGGCGGGTTCGGCACCGGCAAGACGGTGGCGCTGCAGCAGATCGCGAAGTGGTGCGATGCGGCGGTGATCGTCTACGTCGGCTGCGGCGAGCGAGGCAACGAGCTCGCGGACGTGCTTGCGGAGTTCGAGGCGCTCGAGGATCCGCGCACCGGGCAGACGCTGCTCGATCGCACGGTGCTGATCGCGAACACGTCGAACATGCCGGTGATGGCCCGCGAGGCCAGCGTCTACACGGGTGTGGCCGTCGCCGAGCTATACCGCGACATGGGCTATGACGCGGTCGTGATCGCCGACTCGACCTCGCGGTGGGCGGAGGCGCTGCGCGAGCTGGCCTCGCGCACCGACGAGCTTCCCGCCGAAGAGGGCTATCCGGCGGGGCTGTCCTCGGCGTTGGCCGACTTCTACGAGCGCGCCGGCCGTTTTCAGACGCTCGGTGGCGAGATCGCGTCGGTCAGCATCCTGGGCGCCGTCTCGCCGCCAGGCGGCGACCTGACTGAGCCGGTCACCTCACACACGCGGCGGTTCGTGCGCTCGGTGTGGTCGCTTGACCGCGACCTCGCCTATGCCCGCCACTACCCGGCCGTGAGCTGGCGTGACTCGTCTTCTCGTGACGCCGAGCAGCTCGGCATGTGGCAGGCCGAGCATGGCGATCCCGGCTGGGGTGAGCGGCGCGCGCGTGCCCTGCGGCTGCTCACCGACAGCGACCGGATCGAGTCGATCGCTCAGCTGGTCGGCGCCGGCTCGCTGCCCGCCCAGGAGCGTCTGACGCTGCGCGCCGCGCGGCTCTTGCGCGAAGCCGTGCTGCAGCAGAGCGCGGTTCAAGCAAATGACCAGTACAGCTCGCCGGCCAAGCAGCGCGCGCTGCTGGCGCTCGTGCTCGACGTTCACGATCGGCTGGCCGCGCTACTCGAACGGGGCGTCGGAGTCGCCGAGATCGATTCGTTCGATCTGCTGCCCGCGCTTCGTGCGCGCTATGACACCGCTCCCGACGGTGCCGATCAAGTGCAGCGCATCCGCGGAGAGCTGATCGGTGCGATTGAGGCGCTGGGGTGAGGGTTCAAGCGCCGATCGAGTACCGAGCGATCCGCTCGATCCGCGGGCCGCTGATGGCCGTGCAGGGTGTCACCGGCGTTGGCTGGGATGAGGTTGCCCAAATCACGCTCGAGTCGGGTGAGGTCAGGCACGGGACCGTGCTCGACGTCCACCAGGACCTCGCTGTCGTCGAGATCCTCGAAGGCACCGCAGGGATGCGGCTTGACTCGGCGCGGGTCGCGTTCTCGGGCACGCCGATGCAGATTCCCGTCGGCGAGGGGTGGCTCGGCCGCACCTGCAACGGCCGCGGGGAGCCGATCGACGACGGGCCACCGGTGGTGGGCGGGGAGCAGCGCCCGGTTGCCGGCGTCCCGATCAACCCGGCAGCGCGCGCGGCCCCGACCGAGGCGATCCTCACCGGAGTGAGCGCGATCGACGGCCTCGCGACCCTGGTGCGGGGACAGAAGTTGCCCGTGTTCTCCGTCGGCGGGCTGCCGCACCTGGAGCTCGCGGCCCAGGTCGCCGCTCAGGCACACGTAGAGGGGGAACCGTTCGCGATCGTGTTCGCTGCGCTCGGCTTGCCGCACGCCGACGTGTACGCGGTGCGCCGCGTGCTCGAGCGCCGCGCCGAGCTCGGAGACCTGGCGCTGTTCGTCAACACCGCCGATGATCCGGTCGTGGAGCGGATCGTCACGCCTCGCCTCGCGCTCACTGTCGCCGAGTATCTGGCGTTCGACCTCGGCCGCCACGTGCTGGTGGTGCTCGCCGATCTGACCAACTACTGCGAGGCTGTGCGCCAGGTTTCCGCGGCGCGCGGCGAGGTGCCGAGTCGTCGTGGCTACCCCGGTTACCTGTACAGCGACCTCGCGTCGCTGCTCGAGCGTGCGGGGCGGATCAAGGGGGTGGCGGGATCGCTCACGCAGCTGCCTGTTTTGACGATGCCGGCCGGTGACATCACCCATCCGGTGCCGGACGTCACCGGATACATCACCGAGGGCCAGCTGGTTATGAGCGCCGAGCTTTACGCCCGCGGTGTATCCCCGCCGTTTGACGCGCTGGCTTCGCTCTCACGGCTGATGCGGCACGGCGCGGGCCCCGGCCTGACGCGCGCCGACCACCTCGAGATCTCCGCGCAGATGTACGGGATCATCGCCCGTGCTCGTCAGGCTGCCGACCTCGCGGAGGTGGTGGGCGAGGACGCGCTGTCGGCGAGTGACCGCGATTACCTCCGCGTCCGCGAGGCGTTCGAGCAGGACTTTCTCTCCCAGCCACTCGACCAGAGCCGCTCGCTCGCGGAGACCCTCGACAGCGCGTGGGCCGTGGCGTCGCTGCTGCCGCGTGCCGAGCTGTCGATGATCAGCTCATCGACCCTGGAGGCCCATTACCGCGATGGCGCTGCGGATCCCGCCCGGTAGAGCCGGCCGCATCTGGCTGGTCCGGCGTCTGGAGGTAGCCAGGCGCGGAGCCGACTTGCTCGACCGCAAGCGTCAGGCGCTGCTACGCGAGCAGGCGCGCGTCCGCGCCGAGGCCGCAGACGCCCACCGCGCCTGGTACGACGCCGCCGCGCAAGCCGCGTCCTGGAGCGCGCGCGCTGCGATACTCGATGGTGCCGGACGGCTCGAGCTGCTCGCTCGACACGTCCAGGGCGAGGCATCGCTCGAGGTGACGTGGTCGAACCTGATGGGCGCTCGGCTGCCCTTGGCCGAGCAGATCGTCGTTCCCGATACTCCACCGCTGTCAGCGCTCGGCGGCAGCTCCGCCACGGTGATCGCTGCCCGCGCCTGCCGCGAGGCCACTCAAGCGGCCGCGCGCTACGCAGTCGCACAGCGTGCCGAGGCGGAGCTGACCGCGGAGCTTGCCCGTGCAGCCCGGCGGTTGCGCGCGCTCCAGCAGCGTTGGATCCCGCAGCACGAACAGGCGCTCACCCGGCTCGATCTCGCGCTCGACGAGAGCCAACGCGAGCAAGCCGCCCGCGTTCGCTGGCTTGCCGATCGCCGCGGCCTCTAGTCTCATCTACGAGCCATTGGACCGGCCCGGAGCGGCCGCCGAAGAGGCGTGCAGGCGATACCCGAGTCTCATGTGTCCGTCTGAGCCCTCCCGACTCACGCGGTCGATTTGGTGGCCTGCGAGCTGGAGCGTGTACACCGCTTGGCCGGGAGCGCGGATTCCATGCTCCCGTAATGCCTCGACCGTCAGCCCGCCGGTCTCATCGCTCTCCAGGAGTGCCAGCAACCGCGCTTCGTTGCGAGCACCAACCGTTGCGCCGGGCTCGGTGGCGAGGACGTCGTCGTCCCGTTGATCGGACATGGAGGTCTCCCTTCAGGGAGCGGGTAGCGCCTGCCAACCGGTTACGGCCGGCAGGCGGGCAACGCTACACCAACCGCACGTTGACGGCCTTGGGTCCCTTCTCGCCGGCCTCGGCTTCGTAGGAGACCTTTGCGCCCTCGGCGAGCGAGCGGTAGCCGTCGCCGATGATCGCGGTGTGATGGACGAACAAGTCCTTGGCGTGGTCATCGGGAGTGATGAACCCAAAGCCCTTTTCGTCACTGAACCATTTGACGGTTCCAGTAGCCATTATGTTTCCTCCGGCTCGATGTGTGCTGCGACTGCGGAGGGTGCTTTTGAGCAACGGCTGCGAGCGCTGGCACTGCGGCGTCGGACGACCCGCCCGACCTGATGTACCTAACGTTAGCAGCAGCAATTCCGTGGGCTGCCCGCGTGGCGCGGTCCAGCTCCGGCGGATCGCGCTCGCTTGTGCTTCTCAGGCTTAGGTACTACGTAGCGTCTTGCGCTCGGGGCACGATGAGGATTGGGCAGGTGGCGTGGTAGGCAAGGGATTCGCCGGTACTTCCGAGGAGTAATCTAGCGGCGGCTCCCCAGTGTCGGGAGCCGATCACGAGTAGATCGACGTCGGCGCAGAGGTCAAGTAATGCGTCGGCGGGGCGTCCGCGCCGGATGTCAACCCGGGCGCTGGGGTCCAGTGAGTGGGCTGCGGTGAGCGCGCGCTCGCGCAGCAGTTCCAGTTCGGCGTGGGCGCGGTCGTCTAGCTCGGGCTGCAGCGCTGCGGCTGCGCCCTTGGACCATCGCGCCGATTTTGATCGGTCATCTACGACCCCGCAGACGTGTAGTTGCGCTTTGGCGGCTAGAGCGATCGATGCGGCGAGTGAGAGCGCCGCTTCGGACTCCGGACGGCCCTCGTAGCCGACGCCGATTCGTCTAAACGGGATGTTGGCCCTGTTGTGGATTCCGCGGGGGGCGATCGCCAGCCCACAGCCGGCGTAGCCGATGAGCTGGCGGACCCGCTTGCCGATCCGTACCGAGCCTTCGGTTGCCTTGTGGCTGGATCCGACTACGAGCAGGTCGCGGTGCTCGCGGGCGACCACGCGCCTCAGAGCGCGGGCCACAGACACGTCGGTTCTGACCACAACACGTGCGTCTGGCATCACTTGATCGCTGATCTGCGCCAGAGCCGCCTGCGCGTGCTTTCGCAGGCTCTTCCAGCTCATCCCGGCGAGCGGTATGACCAGCGGGTCTGAGAGGACTGCGATGAGCATCAGATCGGCTCCCGTTGCGCGGGCGAGCGCGGCGCCCAGCGCGGCCGCGTCGTGGCCCTCGGGGTAGGCGCTCACGCCGACCGCGATATGAGCGATCTTGGCGCGGCCGGCCGTCGGTTGCGCGCGGCGGGCGGTGGCGGGCGGGTCACTCATCATCTTCAGCCTATGCGAATTCCGTTTCCTTCGGTTTGACCGCCTGTCAGCACGGCACGACCGCGAGCCGGCTAGCACCGAGCGGTCTCGGTGCGGCGACGCGTTTATACGGACCCGGTCGGCACGGGTTCACGGATGGCAGGAGCCCGCTTGGGGCGTATGGTCGGAGTGCGAACATACGTTCTGGAAGGGAGTGTCCAAATGGCTGAGACCACCACCAAGCGTAGCCCGGTCGTGAAGACCCCAGCGACCCACCGGCGTGGTGGCACGGAGGCTCGTCGGGTGAGGGTAGTTGATCGGACCACCGACCTGTCCGACGAGTTGCTGAAGTCGGTTGAGGCTGGTGAGCGAGCTGTGATCGAAGCGGTGCGCAAGTTTGTCGATACCGTCGAGCGGACGCGACCTCATTCCGATAAGGGGCCGTCTAGGCGACACGAGGTGTTTGATTCCGCGATGGAGATGGTCGACCGGCTGGTCCATACGCAGTACGACTTTCTGCGCAAGGTCATCGACAGCGCTGCCAAGTCGCTGAGCAGCCGCGACGACGCCAAGCCACGCAGCTGAGGTCAGCCATCGACCGCAGCGGCCGGCGCATCGGGCGCGAACCATGAAGGTGGGACTCGCGCCCGGCGCTGGCGGGTCATGTGCTGCTGGGCACCTCGGCGCGGATGAGGTGGCGTTCGAACCACTCGTCGGCGAGCCGTGAAACTTCCTCCAGCGCGCCCGGCTCCTCGAACAGGTGCGTGGCCCGGGGAACGATCGCGATCTCGGACGGTGATCGCAGCAGGCTTCGCGCTTCGCGGTTGAGCTCCAGCACGATCTCATCGTGACCGCCGACGATCAGCAACACCGGTGCGCGTACTTCGGGCAGCCGCGCGGCCGCTAGGTCGGGCCGCCCGCCGCGTGAAACGACGGCGGCGATCTCGTTGCCGAGCTCGGCGGCCGCCGACAGCGCCGCGCCGGCGCCGGTGCTGGCGCCGAAGTATCCGACTCGGAGCTTGGCGAGCGGCTGTTGACCGCGCGCCCACTGCGTCGCCGCGGTGAGGCGCTCGGCCAGCAGGCCGATATCGAACACGTTCGCGCGGTCAAGCTCCTCGTCCGGTGTGAGCAGGTCGAGCAACAGCGTCGCGAGCCCGCAGTCGTTGAGTGCCCGTGCGACTTGCCTGTTACGGGGGCTGTGGCGGCTTGAGCCGCTGCCGTGCGCGAACACGACGAGGCCTTTTGCGGGCTGCGGCAGGACGAGATCGCCGACGATCTCGGCTTCGCCGCCGACCGGGATCCGCACCTCCCGGGAGCTTGGAATCGGCGGCGGCGGGGGATCGTCGGCTTTACCGGCTAACAACTGAAAGATCTCGGCGTCGGAAGTGGGCTCGAAGTGCTGGTACCACAGGCCGACGGCCCACATCAGCTCGGGCTCGAGCACGCAGACCACCTCGTCGGCCTCCTGGCCCAGCGAATCGACGGCGTCCGGCGCGCCGACGGGCACGGCGAGGATCAGCCGGCGCGGATCACGCGCACGGACCGCCCGCAGCGCCGCACGTGCGGTCCCGCCGGTGGCCAACCCGTCGTCGACGACGATCGCTGCGCGTCCCTTGACGTCAATGGGCGGCCGGCCGCCACGGTACCGCTGCACTCGAGCGTCGATCTCTGCTCGTGCGCGCGCGATCGCGGTCTCCAGCTCCTCGACCCCGATCAGCATGGAGCGCACGGCCTCTTGGTTGAGTACGCGCACGTCACCTTCCGCGATCGCCCCGATCCCGTATTCCGGGTTACCCGGGGCTCCGATCTTCCGCACCACGAGGACATCGAGCGGCGCCCCGAGCGCTTGCGCTACCTCGTATGCGACCGGAACCCCACCGCGTGCCAGCCCGAGCACGACCGGGTCCTGGGCGGCGAACGAGCTCAGGCGCGCGGCCAACTCCCGTCCTGCCTCGCGACGGTCGACGAACCTGTGGGTGGCGGCTTCGAGCATCGGACTGTCCTCCATTAGTGGTCGCTGATTCCTCTCAGCACCGGTGCGAGCAGCGCGGCGACCGGCACCAGCTGTGCGTGCCTCGGCCGGCGCCGGGAGAGCAGGGTGTCGGTGATCCAGATCTGCGGCTCGCCGTCTGTGAGCAGGGCGCGCCAACGGTCGCCTGTGAACAGTCCGTGGGTTGCGATCACGCCGATGTGCTTGACGCCGACGTCGCGCAGCTGCCGGCAGCAGGACACGAGCGTGGCGCCGGTGTCGAGGATGTCGTCAACGACGACAGCGCGGCGCGTGGGCGAGCCGACGAGGCCGAGATGCTCGACCCCGGTAGCAGTGCGGCGCTTGCGTGCCCAGACGATCGGACGATCCACGCCGGCGGCCCGTGCGACGGCTGAGCACCGGGCGACAGCGCCCTCGTCGGGGGCGACGAACGTCACCTCCTCGCGCCATGTTGGCGTCAGCGCTGCGGCCAGCACGCCGGCCGGTGACAGCGACGTGAGCGGCACCCCGAGCAGGTCGCCCGCGTGCCGGCTGTGGACGTCCACGCAGACCACCTCGTCGACTCCGCTTGCGCGCAGCAGCCCGCCGACCCAGGCGAGCCCCAGGCTCTCATTGCGCGCCGGGCGATCCTGGCGAGCGTAGGCGAGGTAGGGCAGCAGCGCGGTCACGCGCTCGGCGTCAGCGCGGCGCAGCGCGTGGGCAACGAGAGTCAGGCGCTCGAGGTTGCCTGCCGGCGGGGAGATCGACCCGACCACGATGCAGCTGCGGCCCGCCAGGTGCGCGGGCACCTCGGCATGCAGCTCGCCGTTCGGGAACCGCCCGACCGCCACGCGCTCGAACGAGCCGCCAGCGAGCCCGGAGACGAACCGCTCATAACCGCGCAGTACCAGCACGATCGGATCCTTGGCAGCCCCCCGCGACCCTGCGACGCGCGAACGTGCGCGTAGCCGTGGCAAAGCACGGGGATCGTCGACCTTGACGGCCATCAGTCCTGCACCGATACGCAGGTACCGCGACCGTGGCGATGAGTCATCGCGCTGATCGTGACGACGCTCATCGCGCACCTCCAGTCAACTCGTCTTTTCGAACGCGCGCCCTAGACGGCTAGAGTCCGCACGAGCCACGCTAGGCCTCGAGCCTCCTGTGGACATCCGTGCCCAGACGCCGCTCGATCGGGAGTACTACTGACCGTAGCGGCCGATGACCGGATCTTTGCGGTCGCAGTCGCGTGGAAGCCCCCGATGGCGGGACCTGCGGGTCGGCGTACGGTTCAAGACCCCATCGATTGGCGGAATGCGAGATGGCTATGTTCAAAACAATCGTTTGGGCAACAGACGGCTCAGAGAACGCCAACCGGGCGCTGCCCGTTGCGAAGGCGCTCCTACGCGAGCATGGAGCTTCGCTTGTTGTCGTCCACATCGTGCAGAGGTTCGCGACCGAGACCGGGCTGGCGGTGCACGCCGATGAGGAACTCGTCAAGGAGAGGCTCGAGCAGACCGTCGAGGAACTCTCGAAGGAGGGGTTCAAGGCCACTCTTAGGATCGTTAATCACATAGGACCCCAGCCCGCGCATGAGATCGCGAACGTCGCTCGTGCATTGGCAGCCGATCTGATCGTCATAGGCACGCGCGGCCACACGCCGATCGCCGGGCTACTACTCGGGAGTGTGGCGCTGCGCCTGCTTCACGTCGCGCCATGCCCCGTCGTGGCCGTGCCAGCAATCGTCCAGCCGGTTCCCGCGGAGTGATGCCGGATCGCAAGTCGTCATGGTCGAGCCGATACTGCGGCCTGGTCTTTAGTGGCTGGCGTGGATGATCACTCCGTCGGTGGGGTACAGCAGCGACTCATGCTGCTCGTCCCACCGGACGCGGTAGTGCTCGTGCCCTTCGCGGCCGAGCAACTCGATGATCTGCCCGCGTCGGGGCGGCTGACCGTGCAGACCAGACACCTCGACCCAGTCGCCTGCATGTGCGCTGCTCGTTGTGGCTGTGTGCTTTGTCTCCATCTGTTTACCTCCTTGGCCCATCTAACCTCGCCGCGCGACGCTTGGCATCGGACCAGACGCTGATCCGGCTCGGGGGGATGTACTGAGTCGGCTAGTGGGTGCCGAGGGAGGCGCGGCACGACACGCTCGACTCGCTTCACGCGGTGAGAATCGCGACTGCTGGCGCCGACCGCGGACTCGATGCTGTGAGCTCCGCTGCGGTCGTCCGGGCCGTCGCTCGATCACGTTTTCGGTCCTCAGGGCAAGCCGAGGGTCACCGCGAGCAGGAGAAGGTTGAGGGAGATGATCAGCCCTGCGATCAGCCAGCTGAAGGCGATCGTCAGCGGGCGGTTGACGAGCGAGCCCCGACCGCGGTCTGGAGGTAGATCGTGTGCGGGATAACCGTGGCCCCGAGGATGCCGGTGGAGAGCAGCACCCCGTTGACGACCGCCCTCTAGATCGGTAGTTGTCCTCATCGACCGTCGCGGGTTGCGCCGATGCGCTCGCCCCGTGCGACTGGGAGCATCGTTGACGATGAGCTCGCCGGCGCGGATCCTCGTGGTGGCGCACCGTACTGCGGCGACGCCGAAGCTCTTAGAGCAGGTGCGGACACGTGCGAAACACGGTCCGTGCTCGTTCGTGTTGCTGGTGCCGCGCCCGTATTGGGACCCCGAGACCGAGGAGGCCGCGAAGGTAATCGAGCTGGCCGTGCCATTGCTCGAGGATGCCGCCGCAGGACACGTCGAGGCGATGGTGGGCGACACAGACCCCTTCATCGCGGTGCGGGCGGCGCTCAAGCGCTGGCCGTTCGACGAGGTGATCGTCTCGACGCTGCCGCGCCGGGTTTCGCACTGGCTGAGGCTCGATTTGCCGGCCCGTGTCGAGCGGCTGGGGGTTCCCGTGACGGTCGTCGAGGCAACGCAGTCCGATCGAGCGTGGGAATCCTGATGGCGGAGCGCGCAGGCAACATCGAGCTGCATGCGGTATCGGTTGAGAAGCCCGAGGAGCTGAATCTGATCCTCGGGCAGGCCCACTTCATCAAGACGATCGAAGATCTGCACGAAGCTCTGGCCGGGGCGGTCCCGCAGTTGCGGTTCGGGATCGCGTTCTGCGAGTCCTCGGGGCCGAGGCTCGTCCGCCAGTCCGGTAACGACGTGGAGCTCGTCGAGCTGGCGACCCGCAACGCCCTTGCGATCGGGGCTGGCCACTCGTTCATCGTCTTCCTGCGCGAGGGCTTCCCCGTCAACGTGCTGAACCAGGTCAAGCTGGTGCCAGAGGTCTGCCGGATCTACTGCGCCACCGCCAATCCCGTACAGGTGATCATCGGAGAGACGACGGCTGGACGTGGGATCCTCGGGGTCGTGGACGGAGGGTCGCCGCTGGGTGTCGAGACCGAATCGGATCTCGCGGCGCGCAAGGCGCTGCTGCGTCAGATCGGCTACAAGCTATGAGGGCGCCCGAGGACCGACCGAGCACGATCGAGCGAAGTGAGGGTAAGAAGGCTCGTGAGGGTTACGTCAGGCGGCGCTCTCGCCGACGCGCGGCGCGATGAGCACGGGGCACGGCGCGTGCCGGACAACGGCGCTGGACACGCTGCCGACTAGCGCGCGCCGCACCGGCCCGTAGGCGCGCGATCCGAGCACCAGCAGGTCGACTTCGGCGCCGGCAACGTCGAGGATTGTGGCTGCGGGATCGATGCCGAACAGCACCTGCTGGTCGATCGGGACGCCGTCGTCGAGCGCATATACGGCGGCGTCAAGAGCGTTTGTCGCAGCCCGCTCTTGACGCTGGAGCGCCTCGGCGCGCTCGATCATGACGAGCGGCTCGAGGCCGAGCAGAGGCACGAACTGCCCCGGAATCGCGGCGGGCGGCTCGACCACCATTAGCGCCTTCAGAGAGGCGCCGGTGCGGGTCGCCAGACCGTGAGCGGTGCGCAGCGCGACTCGCGCCTCGGGCGAGCCGTCGAATGCGACCGCGATCACGCCGATGCGGCGCGGCTCGCAGGCGGCGTGACCGCGCGGGGCAACCGCGACCGCGCACGGCGCGCCGCTGAGCAGCCGTTCGCCGACGGAGCCCAACAGCACCCGACCGAGCGGCCCATGGTGCGAGGAGCCGACGACGATCAGGTCGGCCTGCTCGGACACAGCGGTGTCGTGCAGCCCACGGGACGGCGAGCTCGATGCCTCCAGCAGTCGCTCTACATGGCCCACTCCGGGCACGCCCGCGAGCTCGCCGGCTGCCTCCTTCAGCGCCGATGCCGCGCGTTCGCGCTCACCGCTGTGGATTACGGCGGGACCGGTCTGCTCGCCGATGTTCTCGATCCAGACCGCGGAGACGATGCTCGCGAGCAGCAGATCGGCGCCGCACGTCGCTGCGAGATCGACCCCCAGCGCACGCGCATCGGCGCCCTGCTCGGTCGGTAGGTAGCCCACGAGGATATGCGCGAAAGGGGCAGGAGTCATCGACTGGGACGGTAGGGCGACAGTCGCAGGCGGTCATCGTGGCCAACTGCGCCGGGGCTCCAGTACTCAGTACGGACCGTCGCACCGTTCCTGCTCAAATGGCCGGGTAGCGGCATCGCGGCGAACGCGATCGCGCCCGGACCCAGCGCTGAAAGACGATCCGCGTTGACCAATTGGGCTCCCTTTGGGGGTGTCGTGTACGCCAACAGATGCGCTGTGTCGCGTATTTGGACGTGGACTAGCGGTCGGGGTTGCCGAGACTGCTTGAGATCTCGTCGATCGCCGCGCGCTCGGCGTCGCTGACAGCCGCTGCGCCCTCCCTGTGGGCGTTAGCCACCTTGTCCGCCAGCGTGAGCACGAAGCGCCGATAATCCTCGACCTCACCCGCTGTCGCCTTGCGGCCAAGCAACTCGACCGCGTCTCGCAGATGCTGCAGGCCGTGCTGCTTGAGCTCCTCGACCGAGTGGTAGCGCGTGTGGTCGACTTCCGGCTTGGCCGCGACGATCTCGTCAAGCAGTTCGCTCTCGCCATGTTGCTGGCGCGCCTCGACGTACGCCTTTGCGATCGCAAGCGTCTCCCGGATCGAGCCGCCACGCTGGGCGGTGACGACGATCATGCCCGCGCTGGGCGGTCCCTCGAGCACGAGTTCCCACTCATCCTGTGTGAAGTCAGCCTTCCCCGTCATCGCTTGCTCCTTTACGGTTTGACGAACTTAACGCTCCTCACCCGCCGAGCAGCATTGCAGTTTGCGCCCGAACCGTCTGAGTGAGACGGCGGAGGGCTCGTTTGCGTGGTCGGAGCCGTGTAGCACGGTCGGTCGGTCAGTCCAGCTCGATGACGTGACGCGGGTCGGGTCGGCGGCCGGCGCTTGCCATGCTGTAGTCGTCGAAGAGCGCGTCGCGCTCGTTGGTGGCGGCTCGATGCCCTCTTTGGTTGCCTTGTCGATGAAGGCGTGGGCGTCGGGTGTGTTTCGCATCAGGCCGTCGAGGATTGGGCCGAGGGTCTGGGTTGAGTGGAGCCCCATGTGCTCGTAGGCCTGGTTGACGATCAGTTTCATCGCGGCGAGCTGGGACATCGGGATGCTTGCGAGGTGCTCGGCTTGCCTGGCGACCTCGGTTTCGAGCTGGTCGAACGGGACCGCGGTGTTGATGAGCTCGATGTCGGCGGCCTGGCGGTCGGAGAGTGGTTTTCCGGTCAGGGCGTGCTCCTTGGCCTTGGTGAGGCCGAGACGGTATACCCACATGCCTGACAGGTAGCAGCCCCAAATGCGGGAGTACGGGGTTTCCCAGTGGTGAAAGCCGCCGCCGAAGTCATAGCCGGCGCAGAACGCCCGTCCGGCGCCGCGCAGGACGATGACCTTGACTTGGCGGTCGAGCGTCGCTTCGCGCACGGCGGCGTCGAACTCGTCGGGCATCGGCGGGAGGATCGTGTTGAGCTGGTCGGGGCGGTTGAGCGTGATCGTTGCGATCGGACCATCGGTGTCGTACAGCAGGGTCTGAAAGCTCACGGGGGCTACTCCCTTCTGGTTGGTGTAGGCACGCTATCTGGGGACGGGTTGGATGTAGCGCTGGCTCCGCTTGGCTTGTTGCTGTTGCGGCTCTGACCAGGTCAAGTCTGGAGGACTTCCTGGGCAACGGGGAGGGCGGGAACGCCTGAGCGGCGTGGGGCTGGGGACGTCCTGTCGGGTAGGTGGGGTAGAAAGGATGGCCAATGGCTCGTCGTGATTCTCGTTCTCTGGCGCCCGGACCGCGGGCGGGATCGGTGCTGCTTGGCGGCGGCCGATCGGGCTCTCGACGACGGCGTGGAGGGCGCCGGCGGCCGGTCGGCGGTGGCTTCGGCTCAGGCGGCGTTGCGCGCGTGCTCGGCGTGCTGGTCGTGTTGGCTGCGGTAGCGGGGGGCGTGCTGGTGTGGCGTTCGCCCGCCAATAGTGATGGCGGGCGCGCCGCCGCGGAGCGCTTCGTGACGGGGTGGGCGCGTGGTGAGCTGGTGGTGATGTGGCGGGCGCTGACGCCGCGTGCGCGGGCGGCGTATCCCCAGGCGCGGTTCGCGGCGGCTTATCGCACCGCAGACCGGGCAGCCGGTGTGCGCGCGGTGCGGATCGCTACGGTCCGGGCCGAGCGTGGCGGCGTGATCGCTGTCGGTGTGGATTTCGGCACGGTGGACTTCGGGACGCTGCGCGGCACGATCGCGCTGCCGGTCTCGGGAACCGGGAGTGGTGCGGGGGTGGACTGGGACCCCTCGCTGCGGCTGCCTGGTCTGCGGCGGGGCGAGGCGGTGCACAGGCGCTCCGGGCCCCAGCCGCAGCGGGCGGCGATCCTCGCGGCGGATGGCACGCGCCTGGACGCAACGACGCTTGGCGCCTCGATCGGCGGGCAGGCGGGTCCCAAGCCGACCGGCTTGGAGCGCATCTACGACAGCCGGCTGAGCGGCCGTGCCTCCCAGCGGCTGCTGTTCGGTACGCGTGTGATCGCGAGCTCTCCCGCGGTCCCGGCCCGCTCGCTTCCCACGACGATCAGTCCCGGGTTGATGGCGCAGGCGGCGGCGGCGCTGGGTCAGCAGCTCGGGGGCGTAGCCGTGATCCGCCCCCGCGACGGTGCCGTGGAGGCGCTCGTCGGGCTCGCGGTGTCCGCGCCCCAGCCGCCAGGGTCCACGTTTAAGATCATCACGGTCTCCGCCGCGCTGGAGAACGGAATCGCAACGCCCTCCACGAACTATCCGGTTCTCACCTACGCGACGCTGTCAGGGGTCAAGCTTTCAAACGCGTCCGGGGAGGCGTGCGGTGGTTCGTTGACCGAGGCGTTCACCGTGTCGTGCAATTCGGTGTTCGCGCCGCTCGGCGCCAAGATCGGCGCCCGGCGCCTGGTTGGGATGGCGCGCGCGTTTGGGTTCGATCAGCAGCCCAAGATTCCCGCCGCCAAGCCGAGCACGATCTCGCCGCCGTCCCAGCTGCGTGACAGTCTCGCCGTCGGCGCCGCAGCGATCGGCCAGGATCGCGATCTCGCCACGCCGCTGGAGATGGCCAGCGTCGGCGCGACGATCGCGCTGGACGGCCGCCGCGTTCAGCCACGTATCACCACCATCGATCCGGTCGTCTCCGAAAAGGTTCTCTCAACCAATGTCGCGCATGAGGTGCGTTCAATGATGCTAGACGTGGTGCGCTCGGGCACGGGCACCGCGGCCGCCATCCCCGGCGTTGAGGTCGCCGGCAAGACGGGCACCGCCGAACTGCGCCCGAACTCGACCAACCCCAAGGACTCCGACGCGTGGTTCGTGGCCTTCGCGCCGGCTCAACACCCGCAGATCGCCGTCGCGGTAATGCTTGTCGGCGCTGGGTTCGGCGGCGCAACCGCGGCTCCGATCGCCAGGCAAGTCCTGCAGGCCGCCCTGCGCCACAACTAACCCGTGTGCTCCCAGATCGCCGATCCAATACGCATACCGCGCTGGCTGGCGAGCGCTCGGGGGGTGCGCAACGGCGCGCCGGGGCTTGGCGAGGTCGGCCCAAGCATCGACACTGTCATGCGGATCGCTTCACAGCTCGGCATCGAGTTCACGATCGACGTCCGCCCAGCTTGAGCGCCATGACGCGCGCTACTTACGGCCCGCACCGACGAATAGCGCAGCAGTCAGCCGAGCAGCAGCTCGACCACCAGTTGGTCGAGGCGTTCGTTGGCGTAGCCGTGTGCAGCGAGCGCGTCGAGGTCCTGAGCCTCCCCGAGCAAAGCGGCGGCGCCTTGCGTGGAGTACGGCCCGACGCTGGGCTCGGCCAGCTCGTCCACGCGGGCAGCCTCGCGCGCCGCCCGAATCGCCTCCGAGCTGAGGAATCGCCGCGACTTGGCGGCAAGTGCCAGGTATGTCCGCATGCAGCCGGAGGCGAAGTCCCACACCCCGGCTGAGTCCTCGTTGCGGTAGGCGTGAGCGTCGAAGTGGCGCACGCCGTCGTAGCCGCTGGTCTCGAGCAGATGGACGAGCAGGAAGGCCTCCTTGAGGTCCTCCGCGCCAAAGCGGAAGTCCTGGTCGTAGCGGCCGATGCGCTGGCTGTTCAGATCGATGTGGAACAGCTTCCCCGCCCACAGCGCCTGCGAGACGCCGTGGACGAAGCTGAGCCCGGCCATCGTCTCGTGCGCGACCTCCGGATTGACGCCCACCATCTCGGGCTCATCCAGCATGCTGATGAAGTGAAGCGCGTGTCCGACCGTCGGCAGGAAGATGTCGCCGCGCGGCTCGTTGGGCTTGGGCTCGATCGCGAAGCGCATCTCATAGCCCTGCTCGCGCACGTAGCCACAGAGGAAGTCGATCGCCTCTCGGTAGCGCTCGAGCGCGTCGGCGACGCGCTTGGTGGCCGCACTCTCCGCGCCCTCGCGCCCGCCCCAGAAGACGTACATTGAAGCGCCCAATTCGGCGCCGAGGTCGATGCCCCGCATCGCCTTGGCAATCGCGGCGCGCCGGACGGCCCGGTCGTTGGAGGTGAACGCTCCGTCCTTGAACGCGGGATGGGTGAAGAGGTTGGTCGTCGCCATCGTCACGCGCATCCCCGTCCGCTGCAGCGCGTCGGCGAAGCGCGTCACGATCCGATCGCGCTCGGCTGCAGAGCTGCCGTAGGGAACGAGATCGTTGTCGTGCATGCTGACGCCATACGCGCCAAGCTCGGCAAGGCGTTCGACAGAGGTGACCGGGTCCAGCGGCGGCCGGGTCGGCTCGCCGAACGGGTCCCGGCCGGGGTTGCCGACCGTCCACAGCCCGAAGGTGAAGCGGTGCTCGGGCCGCGGTGTCAGGTCCATCTCATCGGCGATCGGCTGCACGCTGCTCATCGGTCTCCCGTCCCTTCGGTGATGGTCTCATTGCGGGTCAAAGGCGGCGCTCGCCTCGGTCAGCTGCAGATCCTGCTCAAGCGGCCGGTAGGGCGCGATGCCCAGCCTGCCCAGATCGGCATGGTATGCGCGGCAGGCGTCGGCGGCATCCACGTTTCCGTCGGCGATCAAGCGCAGATACTGCACGAACGTGAGCGGGTGCTCGCTGTCCTTGATCTTGCGCCCGAACAGCGCCGCTCGCGCCCCGTTGCGACGCGCGTGCTCGAGCAGGAAGAATGCATCGTAGGTCGTGCCCGACGCGCCGCCCAGGATTCCGGGGACCAGGTGTGGGTCATAAGACGCCAGCGCCTGCATCGCTTGCGCGCCGCTGTAGGGCAGTTTCAGGAACAACGGCCGGTCCGCCTTCGGAACGCCGGCGAGGGTTCGCGCGACGAAATCGTTCAGAAACCGGCCCGGATCCTCGGGCGCCTGCGGCGCCACGTTCGGTGCAAACAGCTCCAGGAAGTGTCGAAGGCCCTCCTGCTCGGCCTCGGTGCGAAAGTCGCGATATGCGTGCAGCGCGGCGACGTCGACCTCGGCGTCGTTGGCTGGAGTGATCGAGTAAAGGCCAAGGTCAACTCCCGCACGCTGTTTGATCTGGCGGACGGAGGCGCTGCGAAATGGCCGCGACGGTTGCCGGGGATAGTTCGCGCCGGCGAGCATATGGATGTCCGTGGTGTCGTTTGCGCGCACGGCCGGGGTGACCGTAGAGACATCGAACAGCTGCTCTTCGACGACCAGCAATTCGCTGCTGCTGACGCTCATCAGCATGATGTCGACCAACCCCTGCGAAACGACCTCGCGAATCTGGTCACGGTAGTCGGCCAGCGAGCGCCGCCGACCGGTGATCAGATCGGTGCCCGGCGCTGCCAGCCCGAAGGCCATGTCCGCATCCTTTGCGTCGGCGAGGATGAATGCGCCGCTGGCACTCGGACGCGCGTGCAGGTCGGCGAGCTTGCGGTCAAGCGACTTCACGCGAGCAGCACCATCGTGCCGGTGGCATCGCGCTCGACGGCGACATCGGGTCCCAAGGCAATGTCGACGGGCAGCCGGGCCCACCCGTCGGCAATTCGCTGCGCAATATGTGTCCAAGCCGGGATGCCGCTGGTGGGATCTACCGCCTCCACGCTGCAGGCGCCCACGGCGGTCGCGCTCGTTGTCGCCTCGGCGGGGCCCGCGCCGCGCAACAGCGCCGCCAGCAGCCCGGCGATCGTCGCGTCTCCCGACCCCGTCGTCCCGCTGACCGTCCGCGCCTGAAAGCACGGCGAAATCAGCTCGCGCGCGCGCCACGCCTCGGCGTCCAGCCCCATGCGCCGGCAGAAGGCCAGCATGCGGGGGGTTTCGTGCGTCGTGCGGAGATACAGACCCTGGTCTCCGAGCTTGATCGCGACGACGGCTGCGCCCATGCCCGTCAGGAGCGCGCCGAGCTCGGCGAGCCGCTTGTGATCGACGATCGATGCCAGCGGGGCGCCCGCCTGCAGTTGCTCGTACGCGGTCCGGTGAAACGCGAACAGCAACTCGTCGATGCTGGGCGCGAACACGTCCACGAACGGGAGCGCCCGTCCGAGCACCCGCGGCCAGTCGACCCGTCCCGCCTCACTCTCGGGATCCGGTTCGCACAGGTCCAGTGCCGTCGCCGCCCCGGCCGCTTGCACCCGGGCGAACATCGTGCGCAGTTGCGCGCCCCCGTCTGCGTACATCTGCGGCATCAGCGGTGGATAGCCGAAGTGAAACACGCGCACGCCCGTGAGCCCCCCGTACGGGATGTCGTGTGCGGAGAACGTCTGGTTGGCTCCCGGGCAATGCAGGAAGCTCCGGTCCACACCGGGGGGGCTGATGACGATCGTGTAGCTCGTCGCCTCCTCGGCCGAGACGACGATCCCGTCGGCGAGTTGCTCGCCGTGCTTCTGCAGCGCATCGAGCACAGCCCGGCCGAACAGATCGCCTCCGACCTTGGCGATCAGCCCGACACGAACACCGAGCCGGTGCAGCGCGACGCCGGTGTTGGCAACCGCCCCACCGGTTGAGATCACGGCCGGCCCGACCACCACGAGCCGACCGGGCTCGAGCTTCACGGGTCCGTACAACGCCGGGAACACATCGAGGGAAACGTGACCGGCAACCACGGCATCAGGCGCGGTCGGACCGGCTTCCAGGTGATCCGTCGAGCCGGTAATCATAGGCCCGGAGACTCTACGCGGGCCGTGGCCGCGATGATCTCTCCGCGCCACTACCGGCGCTATCCATGGATTCACGAGCGGCGCATGGTCGATGAGCTCAAGAAGCACGGAATCGTTCTTCATCTGCACATCTGCGGCGACACGACGAAGATCACGGAGGACTTCATCGCCACCGGCACGCAGGTGCTGGAGATCGACCACAAGACCGACGCAGAACGGCTGAAGGAGGCTGCGCGCGGCAGGACCTGCCTGCTGGGGAACATCGACACCAACCTGCTGGCACTCGGCAAGCCGGAGGAGGTCGATGCCCCTGCCGCGAACTTATCGAGAGCTGCCAGGCGGGTGGAGGCCTGATTCTCGGCCCAGGATTGTCCAGGTCTGAGACCTCGATCCCGGCGGCGGCCAGGAGTAGCTCGGTGCCGGCGTGGATCGCGCCCTTGGCGAGCTGAATCTCGCCGACGTCTGCACGTGAGAACGCGATGTCGCGGTTGTGGGCGCAAGCTCGACGCGCCGGCGCGAGGTCACCCCGGCTGCGGCGGTGCAGGGAGATGAAACTGCCGACGACATCGTGGCCCCCTAGGTGAAGATGATCTGGCCGCCGGCGGCCAGCCCGTAGAACTCGCCGACGGTGATGATGTCCTGCACCTGGGGGATGAAGTCGTCCTTGGTGAGGCCGAATAGATCGACGGAGGCTTTGCAGGCGTAGATGCCGGCGCCGGAGTCGGCGATCATCTCGACGAACTCTGGGATCGGTGGGATGTCGAGCTTCTCCATCTCACCGGCGAGCTTCTTGGTGACGAGGGACGAGATCCCGGGGAAGCCTCCGGCCCACGTGGCGAGGTGAAGTCCCGGGTTGCCGACCGTCGCGACCTTGACGTGTTCGTGCTTGGCCTTGTTGATCGCGTCCATGCCGAAGAAGGTGAAGAAGAGGTTCGCGTCGATGCCCTCCATGCGGGCGCCGTTGGCCATGATCAGGCCGGGGTAGATGCCCTCCAAGGAGCCCTTGGAGATGATGATCGAGACCTTCTTGATCGTCTCCTCCTTGGTTTCGATCATCGGGATGCCGTGTTGGAGCAGATCGGTCATCGTGTCCTGCCTTTCTAGATGCAGCCTCGCGGTTTGGGAATTCCGGCGATCTTGGCCGCGAGCTTGGCCGGGCCTTTGGGGAACAGCTGGTAGAGCTCTTTGATTGGGACGCCGGACACCTTTCCCAGCGTGCGGATCGAAGGTGCCGCGCCTTTTTGCAGGTAGGCGTTGCGCATGAAGTTGATGACCTGCCAGTGCCGGTCGGTCAGATTCTCGATCCCGTTCTCCTGGGCGATCTGGTCCGCCATCGGCTCGGTCCATTGCTCGGGATGGACGAAGAAGCCCTCGGCGTCGCGCTCGACGGGTCCGCCGGTGATTGTGGAAGCGGTCATGGGTCCTCCTGCTTAGGTCTCGATCAGAGTGGTGTCCTTGCCGGCGATCTGAAACTGCGAGCTGATTCCGGGCAGTTCGCGTCCGGGCAGAAGCATGTGCCAGTAGAACCATTGGAACGCCAGCTTGCCCATGTGGTTCAGCCGCGACTCCGTGAGCAGCGGGAGCGGCCCGAGATGCGGCTCAGGGAACTTCCCGGGCAGCGGCTCGACGTCGTAGCTGAAGTCGATCAGCAGCGCCTTGTGAAAGCCGGTCTCGATGAAGCAGTTGGTGTGCCCGTCGAACGTACCCTCAAGCTCGCGGCCCTCGAGGAATCGCGAGATGTTCGCCACCAGCGTCTCGCCCTCGAAGTGGGCGACCGACCCGGCCTTGGAGGTCGGGACGTTGGTCGCGTCACCGATCGCGAACACGTTGGGCGACGCGTCCGCTTGCAGCGTTCCCCGGTCGACCATGACGAAGCCGATGTCATCGCCCAATCCCGGGGAGCGGCTCACGAACCCCGAGCCGCCATGCAGGGGGATCGTGACGAGCAGGTCGAACGGAACCTCCCGATCGTCCCAGCTGACCAGCTTGCCGGCAGATCCGTCGATCTGGCCGGTGTTGAACTCGGTTATCACCTCGATGCGCTTGTTGGTGAGCAGACCAGAGAGCTGTCGGTTGCACGTCGCCTTGGTGAACGCTCCGTCAAGTGAGGTGACGTAGACGAGCTCGACGTTGTGGCGCACGCCGCGCTCCTGCAGATACCAGTCGGCCAGAAAACAGAACTCGAGCGGCGCGACCGGGCACTTGATCGGTAGATCGACGATGTTGACCACCAGGCGCCCGCGGTCAAATGTGAGCAGCGCATCGCGCAAAGCGGTGGCTCCGTCGAGCGTGTAGAACGTGAACACATTCTTGTTCCAGCCCGGCCCGCTCATCCCCTCGGTCTCCTCCGGCAACAGCGACGCGCCCGACGCGACCACAAGCACGTCGTAGGCGATCGGCTGATCGCCGACCAGGAGGACGCGGTTCTCGGCCGTGTCGACCCGCTCGACCTCCGCAAGTCGAAACTCGATCCCGTGATGCAGCTGCGCACGGCGTGATCGCACGATCTCCTCGGGATCGGCGAGGCCGAACGGAACGAACAGAAGTCCCGGTTGGTAGACGTGGTGGTCGTTGCGATCCACGACGACGATCTCGGCGGAGTCGCCGTAGCGCTTGCGCAGCCGGTTGGCCGCCAGCGTTCCGCCGGTGCCGCCGCCGAGGATCACGATCCGTGGGCTCATATTCCTATCGTGCTACGGGCTATCGCTGAGATCATCCGGACAATTCCTCACTGCGATGCCGCTAACTACGACGTGCGCGCACAAGGGCGTCGAGTGCCATCCGAGATCCTTCGGAGGTCTCGACGGGTCGCTGCACTCGATCTGACCGCTCGATCTGTAGGCCCGTCCCGTCCAGGTCGGTGACGATGTCCTGCGCGGCGTACAGCACGGCGGGATCCTGCGGTCCGCCGTAACCTGCGGCGATATTGCTGGCGTCGTGGGCGACCAGCAGGAAGGTGCCGCCCGGTGCGACCGCTCCAGCGGCGCTGCGAACGATCGGCGTCCGCTGCGTCGCGGGCACCTGCAGGTAGAAGATGATCACGAGCTCGAATGCCGCCGGCTTGGGCCGGTGGTCAAGGACGTTTGCTGTCACCCACTCCACCGTGACCCCGCGGGCATCCGCGAGCCGCTGCGCTTTCGCCACGCCGACGGTGGAGAAGTCCACGCCGGTCACCTGCCAGCCTCGCTCGGCCAGCCAGACTGCGTTGCGGCCCTCCCCACACGCGAGGTCTAGCGCTCGGGCCGGAGCGAGGGTCGCCGCCTCCTGCACGAGGAAGCGGTTGGCTTCGCTCGTCCACACGAGCTCGCGACCGGCGTAGCGCTGATCCCAATCCTCGCTGTCCATCCGCCCGGAGCCTAGCCGTGTCCAGCGCGCTCGACGACGGCTGCGAGGCGGCGGCTCACCTCGGCGGCGGTCGGCCCGAGCTGGTCGTTGTCGACGATCGAGAGCATCTGCTCGGCATCGACCGCGGCGATGTGAGTCTGACCCTGCTGCGCGTAGATGACCACGTTGCACGGCAGCAGAACGCCGAGCTCCGGCTCGGCTTCAAGCGCGGCGTGGGCGAGGGCTGGATTGCAGGCGCCGAGGATCAGGTACGGCTCGCCGTCGACTCCGAGCTTGGCTTTGAGCGTGGCCTGGACGTCGATCTCTGACAGGACGCCGAACCCTTCCTGGACCAGCTCTTGTCGGACGCGAGTGACGGCGTCGTCGAAGCTGAGCTCGGTGGTGGTGGTCAGGCTGTAGCTGCGGTGAGTGGTGGGCATTCTCTCTCCAGTTGCTTTTGTCGTGCCATCGTCGCCTTGGCGCGGTGCTCCTCCGCCTCGGGCGGTTCAAGGAAGTGCGAGTCGAGGTGGCTGATGATCGCGGCCTCGCCGCGGACGAGTTGGCCGTCGGCGACGAGCACGGGGATCGAGGTCTCGCCGGTCTGCTCCCGGAGCGCGGTGCGGTCCTCGCCGCGGACCTGGACCTGATGGATGGTGTAGGTGAGGTCGAGCTCGGTCAGGCGCTGGCGCACCCGGTGTGATGCGGGGCACCATTCGGTCTGGTAGAGCTCGAGCTGTGTCGACGTGATCATTGCCTCCTGCTCATGAGTGTCCGAAGGTGACGTTGGGAAGTACGCGGCGCGCCCACGCCGGCAGGTACCAGGCTGAGCGGCCCATCAGCCGCAGCAGCACCGGCAGAAGCAGCAGCCGGACCAGTGCGGCGTCGAGCAGCACGGCGACGCCGAGGATGACGCCCATCTCCTTGGGTGGCAATGGTCCGGAGAGCGCGAAGGTGAAGAACACCGCGACCATCACCGCGCCGGCGGCGAAGATCACCCGTCCGGAGTGCGCGACGCCGCCGATCATCGCCGCGCGCGGGTCATGGGTGCGGTCCCAGTGCTCCTTGGCGCTGGAGAGCAGGAACACGGTGTAGTCCATCGAGATCGCGAAGATCATCGCGAAGAAGAACACCGGCCCCCAGGCGTCGAGGAATCCCTGGGGCTGGAATCCGAGCAGCGAATGTAGCGCTCCGTCCTGGAACACCCATTTGGCGACGCCGAACGCAGCGCCGGTGGCCAGCAGGTTGGTGAGCACGCCGACGGCCGCGAGCAGCGGGGCTTGCAGCGCGATCAGCAACAGCAGGAATCCGAGGCCCATGACCACGCCGATCACCAGCGGCGTCTTGGCCGACAGCGCGTTTTGGAGGTCGTGGTTCTCGGCCACCGCGCCGCCGATCAGCGAGCCGGCCGGGAGTTCGGCGCGGAGCCGGTCGATCGTCTGCCCGACGGCCTGATTGGAGGGGTCTTGCTTAGGGATCGCGGTGATCAGCGCGTAGCCGCCGCTGGCCTGGGTCGGCATCACTGCCGCCACGCCCCCGTCATGCTGCGTGATCTGCGCGGCTGCCCTCGCGCTGGCGGCCCGCGTGATGATCTGCAGCGGTCCGGTGGCGCCGGGTCCGAACGCGGCCTGGACCTGCTGGTAGCCGATGTAGGAGGAGTCGGTGGTGGGGACCACCTTGATCGAGGGCATCGAGGTCTTCAGCTGGGTGACGGGGATGGCCAGGCCGGCCAGGATCGCCAGCGCGACGACGCCCCAGCGGACGGGCTGGCGCCACAGCCGCTCCCCCCAGGCCTGAAAGCGGGGGGAGTGATGTTCACCCGAATGGGCCCACGGCAGCGACAGGTTGTCGACCTTGGGTCCGATCCTGGCCAGCACCGCCGGCAGCAGCGTCAGCGTCGCGGCGAGCACGAAGATCACGGCGAGCATGATCCCGAGGCTCATCGAGCGAAACGCCGGGCTGGGGACGAGCATCACGGCCGATAGGGAGATCAGCACCGTCACGCCGCTGAACAGGACGGCCTTGCCGGCGGTGTCCATCGCGACCGCCGTTGCCTGCGCGGGTGAGAGCCGGTGGCCGAACAGCGCGCCGCGGAAGCGGTGAACGATGAACAGCGCGTAGTCGATCCCGAGCGCCAGCGCGAACATCAGCGCGAAGTTCATCGCCCAGATCGAGATCGGCGTGATCTGGGTGCCGAGGTAAAGCATGCCGGCGGCGGACGCCAAACCGACCATCGTCAGCATCAGCGGCAGCCCGGCGGCGACGAGCGAGCCAAAGGCGAGCAGCAGGATCCCCAGCGTCACCGGCCACGAGATCACCTCTGACTTCAGCATCGCCGAGCGGTTGGCGGCGTTGAAATCAGACCACATGCCCGACGCGCCGGTCAGGTGCACCTGCACGCCGGAGGTTGAGAGCTTGGCGAGCTGGACCTTGATGCTATCGGCGGCCTTGACCATCCCATTGGAGCTGCGTGCGGCGCCCGCTTGGACGATCGCGGTGTGCCCGTCACGGGAGATCGAGATCCCCGGTGCCGGCGCCACCACGCTCCTGACAGCGCCGTCGCTACGCAGGCTGCGCTCCACGTTGGCCAGCACGCGTTTGAACGCCGGGTCGTTGACCGTACGGGTCGGCGAGTAGACGACCGTCATCAGGGCATAGCTCGACAGCCCTTGGAAGTCCTTGTTGATCAACTGGCGGGCCTGCACGGACTGAGACCCGGTCGTCTCCCAGCCCGCGCCCGACAGCGCAGTCTCCACTTTCGGGGCGAAGAAGCCCAGCACGAGGGCGATCAGCACCCAGGCCGCGAGCACGACCCGGAAATGGGTCGCGGTATAGCGCCCCAGCCGGCCGATCGGTCCGACGTTGGCCGCGTGCGGGTACTCCTCCGGGGCGCGATCTGCGCCCAACATCGGCTGAGGTTCGAGTATCGCCATCAGACCGCCACCTCCTCGATCGCCTGGGCCGGTGTGGCAGCGATGCGGTCGAGGGCTTGGGTGAGCTGGTCGGCGCTCATCACGCCGGCTTGGGCCGCGACGGGCTGGCCGTCGCGGAGCACCAGCAGGGTGGGGATCGAGCGGATGGCGTAGCGGCCTCCGACGGCCGGCTGGGCGTCGACGTCGACCTTGGCGAAGCGGTACTGCGGGCGCAGCTCGGCGGCCTTTTCGAATTGCGGGGCCAACGCACGGCACGGGCCGCACCATCCGGCCCAGAAGTCGATCACGGTGATGCCCTCGGCGACCGCGTCAGCGAACGTGTCGTCGGTCAGGTGTTGGATCGTGGCGGTCATGGTGGGGTCCTTTGCGGGGCCGAAGGGAAGGGTTAGAGGACGAGCGCGCCCCGTTTGCGCGACTCCAGGTAGACGCGTTCGAACGCGAGCTTGGCCCAGTGGGCCTGTGGGCCGGCCATGATGTGCGCTTTGGCGGCGTGGCCGTTGCCGTTGCCGAGGACGTGGCTGGCTTTGAAGATCACGCCGTTGTTGCCGGCGTCGAGGATGCAGATCGCCGCGAGGTCCTCGAGCGCCAGCGTGTCGCGGTCGCTGCCGTCAATGTCGGCGGCGATGTTGCGGGCGGCGACCTTGGCCATCACCTCGGTCATCTGCGCGGTCTTCGGCACGCCCGCGGGCACCGGCGTCGGCGCCGGTGGGGCGATTGCGATCGCGACCCCGGCCGCATAGACGTCCTCGTACTCGGGATGGCGATAGTGATCGTTGACGGGAATGAACCCCATCGGGTTCGCCAGCCCGTCGGCCTCCTTGACGGCGTCGACGCCCGTGAACGGCGGGACGATCATCGAATAGGCGAACGGCAGCGTCCGGCCCGACTCGAGCTCGATCCGGCCGTCGCGGACCTCGGTGATCACGTTGTTGGTGATGCCCTCGATCCCGAGCCGATCAAAGAACCGCTCCACCATCCGCTGGGAGGAGCCAACTCCGCCGAGGCCGAAATGACCGAGGAACGGTTCGGCGGTGACGAAGGTCACCGGAGCCACGTTCTGCAGCCCGGCTTTCTTGATCCGGTGCTTGACGTTGAACAGAAACTCGTAGGAAGCGCCGAAGCAGGAGCCGCCCTGAGCGGTGCCGATCACGACCGGGCCCGGGTTCTGAAGGAACCGCTCCCACGCTCGGCGGGCGAGTAGCGCGTGATCGAGGTTGCACACCGACTGCGTGTAGCCGTCGTGCGGGCCAAGGCCGGGGACCTTCTCGAACGCCAGCCGCGGTCCGGTGCCGACGAACAGGCGGTCGTAGGACATCTCCCTACCCGTCGACGTAGTCACCGTGTGGCCGACTGGGTCGATCTTCGCAGCGGCCTCGTTTATGAACCGGATCCCCTTCTTCGCATACATAGGCGCGAGCGGGAAGGTCACATTCTCGGCGTCCCTGAGGCCGAACGGCAGCCAGATCAGGGACGGGATGAACGTGAAATCAGCCCGCGGATCAAGCACCACGATCTCGTGACGGTCTCCGACCAGCTTGCGCGTCTCCAGCGCCGCGGTCAGACCGGCAAAGCTCGAACCCAAGATCACGACTCGTTTGCGGCTGGACATAGTCCCTCTTTCTACGGCTACACAACTGTACGGTAGTAGATATGAGAAGAACGTATCACACCCCTGGCGGATGTCAACTGCACAACCGTATATTTGTGTCTGGGTGGAGCCGTGCTGGAGGCTCGGCCCGCTGGAAACCCACCCAACCCGAGGCTGGGGATCGCCTAACCGGTGCGCTCGGTCTCCGGATCCGTGCGCGTCAGTGCCGGTGACGGTCGGCGGCGACGCCGCGGTGGGGCACGGACACGGGCGCGTTAGTCGTCATTTGCCGGTGGGCGAGTGCTCAGCTCTGATCAGCCCACCGCTTGGAGATGCGTTCGCGAGGTCGGCTAGCGGGAGGCGCTGCGAGCGAATGCGGCGTGCGAACGCGTGCCGGATTCACGACGGCAGGCGGGAAACGTCGCGGCGACCGTCGCTCCCTGACCGGGAGCGGACTCGATGTCGAGCGTCCCGTCGAGCAGCAGAACGCGCTCGTGCATGCCTACCAGGCCGAAACCGTCGCTCTTGGTCGCGGTGTCAAACCCGTCGCCGTCGTCACGGACGGTCACGCTCACGGTGCCCTGATCCTCGATAATCTCCACGATTGCGCGCTGGGCGCGACCGTGTTTAGTCGCATTGGTCAGCGCTTCCTGGACCATGCGATAGATCGCGACCTCGAGCTCCGGCGTGTGGCGCTCGGTGGCGCGTCCCTGCTCCCAGGCCAGGTCGACGCTCACATCCACCTCGACGTCGGCGCGGGCCACCCGGTGTGCCAGCGCCCTGACCGCCGCCTCGGCCCCCAGCTGGTCAAGCGCCGCCGGTCGCAGGTCGGTGATCAGCGCACGAAGGTCGGCGATATCGGACTCCAACTGCTCGATCCCGTGGCGTACCGCCGCGGCCATCGCCTCGGGTTCCCCGACCCGGTGCGCCGCCGCCAAGACCAAACGCAGGCTGCCGAGGTTCTGCAGCGTCTCGTCGTGCAGTTCACGCGCCCAACGGGTGCGTTCTGCCTCAGCCGCCGCCAAGCGCTGGGCTCGACGCTCGTCGGCCGCCGAACGTGCCGTCGCGACCGCCGTGGCTGCGCTCGCCGCAAACGCCTCCAGCAGGCGTTGATGCTCGCCGTTGAAGGCGCCGCTCTCGAGCTGGTCGACAGCCACGAGCACACCGTAGAACTCGGTACGAAATATCAGCGGGACGACGAGTCCGTCTTTGGCGTGAAGGCCGAGATGCCCGAGCCCGTGTTGGTCAAAGCGCGCACGGTTGAGCTCGTCGGCCAGACGCTGAGACTGACGTGAGCGCAACGCTGCGCCGGCCACGGTGCCCTCCAGGCCGACCCGCTGGCCAACCAACCCTCGAGGCAGCTCGCCCGCGCCCGCCGCTACCACCAGCTCATCGCCAGTTTGAAGCTCGATCACCAGCGCCCGCGCCGAAACCAGCGCGCGGCCGCGTTTGGCCACCAGCTGCAGAATTGCCCCGAGGTCGGTCTGCCCTCCCAACGCCCGAGCGATCTGGATCGTCGCATCTAGCGCCGTGACCGTGCGCTGAAGCTCCCCGCACCGCTGCTCAGAGCCGGTGTAGCGCCGCGCGTGGTCGATCGCCACCCCGGCGAAGTCCGCCAGCAGGACGGCTGCCTGCTCGTCATCCTTGGTAAACGGCCCCCCGTCTTGCTTTTCGGTCAGATACAGGTTTCCGAATGGCACGCCGGCCACCAGAAGCGGAACCCCCAGAAACGAGTGCATCGGGTGATGGCCGGCCGGAAAACCGTAAGAACGAGGATGGCTACCCACGTCAGCCAGCCGCAACGGCACGGGATCGGTAATCAGCTCCCCGAGCACGCCACGACCGGTCGGCAACGCCCCGATCATCTGCCGCCCGGCGTCATCGGTACCCGACGTCAGGAACCGCGCCAGTTGCGTGCGTGACTCATCCAGCACGCCAAGCGCCGCATACCGCGCACCGGTCAGATCACGCGCTGACCCGATCACTCGCTCGAGGACGACCTCGACGTCCAGGTTCTCGAGGACGCTGTGAGCGACACGCAGGACTCCGCGCGACACCCCGTCCATCGGCGCCTCGCTCGGGCTGGTCGGCAAGGGGCGTAAACCCGCCGCACGCTCTCGTCTTTCTCCTGGCGCTGGCGCTGGACCGCCTTGATCCGCGGTCAGATCGACGTGTTTGCGTCTATCGGTCCGATTGGTGTGCACCGTGCTCACTGCGTATCACGTCCGGCCCAGCCAAGCGATCGGGCCAGCGTAGATCCACAGGATCGCAGCGAAATTCGGCTCATTTGACCATCCACTCTCCGTGGAGGCTCGGTCCGACGAGCCGATCCGGATCTACTCGACCCGGTGCGTACCCATCATCAAAGAGCACACCAGCGCCACCAAAGGCGGCACGCCAGCGCCAAAGTGACTCTAGCGCTTCTCCCGGGTCCGTCAACACAATGACCCAACCGCAACAGCTCGGGTCAGCGAAAGGCGCTATCCGCTGCGGCGTCCGAGCGCTCCACGGGCACTGACCCGAGCCGGCGGCTGGTAAGGTGAAGGAATCCGTCGTCCGCCGTGAGCAGGGCGCGACGATAGTGCGTTCGCATGGTCCTTTTGACCTCTCGGCCCCGCGGGCGCCATCCTTGAGAGGCTCGCCAGGAGCGTCCGTGGATCTCGTGCCCGAAGGACTCGCCGCGGCGATGCGTCGCCCGTCGTCAGGCGCTAAGCCGACGCGGCCGGTCACGCGATTGCCATTCGAGCCATCCATATTGCCGCTGCGCGTGGCCATGCTGGCGCCGCCGTGGATCTCGGTTCCGCCGCCCGGCTACGGTGGCGTGGAGTCGGTCGTCAGTGTGCTCACGGAGGCCCTCGTCCGCCGAGGCCACGAGGTGACGCTGTTCTGTGCGCCGGGATCGACGTCCGGCGCCCGAGTGTCGACGCTTCTCGGCGAGTGCCATCCAGATGAGATCGAGCGTTCTCTGTACGAGGTCGATCACGTCGCACGAGCGTTCGACGAGATCGATGCTGCCGCCCCGGATGCTCGCTTCGACGTTGTCCACGACCACTGCGGCTTCACCGCGCTCGCGATGGCGGCGCGGCTCGATACGCCCATTGTGCACACCTTGCACGGGCAGTTCACGGCGAGCACCGCGGCCTTCTACGCCCATCATGGACAAAAGGCCGCGCTCGTCGGAATCAGCCTTGCGCAACTAGCTTCGGCGCCGCCAGGCCTTGGACCGATCGAAACGATTCCGAACCCGATCGACCTGAGTGCGTGGCCGCTGCAGGAGCGCAAGCAGGACTACCTCCTGTGGATCGGACGGATCACCCCGGAGAAGGGCCCGCATCGGGCGATCGCCGCCGCCCGGGCGGCCGGCGTGCCGCTCGTGCTGGCGGGTGTGATCCAGCCCGGGCACCAGGCGTTCTTTGACCGGGAGATCGCTCCGCACGTGGATGGTGACCGTGTGCGCTTCATCGGTGAGGTCACAGGCGCTGCCAAGCGCTCGGTGTTCGCAAACGCGCGCGCGCTGCTGATGCCGATCCGCTGGGACGAGCCGTTCGGCATGGTGATGGTCGAGGCGCTCGCGTGCGGAACCCCGGTGATCGCCTTCCCCGAAGGTGCGGCCCGGGAACTGGTGGTGCACGGAAGCACCGGCTTTCTCGTCGAGGACGAGTCTGCCATGGCGATCGCAGTCGGCCGGTTATCGCGGATCGAACCGCGGGCCTGTCGCACCTGGGTGTACGAGAACTGTCACATCGACGTGGTCGTGGCCGCGTACGAGCGAACGTATCGGACTGTTGCTCAGCAAATCGCCGTGCGAGCGGTCGCGCATGCCTGACCCAGGCGCGGCCTGAGCGGGCCGCACGGTGATTGCGGCGCTGGTGGCTGATGCGCTGACGAGGAAGGGCACCGGGTAAGTGACGGTCGCCCGGCACGACAGCCGACGGCCCGTGTCGGAGGCGGCGGTGGTGTAGCGGTCAGCGCGGTGGCCGGCGATCGGGACGCCGCTGCGCAGCCAGCGGTAGCCGTCGAACGAGAACAGCCCGATCGACGGCTTGACACCCGCCCAGGTGGCCCACCGGCCGGCGCGGCAGCGCAGCTCCCTTCCCACACGCGGCGAGCCCGCTAGCAGCGGAGGCGCCTGCAATGCCGCCGGTGCGCCGGTGCGCAAGTGGCCCACCGCTGCGGTGCTGCCCTCATCTGTGAACCACAGCTGACCGTCTGGCGCCGGCACGACGAATGCCGGCTCGCTATCTGCCTGAAGCCCGGCTGAGAATTCGCTGATCCGACCCTCTGGCGTGATCCGTCCGACCGCGGGCGTGGCGCCCTCGTCGCTGAACCACGCGTTCCCGTCCGGTCCGGCGGCGATCCCGACGGGCGAGCTGCCCGCATTCAAGCCGCTCGAGAACTCGTTGATCTGACCGCCCGGGGCGATTCGCCCAATCGCGCCCGACGCGTCGGCGAACCACGCGTCGCCGCCCCGCCCGGCCGCGATTCCGAGCGGTTGCGTGCCGCGACGCAGACCGATCGAGAGCTCGGTGATCCGACCCCTCGGCGTGATCTCACCCACCGCGCAGCTGCCGGTGCCCTGGCAGCCGTGATCGGTGAACCAGAGCTCGCGGCCGAGGCCGCCCGCGATCCCGAACGGCACGCTCCCTCTCCTCAGACCGCGTGAGAACTCGGTGATCTCACCGCTCGGCGTGATCCGCCCGATCGCGGGCGTCCGGCCCTGATCGGTGAACCACAGGTTGCCGTCGGGCCCCGCCGCGATCTCGAAGGGCAAGCTGCCGGGGCTTAGACCGCGGGAGAACTCGGTGATCTCACCGCTCGGGGTGATCCGCCCGATCGCGGGCGTGCGGCCCTCGTCGGTGAACCACAGGTTGCCGTCGGGCCCCGTGGCGATCGCGAACGGGACGCTCCCCGCGTTCAAGCCAGGCAGGAACGCGGTGATCCGGCCCTTCGGCGTGATCCGCCCGATCGCGCATCGGCCCTTGCCGATGCAACCCATATCGGCGAACCACATATTGCCATCCGGACCCGGCGCCAAACCGAACAGGTAGATCTCCGTGCTCGCGCCCAAGGAGATCTCGCGCAGCCGCCCAACTCGCCCCGCCGTAGCGCTCGATCCGGACGAGAGCGCCAGCGCACCAGCGGTCACGACTGCGATCAAGCCGCGCACAGTCACGATTATCGACGCTCGGACGCTTCGTACCCGCACGGGATTCGTCTTGCTGGTTCGCTTCGCACGTGAGGTAGGCTCGTCGGCGTGTCGGCCTGGTTCGACGAGCTCGCCGAGTTCCTGCGCATTCCATCGATCAGCGCCGATCCGTCGCACCAGGCAGACGTGCGGCGAGCGGGGGAGTGGGTCTGCGAGTTCATACGCGGCGCCGGGGGTGTCAGCGAGCTCGTCGATTGGCACGGACAACCCCTGGCGATCGGAGAGGTGCGCGCTTGCGTGAACGCAGAGAATGCGCCGACCGTTCTCTGCTATGGCCACTTCGATGTGCAGCCGCCGGATCCGCTCGGGCCCTGGGAGTCAGCTCCGTTTGATCCGGAGATCCGCGGTGATTACCTCTACGGCCGCGGGGTCGCCGACGACAAGGGACAGCTCTATCTGCTGCTGGGCGCTGCCCGCGAGCTAGCGCGAGCTGGCGAGCTTTCCGTCAACGTGCGCTTTGCGTGCGATGGCGAGGAGGAGACTGGCGGGCATTCGATCGTCGAGTTCTTGGAAAGCGACGAGCGAGGGGCCGCGGTCGCTGTGATCTTCGATAGCGGGATGATCGGTCGTGACCTCCCGGCCTTCAATGTGGCGACGCGCGGACTCGCGTACTTCCACGTGACCCTTCGCACCGGCGCTCGGGATCTGCACTCGGGTCTTTACGGCGGCGCCGCGCTGAACGCAGCGCATGCTCTGATCCAGACGCTTGGGGCGGTCGTCGCGGTCGACGGTCGCCTGGTCGAGCCGCTTCGGAAGGGACTTCGGCCACCCACTCCGGAGGAACTGGATAGCTGGCGCGCACTGCCGGCGGGCGCGGATGAGCTGGCTGAGCGGGGCGCGCGCCCGATGGACGCTCGCGCCGCCGATGAGTTCTACCTGCGGACGTTCGCCGAGCCGGCGCTTGACATCAACGGGATCGAGAGCGGATCGCCACACATGCAGAAGACCGTGCTGCCGGTCGAGGCCGTCGCCAACTTATCGATCCGCCTGGTGCCAGGTCAGCAGGTCGCAGAGATCGCGGCCGCGTTGGACCGACTCCTGCACGCAGCGGCGCCGGCGGGCGCGGAGCTAGAGGTCGAGCTGCTGTCCTCGGCACCGCCGGGGGTGGTCTCGCCCGACGCCAAGGCGGTGCAGCTCGGCCTGAGCGCGTTTGAGCGAGTGCTCGGCGTACGGCCTGCTCTGATCCGCTCTGGCGGCACGCTCCCGGTCGTATCTGCGCTGGCGGATAAGGGCATCGCGACGATCATCACCGGGTTCTCGCTACCGAACGCGAACATTCACTCGCCAAATGAGCGCCTGCTGGCCGAATACGTGCCACTAGGGATTGCGGCGGCCCGCGCCCTGTTTGAAGAGTTCGCGTCGTTGTAGGCGATTGAGGGTTCAGCCCACGGTTCACCGCGCTCACGACCCGAGAATGCGTTTCTGAGGGAACGGTTGCGTCTCAACTACCCGCGGGGCGGTGGCGCCGCGATGCCCTGGTCCACCGGCCGCACCCGCTGAGAGAGCCGAGTGGCCATACTCGGCGCCCAACGAGCGTTGGCCGACCCCGTTTGACGCCCACATGAAGCGGATCCTGTGATGACCAAACCAGAAGACGACCGTCCGAGTTCGAGTTGGAGCGCGCTGTTCGGCACCGATGCGCCGCCGCGCGCGCGGATGGTGGCGTTCGCGGTGGCGTTCGTGCTCGCCGCCGTGCTGGGTCTGATCCTCGGCGCGGGCCCTTCTTCGCTGGCCATCGCCTCGATCGCTGGCGGTGTGGCCAGCATCGGCGTCGAGTGGGTGTGGCATCAGCGCGCGGGCAGGCGCTGACGCTCACTCCGTCGCTTAGGTTTAGGTGCCTGCCCGCGGTGATCCGATGGGTTAGCAGCCCACGCCGGGCCGCGTCGAGCCCGGCTTGAGACACAGAATCCGGTAGGGCGGTTTGCGGCCGGAGCGAATCGTGATCACATAGGCCTTGCCGATCCAGTTGGGCCGGGTGAGCTCGATTGTGAGCACCGTGCCGACGCTCAGCCGATGCCCGCGCAGGCGAGGGAAGAGGTCGACCAGCTGGTCCTTCTCGGTGACGCATTGTGCATTGGGACCACAGGCCTTGGTGGTGACCCGAAGCGATTGGCGGGGGGCCGGACAGCCATGACCTCGGCAGATGAGGACGATGGTGGTGCCGGGGCGCAGCTTGTGCACCCGCATGGAAGTGAACATCGTGTACGTCAGGGTGAAGCGGAACGTCCAGTGGGTCTTGGCGGTGATCGCGCCTTGGATGGTGGGTGACTGCTGTTCGACCCTGACCGCCTGTGGGGCTGAGGCCGAGCCGCTGAAGCCCCTGTCACCGCTGTAGAGCGCCGTGATCGTGTGTTGGCCCGTCTTCCGGTAGCGGACCGTGCACTGGGCCGAAAGCGAACCCTGGCTCTGCGCGAGCGCTTGGCTGGAGCAGGAGGCAATCGGTTTGCCGTGATCTGAGAACTTCACCGATCCCGACGGCGCAAACGGGCTGGCCTGACCGGCGGCGACGGTGGCCGTGTAGGTGGCCTTGGAGCCGTCAAAGACAGTGGGATTGGAGACGTCAAGCGTGGTCGAGGTCGACGCCTGACCGACCACAACCGTCACCGTCTGGCTCGTCGAACCTGTGACGTTCGATCCAGCGGCCGCCGTAAATACCGCCGTTAAGTGCTCCGGCGACGTCGACGCGGAGAACGCGGTCGGGCACGTGACGTTCACGCTCTGGTTGAAGGTCGCGACAGGGACGATTGAGCAGCCGCCGATCGGAGCGCCGGCAGTCTCAAAGGTCAGCGCACCGGCGGGCGGCGCGCCGGGGGAGCTCGACGTGACCGTGGCGATCATGTTCGCGGTCTGGTTCGTGACCGGGCTCCCAGGCACCACCAGCAGAGCGGTCAGGGTCGAGTTCACGGTGGTGACTACCGGGGCCGTGATAATCGCCGTTGGGGTTGAGTCGGCGGTTCCTGAGCTGCCGGCGTTGGAGGCGATTTCCTCCACTTCGATCGTGTTGTTGACGTCAGCGGACGTGAGCCTGTAGCTCTGGCCGGTGGCGCTGAGAATGGTCGCGCAGCTGTGGCCCGAGCTGTCGCACCGCAGCCACTGGTAGCCGTACGACGTCGGCGCAGGGCTCCAGCTCCCGTGCCCCTCGATCAGCGTCTGGCCCAGCTGGGCGGTTCCGGAGATCGTCGGCAGCGCCTGATTCACGGGCACCGCCGTCGTCGCGGGTACGACGACGGCGGATGGGGCTGAGTCGACTGCTGTCCCGGCGCCGCCGGCGTTGGAGGCGGTTTCCGCCACTCTGATCGTGCTGCCGACGTCGGTGGAGGCAACTACGTAGGTCGGGCCGCTGCCGTTGGCGGCGACCGACGTGCAGTTGTTGCCCGAGCTGTTGCAGTCAAGCCACTGGTGGCTGAACCCCGTTGGGGTGGGGCTCCAAGATCCGTTGGTCTCAATCAGCGTCTGGCCTACTTGGGCAGTCCTGGAAATCGTCGGCAGCGTCTGATTCACGGGCACCGGCGTCGTTGCAGTTAAGACTACGGCGGTTGAGGCTGAGTCGGCGGGGCTTCCGGGGCCGCCCGCGTTAGATGCGGTTACCTCCACGGCGACCGTGTTGTTAACGTCAGCGGATGTGAGCGTGTAAGTCTGGTCGGTGGCGCCGAGGATGGCCGCGCAGTTTTTGCCGGAGTTGTCGCAGCGCAGCCACTGGTGGCTGAACGAGGTCGGGTTGTTGGTCCAAGCCCCGTTGGTCTCCGTCAGGGTCTGACCCTGCTTAGGGGCCGGCCCCCCGGAAACCGTCGGTAGAGACGTATTCACCGGCGGTAGCCCCACCACGGCCGTGGGCCCCGAGCTAAGCATGGTCGAGCCCGGGGTGGTGTCCGTGGCGGTCTCCTGCACCTCGATTGTGGAGCCGATGTCGCTGAGGGCGAGCGTGTAGGTCTGGCCGGTGCCGTTGGCGGCCACGTGGGCGCAGCCGGTTCCGGAGCTGTCGCAGTCCATCCATTGCTTGACCACGTTCACGGTGCCCGTACCCGTCCATCCTCCGGACACGTCGGTCAGCGTATCGCCAACCTGTGGCGATGTTGTAGGCGATGTGGGCCCGGTGATCGTCGGCGGATTGCCCGTCGGCGCCGCCTCGGCGCCGGCCGCGAGCAGGGCCGAACCCAACAGGGCGAGCAGGGCCACCAAGCTGAAAACGGTCAAATATCGTGCGATCGCGCGCATCAACCCACCTCTGGATTAGTCGCCACCCCTGGCGGAGAGAGCCCTGAGCCAATCAGAAACGGCCCGGCGGCATGGTACTCGACCGCGGAGGTATGATGAACTTTGAGTCTCGTCCGCGAAATCACTGGGGGAGCGAGTGATGGCAGGATCCACAATCAGCGACCGGTTGGTCGCCAAGGGCATCAGGGGGCCGAGGTTGCCCTACGCGCTCGGCGTGTCGGGCCGGAAGCTGCTCCTGCTCCTGGCAGCGCCGATCGTCGCGTTCGGGATCGCGTTCGCGGCCGGTGCCGCGACCGTGACCAGGTCGGCCACCCATGCCCAGGCGCAACTGGCGCCTTCGACGCGATCGACGGCGGCCCAGGTCAGGATCGTCGCGGTCACGCCGGTACCGGCGACCCCGGCCTTGAAGACGCCGCCCAAGCCACGGGCGGCTCCGAATCGCTCGGCGCCCAAGTCGGCTCCGGCGGCCGTGCTCTCGGTCGGCAGTCCTGCGCCCGTCACCCCGACCGTCAGGCCGGTCACCGTACCGCGGGTCACGGTGCCCAGCACCCCGACCACGCCCGCGGTAACCACACCTCCGGTAACCAGTGTGCCCACGGGCGGCGGTTCGCCGGGCTCCTCGAGGGGCTCGGGCTCAACCGGCAGCGGGACGGGGACCGGCAGCGGAGGCAGCGGCTCGGCCGGGGGGAGCGGAAGCGGCGGCGGCGGCGGCTGACGCGCTCGGCGCGCGTATCAGCTGACGCGGTAGCCGAACGCGTCCAACCGGGAATAGGCGGCGGTCAACGCGCTCGCGGCACGCTTCAGGGACGCCTGGGCTGCGCTGTAGTCCGTCGCATCCTGCAATGAGGCAGCCCGTCCGAGCGCCCGGTACGCCGTGTCGTTTAGCTTCAGCGCGGCCACGACCGCTGTGTTGGCGGCGCTGGCCGGTCCAGCGGTCAGGTGCGAGAGGGCCGTGGCGGCCTGGGCATGCGCAGCAGCCAGGGCGTAGTCGGCCTGGGCTTGGGCCTTGGCCGTCGGCGCTGAACGCAGGCGCGAGCCGATCTTGCTGACACTGTCGTTCAGCCCCTGGATCGCCAGATTGAGGGCCGAGGCGTAGGCCGGGATCGGACCCGGCGGCAGCGCCTTCCCAGAAGTCAGTGCAAGCGTCCCGAGCGACCGCTCACAGCTGCTGGTGAAGCTGGTGCTCGGCTGCGGGGCGATGCAGACGCCGAGCACCGTGCCGATCGTGGTCGACATCGCATACACCGACTCGGAGCCGTGCTCGCCGCGCGGGGTCAGATTCAGATACCGGTAGAACTGCGCCCCGCCGAGGGTGACCGTCTGGGGTGTCGGCTCCGACGGAAGCGACGCGAGCAACGGGCGCGGCAGAAGCTGGGGATCGGCAGTCACGGCCCGCCCGATCGTGAGCGTCTCGCCGCGCAAGGCGGAAGGCGCCCAGGCGATTGCATCCTGAAGGCCCAGCTGGGCGGCGACTGGGGACGTTGCCGGCCGCCAGCCGGTGGCAAACGAGAGCCGGAGTGGTCCGCTCGAGGCTTGACGGTTCAAGGCCGGGGACCCATGACCGCCGTTCCCGCTGTGGGCGACGGTGTAGCCGAGCGCCGCCGCCGCCAGAACGAAGGCCGCGGCCAGCATCAGGATAAGCCCCGATCCTCTGAGCGGGAGCGTGCGCGACGCCCGCTCAGAGATCGAGAATTGTGTCTCGGACGCCCGTTCAGACATTGACCATCGCGCGTCGGCAACGCGCCTACGAAGTCGTGATGAGGGGCTCTGGTACTCGACTTCGAGCTCCAGCTCGGCTCTGACCAGGACCGGGCCGTACCTCTCGCCGATCAGCCTCAGGACCCAGGCGTCGCGCCAGTAGCTGTAGCGAAACAGCGGTGACAGCGCCGCGAGCATCCATGAATGGACCTCGTGACGCGCGCGAGGAACGCCTGGCTCGAATAACACCCCAGCGCGGATCATAGGTGCTGACAGACCTCCCCGTACGCGCGGGCGATCTCGCTGCCCGGCCCAGCCGGCCCGCGGGCCACCAGCCCAGCCTGACGTGGGCCTGGGGTGTGGGCTTCGTCAGCGCCCACGCGCCGCGGGCCAGGGCAGGATCAACGCCGAGGGATATAGCTCGCCGCGCAGCAGCTCGATGTCCACCGGCGCCAGCATGGTGGCGATGGCCGGATCTTCGCCGGTGCCGGGATTGCGCGCGTAACGCGGATAGGCGCCGGAGGAGACTTGCAGGCGGATCCGGTGGCCCGCGGCAAAGCGATGCGCGGTCGGCCACAGGTCGATAAGGACGCGCCAGACACCGTCGCCGATCGGTTCTGAGCGCTCGGGGCCGACGTTGATCAGGGCATCGCAGACGTTCCAAGAGGCGTCCCGGCGATCGACGTCGCAGAGCCGGGCAAACACGTCGAAGAACCGCGAGCTGGCCCTGAGCCACAGTTCAACGGCGACCGGACCGATCGCCTCAAGCGGCTCAGACAGGGCTGCGGTGGTGTAGCTCAGCACGTCGGCACGCGACTCGAGCGGGCGGTTGTCCACCACCGCGTGGCGTCCCAGCAGAGTCGGTCCGCCCAGCGACGGGGTCGGGTCGGCGGGGTCATAGGTGTAGCGGTCGCTCGCGGCCGGGGCTCCCCGTGGCCCCTCTTCCGCCAGGCCTTGGCCGTCGCCGAGCCACAACCGCCGCTGTCCGGTGCCCGGTGGCGGCCAGCTCGGCAGCTGGCGCCAGCCTCCAGCCGACCCCTCTCCGGTGACGAAGATCCTCACCCTGGCGGGTCGCCGGAGCCGATCATCGTCGAGTAGATGCGCGCGCAGCCACGCCAGCCCCTCACGGTGCCCGGCTCCCATCAGACCGGGGGCCGTATGCGTCCACGGGCCCACGATCAGCTGGACGTCGCGCCCGGCGGCCTGCAGCGCGCCGAAATCGCGGAGCATCCAGGGCAGCAGGATGTCGTGCCATCCGCCCACAAACTGGACCGGGGTGGTCACGTCCGACACGACGCCGGTGAAGTCCCGTGCCGCCCAGTAGGGATCCCCGGGCAGACGGTTGGTCAGTGCCGCCTGAAACCACGCCACTTCGGCGCCGGTGGCACGCCGGTCAAACTCGGCTAGTGGCAGCTCCGAGAACAGGGCCGGCAGCCGGCGCAGCGCGCGCGCGATCGTCACGGCGCCGAAGTGGCTCTCCTGGGCGGAGACGAGGACCAGCCAGGAGGCGACCGTCTCCAGCGACAGGCTGCCGCCCGCGTAGGTCTGGCCGTAGAACTCAGACGCGCTCACCTGGATCGCCATCGCGGCGAGATCCTCGCCGGCGGCACCGGCGACTGCCCACTGGACGAAGCCGAGATAGCTCGGCCCGATCATGCCGATCCTGTCTGAGTGCCACGGCTGACGGCGAATCCAGCGCAGCGTTGCCAGCCCGTCCGCACGTTCGTCAAACGGGCTGAAGCTCCCCTCCGAGCCGAACGTCCCGCGCACACTCTGGATCACGACCTGCAGCCCACGCTCGGCCATCAAACGGCCGAACAGCAGGCCCAGCACCTGTCGGCGGCCGTAGGGCGAGCGGACCAGCACGGTCGGCTGCGCGGTGTGGCGTGTCCGGCGCGCGACCCACCGATCGGCCAGCAGCACGGCGCCGTCTTCCATTGCGGCCGGCAGATCACGCTCGCACACGAGATCCCGGCTTTCTGCGCGAGGCAGGCGCATGCGCCGCGCGAGGATCTCGCTGAGCAGTGTCAAACGAGCGGGATTTCGCCGTCGCTGACTAAGTCCAGGCCCGCACGCTCCAGCACAGCGGTCGCGCTGACGCTCACAGCTTGCGCACCACGCGGCACGGATTGCCGAAGGCAAGCTGACCGGCGGGTAGGTCCTTGGTGACCACGCTCCCCGCCCCGACCACGGTGCCGGCGCCGACGGTGACCCCTGGGCAAACGATCACTCCGGTCGCCAGCCACGCGCCGTCGCCGATCTCGATCGAAGCGGCACTCTCGATCAGGGTCCTGCGCTGCGCCGGATCCAGCGGATGGATGGGCGTGACGAGCCGCACGCCCGGCCCGATCTGGACGTCGTCGCCGATCCGCACCGGAGCGGAGTCCAGGATCACCGTGCCGAAGTTGATGAACGTGCGCGCGCCGACGGTGATCTGGAATCCGTAATCACAGTAAAACGGCGACAGGATCTCCGCCTGGTCGCCGAGCGCCCCCAGCAGGTCGTCCAGGATCTCCCGGCGCAGGTCTGGCTCGGCGCTGCTGCCGGCGTTCAGCCGCTCGCCCAGCAGCCGGGCACGGCGGCGGTCGGCCACCAGCTCGGGGTCATTGGCGAAGTAGGACTCGCCGGCGAGCATGCGGTGCTTTTGTGACGGCATCGCCGCCATGCTGACAGCAATCCGTCGCCGAGCGCCGGCGTCAGAAGAACATCGTTCCCAGCTGGGCCAGCACCCGCGGCGTGGTGTGCATGGAGTACGGCTTTGAGTTGTCGACCTGAAGCGTGTAGGTCTTGTAACGAGGATGTCCGCCTGGGTAGAAGCGCGCGTTGACCTTCAGTAGTCCGCAAGGCCCCTGGGCAGTGCCGAACTCGGCCCGGGCCACCTCGTTGCGGCGCAGGTAATGACCGTAGATCTGCTTGCCCGGGTCAAAGCCTGAGAAGTACCACGTCACCTTTTCGGTCAGAGCGGCACGGCTGGGCGCGGTCGTGACGCTCAGATCCGTGACGGTCACCCGCGTCGTCGCAGTGATCGTCGTACCGGTGGCGGTGAAATCGCTGGCGGTCAGGGTGAAAGTCTTGGATTCCGGGCGTGGCAGGAAGGGCGTCGGGGCCCCTGTGGTGACCGCGAATGCCCCGCTGGCCCCCGCATTCGCCGTGGCGGCGACGGAGCCGTCGCTGCTCTGAATGTCGACTGGGTCGCCGGGGGTGAAGCCCGAACCGCTGACGGTCTCGCGGCGGCCCTGGACGCGGCATTTACGTAGCAGGGCTTGTTGACGGCAATCGACGCGGCCGAGGCCTGCGCCGCGAGCGTGCCGGACACGAGCATCACGACGGAACCGGTCAGCGCCGTCCTGACCCGACCGCGCCCGCCGAAGGCTGGAGCACAAGCGCGCATGTCCTTCTCCCTGTCTGGCTGGTTTGCGTGACTTCCGGCCGCCGGGCAGTTTATACGGCGGTCCCGGAAGCCTGCGACAGTGACCCGAGCTCGTTGTGGCAGCTTGGCACGCTGCGTTGACGCGCCTGACCTGCATCTGATATATCACGACTAATGGCTGCCAACTCAGAATCCAGGCTGCCCGCGAGCCAGCAGGTCGTGATCATCGGCGCGGGAATCGTCGGCAACAGCATCGCCTATCACCTGACCCAGCTCGGCGAGACCGAGATCACCCTGCTGGACAAGGGTCCGCTGCCCAACCCCGGGGGCTCCACCGGACACGCATCCAATTTCATCTTCCCGGTTGACCACTCCAAGGAGATGACCGCCCTGACGCTGGAAAGCATGCGCCAGTACAAGGACTTGGGCGTGTTCATCGAGTGCGGTGGGATCGAGGTCGCCCGCACCGAGGAGCGGATGCAGGAGCTCACGCGGCGCGTGGTGTCCGCCCGGACCTGGGGGATCGAGCCGGTCTCGCTGCTGACTCCGCGGGAGATCAGGGAGCTCGTCCCGTTCATCAACGAGGAACTGCTGCTGGGCGGCTTCTACACGCCCGGCGCTGGAGTCGTGGACTCGCTGCGCGCGGCCACGATCATGCGCGAGCGGGCCGTCGAGGCGGGGATGACCGTCTCGGCCAACACCGAGGTGCTGGGCATCGACGTAGAGCGTGGCCGCGTAAAGCGCGTGCGGACCACGCGCGGCGAGATCGAGGCCGACCGCGTGGTGATCGCCTGTGGCTGTTGGAGCCCGCGCATTGCTCGTATGGCGGGCGCGCGGATCCCGCTCACGCCCGCCGTGCACCAGATGATCGACATCGGCCCGGCGCCGCGCTTTGCCGACGCCAAGGGGATGATTGAGTTCCCGATCGTTCGTGACATGGACACCAATATGTACGAGCGTCAGGAGGGCACGGGGCTGGAGATCGGGTCCTACGCCCACCGTCCGATCATGATCGACGCCGACGACATCCCCTCGATTGAGGAATCGCCGCTGACGCCGACCGAGCTGCCATTCACCCAGCAGGACTTCGAGCTGCAGATGGAGCAGGCGCTGGAGCTGATGCCGGAGATCGTCGGCGACGAGAACGTGGGCGTGAAGTACGCGATCAACGGCCTGCTGTCGGTGACTCTGGACGGCCTGCCGCTGATCGGCGAGACCCCCGAGGTCAGGGGCCTGTGGTCGGCGGCGGCGATCTGGATCAAGGAGGGCCCCGGCGCCGGCAAGACCGTCGCCGAGCTGATGGTCCACGGGGAGGCCGAGATCGACGTCTACGAGTCCAACATCGCGCGCGCCTATCCGCAACAGAAGACCCGGACTCATGTCCAGGCTCGGGCTGCTGAGGGCTTCAACAAGATGTACGGGATCGTTCACCCCTCCGAGCAGTGGGAGTCTGACCGCCGCGTCAAGCTGTCGCCGTTCTACGAGCGAGAGCAGGAGCGCGAGGCGGTGTTCTTCGAGGCGGCCGGCTGGGAGCGTCCGCAGTGGTATGAGTCAAATGCGCCGCTGCTGGAGGAGTACGGCGACCGGATCAACCGGCGCGAGTCCGAATGGGAGGCGCGCTGGTGGTCACCGATCATCAACGCCGAGCACCTGGCCATGCGCGACCGAGCCGGCTACACGGACCTGACCGCGTTTGCGATCTTCGACGTCACCGGGCCGGGTGCGCTGGACGCCGTCCAGCGGGTGGCGATGCGCCAGATGGACGTGCCCGTCGGCCGCGTCGTCTACACCCCAGTGCTGCTGCCCAGCGGCGGCTTCAAGGCCGACCTGACGATCATGCGGATCGACGACGAGGTCTTCCGGGTCGTCACCGGCGGCGCGTGGGGCATGTCTGACCTGAAATGGTTCAAGGACCATCTGCCGGCCGACGGCTCGGCGCAGATTCATGACCAGACCAACTCGTGGTGCACGTTGGGCCTGTGGGGGCCGCGCGCGCGCGACATCCTGTCGAGCGTCACCAGTGATGACGTCTCCAACGAGGGCTTCCCGTTCGCGCGCTTCAAACCGCTCGAGGTGGGGCCGCTGCAGGTGATCGCCTCACGCATCTCCTACGTCGGCGACCTCGGCTGGGAGCTCTACGTGCCGATCGAGCAGGGGGCGCGGCTGTGGGACATCGTCGCCGAGGCGGGCCTGCCGCACGGGGCGGTGCCGGTCGGGGCCGGGGTCTACGGCACCACCGGACGGCTGGAGAAGTGCTACCGCGCCTACGGCGCCGAGCTCGAGGGCGAGTACAACGTCGTCGAGGCCGGGATGGCGTGGGGCAAGGTCAAGGGGCAGGACTTCGTCGGCAAGGACGCCCATGTCAGCCATCGTGAGACCGAGCCGGCGGCCCACATGTGCACGCTGACCGTCGACGATCACACCTCCCGCGCGGGCGTCAAGCGCTACATGCTCGGCGGAGAGCCGATCCTGACCTCCGACGCAGAGTCGATCACCGACAGCAAGGGCCGGCGCTCCTACGTCACCAGCGCCGGCGCTGGACCGTCTGTCGGCAAGCACATCCTCATGACCTACCTGCCGCCCGAGCACGCCCAGGTCGGAACACAGTTGCTCGTGGAGTACATGGGTGAGCAGTACCCGGTCACCGTCGCGACCATCGACTCGACGCCGGTGTTCGATCCCGACAACTCCCGCGTGCGCTCGTGAACGTCCTGGTCTGCGTCAAGCGGGTGCCGCTGACCGGGGGCAAGATCACGCTGACCGAGGATGAGCAGGCGATCCAGACCCGCCATCTCGGCTTCACGGTCAGTCCGCACGAGGAGTGCGCCGTCGAGGAGGCGGTCCGGCTGGTGGAGCAGCACGGCGGCTCCTCGACGGTGCTCACGCTCGGGCCCCCGGAGGCCGAGGAGCAGCTGCGCGACATGATGGCGATCGGGATCGACCGCGCCATCCACCTCGTCACCGACGGCAGCGAGTGGGATCCCCAGGCGACGGCGGCGGCGATCGTGGGAGCGATGGGCCTCGGCGCCCGCGAGGACCACGACCTGCTCCTGTTCGGCAACGAGTCGGCCGACGCCGGCAACTACCAGGTGGCGATCCGCGTCGCCCAGGCGCTGGGACTCCCGTGCGTCAACGGGATCAAGGGGCTGTCGGTGCAGGATGGCGGCCGCTTGCGCTGCGAGCAGGAGGTCGCCGGGGGCCGCGACGTCTACGTGGTCCCGTTGCCCGCTGTGGTGACGGTCAAGGAGGGGATCAACCTGCCGCGCTATCCGTCGGTGCCTGGGCGGATGCGCGCCAAGCGAAAGCCGATGGTGGCGTCGGAGGGGGTACGCCCGAGCCCGATGCTCGAGATGGTCAGGCTCGTCCTGCCCGAGGGTTCCTCAAAGCAGGCGGAGATCCTCGGTCGCGGGCCCGAGGCGGCGCCGGCGGTCGTGGCGATCCTGCAAGAGATCGGGGTGATGTAGGTGACGATCCTGGTCCTCGTCGAGGACCCGGCCGACGAGGTCTCACAGCAGGCGGTCGTGTTGGCGCGCGGGTTGGGCGACGAGGTCCATGCGGTCGCGATCGACGATCCGGCCGGCTACGCGCCGGCGGCGTGGGCGCAGACGATCGTCGAGCTGATCCAGCAGCGCTCGCCGACGGCGGTGATCGCGCCCGGAACCGATCGTGGCAACGAGGTCCTCGCCCATGTGGCGGCCAAGCTCGACCAGCCGATGGCGGCCAACTGCGTGTCGGTGACCCCCGGGGATCCACCGCGGGTACTACGAATACGCTGGGGCGGCAGCCTGCTGGAGGAGGCTCTGGTGCATGGCTCGACGCTGCTGCTCTCGAGCGCTCCGCACGCGGTGACAGCCGAGCCCCTTGGCGAGCTCGAGGTCGTCCCCGTGAGCGACGCCGTCAGCGAGCTGGACCAGGTTGTCCGCGTGTCCGAGCGCGTGGCGGCATCCGGCGGCGGTGTATCGCTGACCGACGCCGATGTCGTCGTCTCCGGCGGCCGCGGCGTCGGCTCGGCCGAGGGCTTCTCGGTGATCGAAGAGCTGGCCGAGCTGCTGGGCGGCGCGGTCGGCTGCTCGCGCGCGGTGACCAGCGCCGGGTGGCGGCCGCATACCGATCAGGTAGGGCAGACCGGCACCAAGGTCTCGCCGGAGATCTACATCGCCTGCGGGATCAGCGGCGCTACCCAGCACATGGCCGGATGCAAGGGCGCCAAGCGACTGCTGGCCATCAACCCCGACGGCGAGGCTTCGATCTTCGCCAGTGCCGATTACGCGGTGATCGGCGACCTCCACGAAGTGGTGCCGGCGATCTCGGCCGAGATCAGAAGGGCCCGAGGGACATAGGGGTTGCAATCGCCGCGGTCGCGCTCGCCGCCTTGCTGGCGACGAGCATGGCCCTGTTCGCGGTCCGCGTCAGATTCCTGCTCGCGCTGATGCGCTGCGCCGCACCGGTGCAGCGCGCCGGCGAAGTGCCGCAGCGGGTGCGCAACGAGACGACGATCGTGCTCGGCCAGCGCAAGCTCCTGCAGCGCATCGGGCCGGGGCTGATCCACGCATTCATCTTCTGGGGCTTCTTGGTCCTTACCCCGACGATCATCATCGCGATGATCGGAGTGGTCGACAAGCACTCGACCTTTCCGTGGCTCGGCGACCGGGGTTGGTTCGCGTTGCTGACCGACCTGTTCGCGGTGCTGGTGATGATCGGGGTGCTTTCAGCGCTGTGGATCCGCAAGGTCCAGCGACCCGGGCGGTTCGAGGGCAGCCACCTAGGCGAGGCCGATCTGATCCTGGCGCTGATCGCGACGATCGCGACGACGCTGCTGCTCTGGCACGCGACCCGGATCGCGCTCGGGCTCAACGAATGGCCGGCCTCCTCGGCGCCGATGTCTGACCTGCTCTCGCACCTGTTCGCGCGGGACGGCCTGACGCGGGTCCTGGAGCGGGTGTTCGTCTGGGCGCATGTGGTGACGATCCTCAGCTTCCTCGCCTACCTGCCGCGCTCCAAGCACCTGCACATCGCGTCCGCCGCGTTGAACGTCTGGTACGGGCGCACGGGACCGGGCGGCCGCCTGGAGCCGCTGCGCTTCGACGATCCAGACGTCCCTGAAGAGGACATTCGCTTCGGGGCGGGTACGGCGGCGGATCTCACCTGGAAGCAGATGCTCGACACGTTCACGTGCACCGAGTGCGGCCGCTGCCAGGATGCCTGTCCAGCGTTTCAGACCGGCAAGGTGCTATCGCCCAAGCTGCTGATCATGGGTTTGCGTGATCAGGTGTTCGCCGATGGCGGCGCGATCGTTGCCGCGCGCGCCGGTGGGGGGGAGGTTGGCGGCACCGCCACCACCCCCGAGCTGGCCCCGCTGGTCCCCGGTGCGGTGCCCGAGGAGTCGGTCTGGGATTGCGTCACCTGCGGGGCCTGCGTCCAGGCCTGCCCGGTCTCGATCGAGCACGTCGACCACATCGTCGACCTGCGCCGTCACCTGGTGATGGTCGAGTCGAGCTTCCCCTCAGAGGCGGAGCAGATGCTGCGTGACGTAGAGCGCGCGTCTAACCCGTGGGGCAAGGCGCAGTCAGAACGTGCCGACTGGGCCGCCCAGCTCGGCGTGCGCATCCTGGAGCCTGGCGATCCCCCGCCGGAGTACCTGTACTGGGTCGGCTGCGCGTCCTCGTTTGACGAGCGCGCGCGGACGACCGCGCAGTCGACGGCCAAGCTGCTGCAGCAGGCCGGCGTCGACTTCGCGATCCTCGGCCCGCGGGAGAGCTGCACCGGCGATCCGGCCCGGCGGATCGGCAACGAATATGTGTTCCAGGCGTTCGCCGAGCAGAACGTGGCCACACTCAACGAGGCCGGCGTGACCAAGGTCATCGCCAACTGTCCGCACTGCTTCAACACGCTCGGCAACGAGTACCCCGATTTCGGCGGCGACTACGAGGTGATCCATCACTCCGAGCTGCTGGCGCGCCTGGTGAGTGAGGGCAGGCTCGCGCCACGGCGCTCGGAGGAGCTGTCGATCACCTACCACGACTCCTGCTATCTGGCCCGCCACAACGACGTCCTGGCGCCGCCGCGTGAGCTGCTCTCCGCTGTCGGACGTCCGGTCGAGATGCAGCGCAGTGGCAAGCAGACGTTCTGCTGCGGCGCGGGCGGCGCGCACATGTGGATGGAGGAGCGGGGCAACGCGATCAACGAGAATCGGGTCAAGGAGGCAGCGGCAACGGGCGCGGGTACGCTGGCGGTCGCCTGCCCGTTTTGCACCGTGATGCTCGGCGACGGAGTGCAGAGCAGCGGCGCCGAGTTGCGCGTGGTCGACGTCGCGACGCTCCTGGTCGAAGCGATCAACCTCGATTAGGGGCGCGGTCAGGCGGCGGCGGTGACCAGCCGCTCCAGCTGGCGCTCGAGCCCGGCATCGCCCACGACCAGCACCTGCAGCGGCAGCCCGATCCGATCGGCGGCGCGCTGGGCGGCGGCGCGCGTGGCCGGCGTCGGTCGCTGGGCCAGCCAGAGAACCCGCGTGTAGGCGCGGAAGTAGTCGTCGCGCAGCTCTGGATAGCGGTCCAGGCCGAGCTCGCGGACGACCGTGCGCTCGAACGTGCGCGCCAGGAAGTCGGTCAGAAAATACGTCCCGGGCTCCTCGGCGAGGGCGTCGGCCACCTCCTCCCGCGCGAAGATGTCATAGCAGTGCTCGGCGTCGATCCGCGCCACGCTGCCACCCGCCAGCGCCGCATCGAGCGCGCCATAGGTGCCGCAGTCGCCGTAGGCCACGGCGACGGACCGATAGCCGTGCGACAGCTCGGCCAGCTCCTGCGCCACTGCCGGGGCGATCCTCTCCGGACGATTGTGCAGCAGCGCCGGCACCGGATGGACGTCGACGGGCCAGCCTCGACGGCGGGCGATCCGGCGCACGTCGGCCGCCAGTGCCCCGCAGGCCACGACCGCGACGCGCCCGGCCACCGCGT
>CALAQT010000320.1 GCA_937888775.1 uncultured Actinomycetes bacterium | reverse complement strand
CACCGCCAGGGCATCGAGGCGGTGATCCTGGAGACCCGCAGCCGGGAGTACGTCGAGGCGCGTCTGCGCGCCGGGGTGTTGGAGCAGGCCAGCGCCGAGGTGCTGCGCGAGGCCGGCGTCGGTGAGCGGATGGACCGCGAGGGGCTCGTGCACGGTGGCATCTACCTGTGCTTCGACGGCGTCCGCCACCACATCCCGATGAGCGAGCTGACCGGGGGGCGGGCGGTGACGATCTACGGGCAGACCGAGGTGGTCAAGGACCTGGTCACGGCGCGGCTGTCCTACGACGCGCCGCTGCACTTCGAGTGCGGCGACGTGTCGGTCCACGGACTCGACGCGGGTCAGCCGAGCGTCCGCTATCTGCACGGCGGCAGCGAGCACGAGCTTTGCTGCGAAGTCATCGCCGGCTGTGACGGCTTTCACGGTATCTGTCGCCCCAGCTTGCCCGACGGCGTCCTGAGCGTCTGGCAACGCGAGTATCCGTTTGGCTGGCTGGGGATCCTGGCCGGGGTGGCGCCGTCCACCGATGAGCTGATCTACGCCTACCACGAGCGCGGATTCGCACTGCACAGCATGCGCTCGCCGGAGATCAGCCGCCTCTATGTCCAGGTGGCCCCCCACGACGACGTCGCCAACTGGTCTGATCAGCAGGTCTGGGATGAGCTGCACGCCAGGCTGGCCAGCGACAGGTTTGAGCTGCAGGAGGGGCCGGTGCTGGAGAAGTCGATCACGCCGATGCGCAGCTTCGTCGCCGCTCCGATGCGCTACGGCAACATGTTCCTGGCCGGCGACGCCGCGCATATCGTGCCGCCCACCGGTGCCAAGGGGCTCAATCTCGCCTTCGCCGACGTGATCGTGTTGGCGCAGGCTCTGGACGAGCATTTCGCCACCGGTAGCCAGGCCGGGCTGGATCATTACTCCGATCGGTGCCTGGCCCGGGTGTGGCGCGCCCAGCACTTCTCCTGGTGGATGACCACGATGCTGCACGTCGATCCCAGCGACGACGCCTACGGTCGCCAACTGCAGCACTCCCAACTGCAGTACGTGTGCAGCTCGACCGCGGCCGCCACGTCGCTGGCCGAGAACTACGTCGGCCTGCCGATCCCCGCCCGCGGCGAGACCAAGCTCGCCCGTGGCTGAGCTGACGAGCCTGTCCGAAGCGGTGGCCGAGCTGGTAAGCGACGGCGACTCGGTGGCGCTAGAGGGGTTCACGCACCTGATCCCGTTCGCGGCTGGACACGAGCTGCTGCGCCAGGGCCGCACCGAGCTGGAGCTGATCCGGATGACCCCGGACATCCTGTATGACCAGATGATCGGCATGGGGGCGGCGCGCAAGCTGGTCTTCTCCTACGGCGGCAACCCCGGCGTGGGCAGTCTGCACCGCTTCCGCGACGCGATCGAGCACGGCTGGCCGCGGCCGATCGAGCTGGAGGAGCACAGCCACGCCGGGATGGCCAACCGTTATGCGGCCGGCGCCGCCCGGCTCCCGTTCGCGGTCATGCACGGCTACGTCGGCACCGATCTGGTCGCGCACACAACGGTCAAGCCGATCCGCTGCCCGTTCACCGGCGAGCAGCTGACGGCCGTCTCGGCCCTGTCGCCCGATGTGGCGATCGTGCACGCCCAGGAGGCCGACCGGGACGGCAACGTGCAGCTGTGGGGAATCCCCGGCGTGCAGAAGGAGGCGGTCCTGTCCGCCGCGCGCTCGCTGGTCACGGTCGAGCGGATCGTCGACCGGCTCCAGCCTCGAGCCGGCGGGGTGGTCATCCCCGGCTGGGTGATCGATGTCGTGGCCGAGTCCCCGGGCGGATCGCGGCCGTCCTACAGCCTGGGGATCACCTCCCGCGACAACGACTTCTACCGCTTCTGGGATCAGGTCAGCCGCGATCGCGACGAGTTCGCCACCTGGATGCGCGAGCAGGGGCTGGGGGAGGTGGCAACGCGTTGAGCGAGGCTGGGGCAAATGGCGCCTCCGTGAGCGAGGTGACCAGTTCCGAGATCCAGACGATCGTCGCCGCCCGCCGGCTGGAGCACGCCAAATCGGTGTTCATCGGCGTCGGGCGGCCGAGTACGGCGGCGATCCTGGCGCGGATGGTCCACAACCCCGAGCTGGTGCTCGTCTACGAGTCGGGCACGATCGGCGCCAAGCCGTTTCACATCCCGCTCTCGATCGGCGACGGCGAGCTGGCCGAGACGGCGGACGCCGTTGTCTCGGTGCCGGAGATGTTCAACTACTGGATCGGCCCCGGGCGGATCGAGGTGGCGTTCCTCGGCGCGGCCCAGGTCGACCGTCACGGTAATCTGAACTCGACGGTGATTGGGGATTACGACCACCCTAAGACGCGCCTGCCCGGCGCCGGCGGCGCGCCGGAGATCGCGGCCAGCTGTCGTGAGGTGGTCGTGATCGCCCCCCACGGCAAGCGCACGTTCGTCGAACAGTTGGACTTCCGCACCACCGTCGGCTACGGCGACCGGCCTGGGGACCGCGGGCGACTTGGCTTCCGGGGTCGGGGTCCGACTGCCGTGATCACCGATCTGGGGGTGCTGGAACCCGATCAGAATTCCAGCGAGCTGACCCTCACCCAGGTGCATGAGGGAGTGGATCCGCAAAGGGTTCGGGACGCCACCGGATGGGAGCTGGCGGTCTCACCGATGCTCCGTGTGACGCCGGCCCCGACCGAGCGCGAGCTGTCCGCGCTGCGAGAGCTTCTGAGCCGATGACCAACCCGGTGGTGCCCAGGGGCGCCAGGACCGCAAAGGATCAGGGAGAAATGACCGAACAGGTAACCGAAGATCGAGTCATCTATGACCCGGTGGTGGACACGCCGGGGGCCTACCGGCGCGAAACCGAGGACGCGCACCCGCCGCTGGACTATTCGCCGTACAAGTCGACCACGCTGCGCCATCCCAAGCAGCCGCTGGTATACCTGCCACAGACGATCACCGAGACCACCGGTCCGCGCCTGGGCGAAGTGCGCCAGTTGGGAGAGCACGATCACAACCTGCTCGCTGCGCACGAGGGCGAGCCGATCGGCGAGCGGATCACGGTCAGCGGGCGCGTGTTCGACACCGAGGGCAAGCCGTTGCGCAACACGCTGGTGGAGATCTGGCAGGCCAATTCCGCCGGGCGCTACATGCACCGCTGGGATCGCTGGCCCGCGCCGCTTGATCCCAACTTCACCGGTAGCGGCCGCTGTGAGACCGACTCGGAGGGGCGCTACCGGTTTCTGACGATCAAGCCGGGCCCATACCCGTGGGGCAACCATTACAACGCCTGGCGTCCGGCCCACATCCACTTCTCGCTGCTGGGACGCGCGTTCGCGCAGAGGCTGGTCACCCAGATGTACTTCCCCGGCGACCCGTTCTTCCCGTATGACCCGATCTTCAACTCGGTGGCCGACGAGGCCGCACGCGAACGGATGATCTCCCGCTTCTCGATCCACGGCACCGAGCCCAACTGGGCGGCGGCGTACGAGTTCGACATCTACCTGCGCGGTCCCGCCGCGACGCTGTTCGAGGAGGCGCATTGATCTTCGCCACCACCCCATCGCAGACCGTGGGGCCGTACTTCGCGATCGGGCTGCCATGGTCCGACGGCCCCTGTGCCGTGAGCAGGGACACCCCCGGCGTGATCAGGATCACCGGCTTCGTCTACGACGGCTCCGGCGAGCCGGTGCCCGACAACCTGATCGAGACCTGGCAGGCCGACCCTGACGGGCACTTCGCCGACCTGCACGACTTTGGCGGAGCCTCCACGCTGGAGGGCTTCCGCGGCTTTGGGCGCTGCGGCTACGAGGACGGCGACGGGAGCTATGAGATCTTCACCGTCAAGCCGGGCCGGGTTCCCACGCCCGACGGCACGCTGCAGGCGCCGCACATCGACGTGTCGGTGTTCGCCCGGGGGATGTTGCACCGCTGCGTGACCCGGATCTACTTTGCCGACGAGTCGCAGGCAAACGATGCCGATCCGATCCTGGCGCGGGTTCCGCGCGATCGTCGTGACACGCTGCTGGCCCAGCCCACCGACGACGGCTACCGATTCGACATCCGGCTCCAGGGGCCGGGCGAGACGGTCTTCTTTGCCATCTGAGGCGGGCCTGTTCGACGGTATCTATTCGCGCGGCGAAAGCACCGCGCAGGTGTCCGATCGGGCCTGGCTGCAGGCGATGCTCGACGTGGAGGCGGCGCTGGCGCGGGCCTGCGCGGAGGAGGGTCTGCTCAGCATGGCGGACGCCGAGCAGATCGCCGCTGCGTGCCGGGCCGAGCATTTCGACGTGGCGGCGATCGGCGCCCAGGCGGCCGAGCACGCCAGCCCGGTGGTCCCCCTGGTCCGGGCGTTGCGGGGGGTCGTCGGCGAGCGCCTGGCCGGGCGCGTGCATCTCGGCGCCACCAGCCAGGATGTGCTCGACACGGCCGCGATGCTGGTCGCCCGGCGCGCGCTGGAGCCGATCCTCCGCGATGCCCATGCCGCCGCCGCGGCGGCGGCCGCGCTGGCGCTGCGCCATCGGGACACGCCGATGGTCGGGCGGACCCTGCTCCAGCAGGCGCTGCCGACGTCCTTCGGGCTGCGCGCCGCCGGCTGGATGGCCGGAATTGACCAGGCCCGGCGCCGGCTGACCACCGTGCGTGACGTCGAGTTGGCCGTGCAGATGGGTGGCCCGGTCGGCACCCGCGCGCCGCAAGTGGCTGCGCACGTCGCCGCCGAGCTGGGGCTGGCCGAACCCGTGCTGCCCTGGCACACGGTGCGCGTCATTCCGGCGAACCTGGCCGCGGCGTTGGGCGCGCTGGCCGGCGTGCTCGGCAAGGTCGCCCGCGATGTCTCGCTGCTCGCCCAGCAGGAGGTCGGCGAGCTGCGTGAGGGCGGGGACCCGTCACGCGGGGCCTCTAGCGCGATGGCGCACAAGCACAATCCGGTCGGCTCGGTGTCGCTGCTGGCTTGCAGCAAGCGCGTCCCCGGGCTGGTGGCCAGCACGTTCGCGGCAATGGAGCAGGAACACGAGCGCGCCGCGGGCGCTTGGCAGGCCGAGTGGGGTACGCACACCGAGCTGCTGTCGCTGGTGGGCTCCGCCACCGCTTGGGGGCGCGAGCTGCTGGAGCAGTTGGAGGTCGACACCGGGCGGATGCGCGACAACCTGCAGCGCCTGGCGTCTGCCGGCGTCGAGGAGGCAGAGGAGCCCGAGCACCATCTGGGGGGCGCGTCCGAGCTCGTCGACCGGGCTCTTAGAGCTCACGGCGCATGAGCGACTTCGAGCTCAACTACGCCTTGGACGGCATCAGTGGACGACCCGCGGTGCTGCTCGGCGGCTCATTGGGGACGACGCTGGCGATGTGGCAGCCGCAGCTGCCGGCGCTGAGCGAGCGCTTCCGGGTCATTCGCTATGACCACCGCGGCCACGGTGGCTCCCCGGTGATGCCGGGTCCCTACACGATCGACGAGCTGGGCAGCGATGTGCTGGCCATGCTCGATCGCCTGGAGGTGGAGCGCGTGTTCTACTGCGGGCTGTCGCTCGGCGGGATGATCGGCATGTGGCTGGCGAGCCACGCGCCGGCGCGGATCCAGCGGCTGGTGCTGGTCTGCACCTCGGCCTATCTGCCGCCGGCCGAAGCGTGGACCCAGCGTGCCGCTACGGTGCGCGAGGCCGGTAGCCCTGAAGCGGTGGCCGACGCGGTGATCGCGCGCTGGTTCACCGAGCCCTACGTGCGTGAGCGCCCCGATGTCGTCGCGCGTCACCGGGCGATGATCGCCGACACATCGGCCGAGGGCTACGCCGGTTGCTGTGAGGCGATCGCGATCATGGACCTGCGCCCGGGACTGCCCCGGATCGTGGCGCCGACGTTGGTGATCGGTGCAGAGCAGGATCCCGCGACGCCCCCTGAGCACGTCCGCACGATCGCCGCGGGCATCCCGGGAGCCCGGCTTGAAATCCTTGACCCGGCGGCGCATCTCTCCAGCGTGGAGCGCTCGGTCGAGGTGACGCAGTTGATCGTCGACCATTTGAAGGCGGGAGGACGGCCATGAGCGATTCCGATTACGAGCGGGGGATGAAGGTCCGCCGCGAGGTGCTGGGCGACGCCCACGTCGACAGGGCGATCGAGCGCACGACTGAGCTGACGGCGCCGTTTCAGGACTTCATCACGCGCTACGCATGGGGCGGGGTGTGGACGCGAAAGGGCCTGGACCGCCGCATGCGCAGCGCGGTGACGCTTTCGGTGCTCACCGCGCTGGGGCGTGAGAACGAGATCGCGATGCACGTCCGCGCCGCGCTGCGCAATGGGCTGAGCGCCGAGGAGATCGGTGAGGTGCTGCTGCACACTGCGGTGTACGCCGGTGTGCCGGCGGCGAACGCCGCCTACGCGATTGCCCAGCGAGCGCTGGCCGAGGCAGAGGACGAGCCAACGGCTGGACCGCGCTAGCCGCGCGCCGCGAAGCCTGCCTGCTAACCGGTGGCGGCGATCGCGGTGCTGCGCAGCCCGGCCCGCGCCGCGATTGCCCACTGCGGCTTGCCGAGCAGGAGCTGCACGTCGCAGATCCGCCGCTCGGCAAACCCGGCCTCGCAATAGCAGAGGTAGAGCTTCCACAGGCGCCGGAAGGGATCGTCATAGCCGAGCTGGCCGAGCACCGCGGCGTTTGACTCGAAGTTCGCCCGCCAGCGCCGCAGAGTCTCGACGTAGTAGGGCGTCAGGTCCTCCAGGTGCACGGTCTGCAGGTCGGTGCGGCGCGCGAGCTTGCGCGTCATCACCTCCAGCGAGGGCAGCGAGCCACCGGGGAAGATGTAGGTCCTGATGAACGACTGGGATGCCTTCTCGACCTCATAAGCGCGGTCGTCGATCGTGATCGCCTGCAGGAGCATTCCGCCGTGGGGGGTGATCAGATCCGAGCACTTGGCGAAGAAGGCGCCCAGATGCTGCCATCCCACGGCCTCAATCATCTCGATCGAGACCAACTTGTCGTAGCGACCGCGCAGATCCCGGTAGTCCTGCATCAGCACCGTCACGCGCTCTGTGAGCCCGGCGCGGCGGACCTGCTCAACGGCGTAGTCGTGCTGCTCGCGGGAGATCGTCGTGGTCGTCACCCGGCAGCCCCGTGTGGACGCGGCGTGGATCGCGAAGCCTCCCCAGCCGGTGCCGATCTCCAAAACGTGGTCATCGGGACCGAGCTCGAGCTTGTCGCAGACGCGCTCGAGCTTGGCGATAGAGGCCTCCTGCAAGGTCATCCCGTCACGGTCGAAGACCGCGCACGAATAGCTCATCGTCGGGTCGAGCATCCGCGAGAAGAGCTGGTTTCCGAGGTCGTAGTGGGCGGCGATGTGATCACGGCTGCGGTCCTTGGTGTTGCGGCGCCGGAGCCCCCGAACGCGCTGAATCGGCAGGCGGGCCGGCGCGATCAGCGTGCGTAGCCAGTCCAGGCCGGTCGCGTTGCGCGCTCCGAGCCGGATCAGCGCGACCAGATCCGGTGAGTCCCACAGGCCAAGCCGGTAAGCCTCGGCCATTCCGCGGCTGCCGTGCAGCAACGCGTTCCACATGCTCGGCGAGCGCACCTGCAAGGTCGCCGCTGGGAGCCCGGAGCCGTAGGTGCGCCGCCGGCCTTCCTCGACGACGATCAGGCTTCCCACCTTGATCCGCCTCAGCAGCAGCGAGGCGAGCCAGCGTGCCAGCTCGGGGCTCATGCCGACCCCGCCCGCGGATGGCGGTGGACCTTCGCACCGGCCAGCTTCAGCCCCAGCGCGTGGCCGTAGATCAGGGCCAGCACACGGACGGTGGCCAGCGGATAGCGGGCGCTGAGGCGGGCGGCGGAGGCTCGACTGAGCTCCGTGCGCGCCATCGCCAGGGTGGCGTCGAACACGGTCTCGCCGTTGCGGTGGCTCTCGATATGGACCGACAGCGTGTCGGCGGGCTGGGTGGCGCGCGCCTCGTAGGTGTGATCCATGCCCATGAACGGCGAGACGTGTAGTTCCTTGGTGAAGCGACCGCGCAGAATCGGGGAGCCATGGGCACCGGCGCCGAGAATATATGAGCAGCGTTCCCCCCATGGGGTGTTGGTGACCTCCGCGAGCACGTTGGCGACGCGCTCTGAAGCGGGCTGCAGGCAGTAGTAAAAGCTCACCGGGTTGAAGCAGTGCCCCCACGACCGCAGTCCGGTCAGCACGCGAATCGGCCCGGTGGGCGCGGTGCCGGTGATCGAGGCGACTCGCTCGCGAACGGCTTGATCAAGCGGGACGTCGGGATCGCCGAGGTAGTCTCGGCGGCGAAAGCGCAACGCGCCCGGGTGACGGGCGATCAGCCGGCCGCCCAGCAGCTCCGGGAGCTCGTCAAGGTCCACGTAGACGAGCGCCAGGCGATGCTCAAACTCGCTCGGCGGCGAGTGGCGCCGGTGACGGATCGTGCCCTCATAGAGGCAGCTGGCGCTCACTGCCCGATCCCCAGGCCGTCGGCGACGCGCAGCGCGCTGACCACGCCGTCCTCATGAAATCCCCAGCCCCAATAAGCGCCGCAGAAGTGCGTGTGCCGCTGTGCGCTGATCTCCTGCACACGGTGCTGGGCTCGGACGCCATCGCCGGTGAACACCGGGTGGGCGTAGGAGATCTTGCGGATCACGTGTGCCGGGTCGATCTGGTCGGTGCGGTTGAGCGTGACGCAGAATTGCTGCTCGGACCGCAGCGACTGCAGCCGGTTCATGTGGTAGGTGACCGTGGCGCGGTCGCCGGGCTGCTCGAGCAGGTGGTAGTTCCAGCTCGCCCAGGCGCGCCGTCGCCGGGGGAGCATCCGCACGTCGGTGTGCAGCACGGCCACGTTGGGCTGATAGGGGATCGCGCCGAGGATCTCGTGCTCCCGCGGGGTGGCGTCGGCCAGTAGCGCCAGCGCCTGGTCTGCGTGCGTGGCCAGCACGACCTCGTCGAAGCTCTCCGGCTCGCCGCCTTGGGGGCTGACCAGCACGTGGTCGTCGCCGCGCGTCACCGACACGATCGGCGTGCCCAGGCGGATCCGGTCGGCGAACGGCCGCGTGAGTGCCTCGACGTACCGGCCCGAGCCACCGTGGACCGCGCGCCATTGCGGGCGCCCGCGCAGCGACAGCATGCCGTGGTTGTCAAAGAACTCGGCCAAGAAGCGTGCCGGGAAGCTCCACATCTGGTGGGGATCGGCCGACCAGACCGCCGAGGCCTGAGGCACTATCAGGCGCTCGACGAACGGGCGCGAGAAGCGCTGCTGCTCCAGCCAGTCCCCCAGCGAAGGGCCTGTTTCCTCGCGTTGCAGCAGCTCGCGGGCGGTGCGGTTGAAGCGGGCCAGATCGGCGACCATGCGGTGAAACCACGGGGTCACGAGATGAGCGCGCTTTGCGAACAGGCCGTTGGGCGAGCTCCCGTTGTACTCAAAGTCACCGCGTCCATCGCTGACGCTGAAGGTCATGCTCGACGGCTGCCACGCGACCCCCAGACGCTCCAGCAGCCGCTCGAAGTTGGGGTAGTTGCGATCGTTGAAGACGATGAAGCCAGTGTCGACATGATGGGTCTCATTCGCCGTATCTACCCGAATCGTGTTGGTATGCCCGCCGGCGTAGTCGCCGGCTTCAAACACCGAGATCTGGTGCTCACGGCCCAGCAGGTGAGCCGCCACCAATCCTGAGACACCGGCGCCGACGATCGCGATCTTCATCCCGGGAGCACTCAGTACAGAACGGAGCCTGGGCCGGACGGGCCGCTCGCTTCACGGGCAGCGCGCCGCTGCCCGCGCCGGGCGGCGAACGCCGCCAGCAGAACGCTGGCCTCGAACAGGATGTAGAGCGGCAATGTCTCCAGCAGCATCGTGATCGCATCGCCGGGCAGGACGGCGGCGATCAGACCGCAGGCGAGCACGGCGTAGCGCCGGTTGTGACGCAGCTGGCGCGGGGTGACGATGCCGGCGCGAGTGACCGCCATGATCGCGACCGGCACCTGGAACAGAAGTCCCATTGCCAGCAGCGTGGTGGCGGCGAACTTGTAGTACTGGCCGGCCTGCACGAGCACGTTGAACTCGCCGCTGTTGAAGTTCTGGAAGAAGTGCAGCGCCGCTGGCAGGACGACGAAGTAGCCGAACGCCACGCCGGCGGCGAACAACCCCGGAATCGCCATGGTGATCGGCAACATCGACCGGCGCTGCTTGGGCGCCAGCGCCGGAATGAAGAAGCCGTAGGCCTGCAGCAACAGCACCGGAAGCGCCAGGATTAGTGCGAAGATCAAAGTCACCGTCAGCGTGCTGGTGAACGGCTCGCCGATTCCGAGCGTCACCGGTTTGTTGCCCTGGGGGGCGGCTGACAGCTTGGAGACATCGCGTTTCAGGCTCTGCTGCACGTTGGCCAGAGCCGCGCTGGCCGCCGGCTGCTGGTGTTGGGCCCGTAACACGCCGACCACGGCGCCGAGCTGGCCGGCGATGTCCCGGGCGCTGACCTGCACATTGTAGGTGGCGCCCAGTGGGCCACGACCCGCGCGCACCTGCTGCTGGGTCTGTTGCGCCAACGGGCTGTTGACGAGCTTCAGCAGCTGGTGGTTCTGCCAGAAGCAGATGCCAAACGCAACCGCCAGGGCGAGCAGCGAGACGATCAGGCGCGTCCGCAGCTCCTCCAGGTGGTCTACGACGCTCAGCTGATCCTGGTGGCTGATCGGCCTGAAGCGGACGGGCGTGAGCACGTTTGGCATCTGCATGTGAATCGGGTCCCGGGCTTGGATCGGTGGCTGAGGCGGGAGTGCGCTCAGGCGACCGGCTGGGCGGGGGTGCGCTCGGTGACCGCGTCGGTGGTGACCGGCACGGGCATCGTCAGCTCCTCGGCGCGGACGGCGGCCGGCTCGGCGTGGAGGTGGGCGCTGGGCTCCTCTCCGCTGATCGACTCCCTGAAGCCGCGCAGGCCGGATCCCAGCGAGCGGCCCATCTCGGGCAGGCGCTTGGCGCCGAACACGAGCAGCAGCAGGATCAGCAGGAAGGCGAGATGAATTGGATTATCGAGTCCCATCATGTGAAGCTCCGATCGCTTGTGAATTTCGAGGCTGTCTTGCGATACGAGGCCGGAGCCGGTTTGGATCAGTCAACCGACGCAACGATCACGGGCGCACGGGTCGGCACCCGGCTGCCGCCGGCGGGCTCCTGGGTGACCAGCACCCGGCTGACGCCGCGCAGGCTCCCGGGCACGTCGACGTCACCGGTGCCGGCGGCGGTCACGCTGAACAGCGCGCTCGTCGGCGATGGCGTGTGGCGCGCTCGCTGCAGCCAGACCTCGTAGATGCGCCCCGGTGGCGGTGCGGGAAGGTGATTGACGATCAGCTCGCCGCGATCGCCGGTCAGCCGCAGCTCCGCGCTGCCCTTGCTGGCCCGGATCACGCGTGTGGTCAGGCCGCCATTGGAGGCGAGCTCCAGGCCCCCCAGTCCGGCGACGATCACCACCAGCGCCAACCCCAATGCCGCCAGCGGCTGGGGCGCGAACGACCACGAGAGCCACGGGCGCGAGCGCGGCCGGGCGGACTCCGGGGCCTGTCTGGGCTCCTGGTGCACGGCGCGCATCACGTTGCGTTTCAGGCGGCGCGGAGCGCCGTGCTGCGGGGCGCTCATCGGCAGCACATCGACCACCTGCTGCAAGGCGGCCAGCTCATCGCGGCACACGATGCAGGTCGCCAGATGCGCCCGGAACGCTTCGGCGTCCGCCTCGTCCAGGGCACCGAGCGCGTACGCAGCGGCGTCGGCTCCGCAATCGTGGGTGGGCGGGCGCTGATCTTCGGTCATGGCATTACCCCCGCGGGATCGCCGAGGGCGAGCCGCATCTTGGTCAGTCCGAGTCTCATCCTGCCCTTCACGGTGCCGGGTGGCAACCGCAGCATCTCGGCGATCTGCATATGCGTGAAGCCACCGAAGTAGGCGAGCTCGATCACCTGACGCTGGTCCTTGGGCAGCTCGCCGAGCGCGCTGCGCACCTGCTGGGCCTCGTCGCGGCGCTCGACCTCGGCATCGGTCCGCTGGGCGGACGGCATCCGCTCGGCGATGCCGTCGTCGTGCACATCGCGCTTGTCGCGCACGACCTCGCGCCGGAATGCGTCGATCGCGCGGTTGTGCACCACGCTGAGCACCCAGGATCGCACGCTGCCACGCGTGCGGTCATAGCGCGCTCCGCTGCGCCAGAGCGACAGGAAGGCCTCCTGGACCACGTCCTCGGCCATCGCCCGCCGTCCGCACATGCGGTAGGCCAGCGAGAAGGCGGCGCTGGCGTGGCGATCGAAGATCACCTCGAACGCGCGCGCCTCACCGTCGTGGACCAGCTGCATCAGATCCTCGTCGGCTAGCGTCAGCAGGTCGCCCGGCTGGATGTGACGAAGGCTCTTGGTTGGTCGGAACACGGGTTTGATTGGATCAGATCCGGAGGCATGTGACGACGCGACCCGCGAGGGAGGAGGGAATCTCGCAGGCCGCGCCGTCACGGATTGGCAGATCATCTACCCCTTGATCAGAGGACCTGCCTTCGCGAGCACCTGCTTCTTGCTCAGCGGCTTGTCAAATGACCGGCGTTCCCCCGGCGCCGGTGATCGCTCGAGGGTAAGCGCGAAGTTGAGGATGTCGATGTCGCTGGCGCCGCCGGCGGTAAACGCGCTGGATACGTAGGGACAAATTCGGTCATCGGCTCTCCTTTCCCAGCCCGGTTGCGTGCTTGAGGTCACGACTATCTCTACGGACCGGCCGGCCCCCTGGATCACCGCCCCGATCCAGGTCGCCGGCGCGCGCGTGACGTTCACCAACCACGACCAGACCGCACATACCGCGACGGCCGGCAACTCCGGGTTTGACACCGGGACGGTCAACCCCGGTGAGTGACGGGCGTCACCCGCGCTCAATCCCTGCCGATAGCTTGCTATAGCTGGAGATCATGGGCTGAGGGCTGGGTTTGGCTCATGTTCGGCGTCCGGGGCGCCGAATAAGAACAGGTGCCCGGCGGGAGTGACCGCGATGGGCCTGCCCTCATGGCCTCTCTGCCGAGCTCACCGATCGCTACCTACAGCGGGCCGTTCACCGAACGGCAGGCCACTCGTCTACTGTGGCGGGCCGGCTTCGGACCCCGGCCGGGACAGGCGCGGGCGCTGGCGCAAATGGGGCTCGACGGCGCCGTGGCCTCGCTGACCCGGCCCTCCGGGCCTGCCGTGCTCTCCGGGGCGCCGCCGCACAACGCCCAGGGCCAGCCGCTTGACCCGATCAACATGTGGGGAGACGACCACTGCTGGTGGCTGGACCGGATGGTGCGCTCTGACCGGCAGCTGGTGGAGCGAATGACGCTGATCTGGCACAGCTGGTTTGCCACCTCGGTCGAGGCGTCCAGCGCCAAGCTGATGCTCGGCCAGAACCGGATGATGCGCGCTCGGGCGCTGGGTAACTTTCACGACCTGCTGCTGGAGGTCACGCGCGACCCCGCGATGCTGCTCTGGCTGTCGGGCACCTCCAACACCAAGTACAGCCCGAACGAGAATTACGGCCGCGAGGTGATGGAGCTGTTCACGCTCGGTGTCGACCGTGGCGCCTACGCGCAGCACGACGTGCATCAGCAGGCCCGCGCGCTGACCGGCTTCACCAATGACTGGAACAACTCGGGACCGACGAACTTCCGCTTTGACCCGAGCCTGCACGACACGGGGGCCAAGCGGATCTTCGGTCACCGCGGCCGGTTTGACTGGCGCGACACCTGCCGGCTGTGCGTGGAGCATCCGCTGCACCCCTCGTTCATGGTGGCCAAGCTGTGGGGCTACCTCGTCGGCGCCCCCGCGCCCGGCGGCGATCAGCGAGCGCTGGAGCGCACCTACGTGGCCAGCGGCCACGAGGTCCGGCCGCTGATGGAGGCGATCCTCCGCCACCCCCTATTTTACGAGGGACCGCGGATGGTGATCCCGCCGGTGGTCTACTGCGCCGGGCTGCTGCGGGCGCTGGACCGGACGATCGAGACCGATGACTGGTCGTGGATCGGCGAGCAGACCGGCCAGCGGCTGTTCGCGCCGCCCAACGTGGCCGGCTGGGACTACACGCACTGGCTTGACACCTCCCGCTGGGCGGCGCGCTTCACCGCCGTGACCTGCGCGATGGAGGGTCGAGTACTGGATCCCAACGGCAAGAAGTACCCCGTCAAGGAGAACGCCTCGGCGGCTGTCAGCTCGGCGCTGCGCCACTGGGGAGACCCGCAGCTGTCGGCGGCCACCCGGCGCAACCTGCTGGCCTTCAGCCGCCGCACCCAGCGCGCGATTACCGCCGATTGGGAGCAGGTCAGCTACCGCCTCCTGCGCCAGAACGCGCTGCGCGCGCTGATCCCGACCACTCCGGACTGGCAGACCTGCTGATGGCCGGCGAGCCCAACTGCTGTGAGAGCTTCACGCGTTCGCAGGCGATCCGCCGGGCGGTGGCCGGCGGCGCTCCGGGCTCGGGGCGTGAGTGGGACCCGCGGATGCCGGTGCCCGCCGGCGCGGGCCTTGACCGGCGTCGCTTCCTGCTCGGCGCGGCCGGCGGCCTGGTGTCGGTCTACGGCGCCGGGCGCCTGGGCGTGACCGGGCGCATGCTTCAGGACGGCATCGCCCAGGCCGCCACCACCCAGGGTCGCGCCAGTCCGGTGATCGTCTCGGTCTTCTTGGCCGGCGGGATCGACGCGCTGTCGCTGCTCGCCCCGGCCGGCGACCCGTTGTATGAGAAGCTGCGGCCGACACTGGCGGTCCCGGTGACGGCCGGCGTCGCGTTCACCGAGGATCCGCGGCTGCGCTGGCATCCGGCCGCCACCTCGTTCGCCCAGCTGCACGACGCTGGCAAGGTCAGCGTGTTCCCCGGGATCGGCTACACCAGCCCGGACATGTCGCATTTCACCTCGCGCCACTACTGGGAGGTCGGGGTCACCGAGACCTCGATCACCACCGGCTGGCTCGGGCGCTACCTGGACGTGGCGGGCAGCACCACCAACCCGCTGCAGGGACTTTCGATGGACGGTCAGATGAACCCGACACTTGCCACGGCGCGCAATCCGGTGGCGGCCATCGACCGGCCGGAGGACTTCTCGCTGTGGCTCAATGGCGTCTGGGGCGAAGTGTTCAACTACACGCTGGAATCGGCGTCGAGACTCGGTGCCAGCCAGCGCCACTCCGCCGACGCGGCGATCGCCCAGGTCGCCCAGGCCGCCTCTGAGGTCGGGATCTTGCGCCACGCGCTGGCCCCGTTTCGCAACGCCGGCGGCAACGCCGCCTACACCAGCCCGGTCACCTACCCCAAGTCGGCCAGCTCTGACTTCCCCCAGCGCCTGGCGGGACTCTCGGCGATGATCGCCGCCGGACTGCCGCTGAAATGCGTGGCGCTGACCTCCGACACGCAGTTCGACACCCACTCCGCCCAAGCGGGCACGTTTGACCCCGGGCTGTCGCTGATCGCCGACTCGATCGCCGCCTTCCAAGCAGACCTGGAAGCGCGCGGGATCGCCGACCGGGTGCTCGTCCACGTCTGGTCGGAGTTCGGGCGCCGCGCGCAGGAGAACGGATCCAACGGGACCGACCACGGCGCGGCCGGCGTCTCGCTGCTGATCGGCACCCGGGCCAGCGGCACGATGGTCGGCGAATGGCCCGGCCTGACCCGCCTTGACGTGAACGGCAACCAGCGGGAGAACGTCGACTACCGGGGCGTCTACTGCTCGCTGCTGGAGCAGTGGCTGGGCCACGATGCGGCCGCGGTGATCCCCCACGCCAATCGCTTCCAACGCTACCAACTGCTCAAATGAAGCTGCGCCGGACGCTGCTCACGCTGCTGTGCTCCGGCCTGATGGCCGCCGGGGCGGCGATCGGCGCCGTGGCGGCCCAGCGGCCGCCGGCGCGGATGCTCGTCTACGCCCAGGAGTGGTCGCTGTGGCCCTCGCGCTCGTCTTTGCCGGCCGGGCGGGTGACCGTCCAGCTGTGGAATCGCGGCCAGGACGCCCACGACCTGCGGATCCGGCGCCTGAACGCCGGCGGGCACATGGCCGGCTCCGCGCAGGACGTCAGGGTGACGCAGTCCGGCGCCCTGCACCAGGCCACGTGGCGTCTGGGGCCGGGACGCTATGAGCTGTACTGCTCGATGCCCGGTCATCTGGCGCTTGGGATGCACGTCAAGCTGCTCGTGCGCTGACCCGGGACTACGCGGTGGCCGGCGCGGTGGCCGGACTGGACCCGCGGGCGCCCTCGGCGGTCAGCGGCTTGGCGATGTTCTCGAGTCCCTGGCCTCGGCTTTGACGCCGTAGATCAGCTCGACGATGCCGCCGACGATCATCATCACGGCGCCGACGATCAGCGCCAGCGCGGCTTGGAAGTAGCTTCCGGTTTTGATCAGCGCTTAGAACAGCAGCGGACCGGTGACCCCGCCGATGCCGATGCCGATCGCGTCGAAGACCGAGATGTACAGCCGGCGGATTACGCGGTGCTGGGCGGCTGAGTCCGCCGACGCGGCGGGCCGCGCTACGGTCTCCCAGGCGCTGGCTACGATTCCGTCATGAGCTTCTCGACCCTGGCGACGATCGCGGTCGGCCTTGCTTTCGTGGCGATGGCAGCTGCGGTCGTGGCCGGGATCCTCGTCCGACTAGGACGCCGCGAATGGGCCAATCGGGCGTTCGCGCTCGTGGTGGTGCTGTTCGTCGCCGCGGCCGCTTCGGCTTTCGGCGCCGCCGCTCGCAGCGGGCACGATCTGCAGGTGGAGACCCGCGCCGTGCTCTCGCTGGCCGCTTCAGCCGAACGGACCGCGTATGAGCGCTCTGGGCGCTACACCACCTCGATCGCGCGCCTGGAGCGGATCAGCCCCGCGCTCGCGCGACAGATTAGCCTCGACGGTGCGCACGTGAGCGCCGGCCCGCGCGCGCCGACCCGCCGCGTTCGCCTGCGCGCCTGGATCGGTGCCTCTAAGCCGGCCGGTCTCGTGCTGAGCGTCCGCGCCGGCTAAGCCGTCCTGGGCCTATCTGTTGCGGCGCTGACAGGCTGTCAGTCAGGCTCTTCGCCGACGACCAGCACGGGAATCACGGCGGCCGTGACCAGGTCCTCGGCCACGCCGTGCAGCAGTAGGCGACCCGCACGCCGACTGTGGTGCTGGCCGCAGACGATCAGGTCAAAGCCGTTGTGGTGGGCGTGATCGATCAGCGCGCGGGCGGGATGATCGCCCTCGATGATCTGGTGCTCGATTGCGACTCCGGCTCGGTCAGCGCGATCGCGGACCTCGGCGAAGCTCTCCTGCAGGTAACGGCGGGCGGCCTGAGATGACTGTTGGCGATCGGAGCTGGTCTCGGCGTGCGCGGGGCTGTGGGCAATCGAGACTGCAATCAGCTCTCCGTCGTAGCGACGAGTGATGTCGATCGCGACGTCAAACGCCCTCAGGGCCACTTGTGACCCGTCCCAGGCGAGCAGGAACCGTTGGAACATCAGTGCAGGATGGGGATCAGGGCGAGCGCAAGGATCAAAGCAGCAAGCATGTACAGCAGATAGAAGGACAGCCGACCGGACTGCAGGCGTCTGACTCCCGACGCCGCGGTCAAGGCTAGTTCGGTAATCGGCCGGTAGACGAGGCGATCGATTGCGAGCACCACCGATCTTTGCAGGATCGGCCTGGACTCAGGGTCGGGGCCAGTCCCCGCGATCAGGTGCGTTCGGTAGCCGAGCGGTCCTCGTAGGATGACTCGCATCGGGTTGGAGTAGGCCGACGGTCGGTACTGGACGGCCGCGAGTTGGGCGCCGCTGCCGGTTACCCAGACCGGGGCGCGCCGCGTCCCGCGGCTGCGGGTGGCCATCACGACGAGCACCGCCAGCATCGAGTAAGTCGGAAGGACGATCATCAGCCAGGTGGGCGCCAGTACGGAGAAGTTGGCAAACACCGGCCCCAGGACGAGTGGATGGCTGATCACCGCGTTGGCTGCGTTGACGCCCAGCAGCGATTGCAGCCCACTGCCGAGCGCGTGGATCTCCCAGGGAGCCACGGCCCCGAGGAACAAGATGATCACTCCAAGCATTGCGATGCTCAGCGAGGAACCGACCTCGCCAAGCCGCGAGGCGGCGTCGCGCGCGCGGCCCAGGAAGATGAATCCGTAGTACTTGGCGAACGCCAGCAGCCCCAGGCCGGCGGTGAACGCGAGCGGCGGGATGCTGATCAGCGCCCAGCTCGGCTCCGGCAACCACGGGGCCGGCCACACGCTGCGGCGATCGCGTGAGCAGGGTTGGCTGCAGCGCATCTCCTTTCTGGACCGCTCGGGCTACAGCTTCACGATTCCCGATCGTGACGAGAGCGGCTACCGAGCCCTGCGCGAGCTTGAGGACAAGGGACTGAACCTCGTCGCCAACGCGCTGGCCCAGTCGACCGAGCACGTGCTGCGGTTCTTCACAGCGTTGCGGATCGAGACCGGTTTCCATGTCGCCTGCCTGAACCTCTACGAGCGTCTCGCCGAGAAGGCAGCGCCGACGTGCTTTCCCGTTCCCTCGCGGCCGGGCGAGGCCACGCTGGCCGCTGGGGGGCTCTACGACGTGGACCTGGCGCTGACCATCGATCAGCGGGTAGTGGACAACCAGATCAGCGCTGACGGCAAGTCGCTGGTGATGATCACCGGGGCCAACCAAGGTGGGAAGTCGACCATCCTGCGAGCTGTGGGCCTGGCCCAGCTGCTGATGCGGGCCGGGATGTTCGTCGCGAGCGAGTCCCTGCGGGCCAACGTCTGCGCCGGAGTTTTCACGCACTACCGGCGCGAGGAGGACGGCACGATGGAGAGCGGGAAGCTCGACGAGGAACTGCGGCGAATAAGCGAGATCGCCGAAAGCATCAAGCCAAACTGCATGCTGCTATGCAACGAGTCCTTCTCCTCCACCAACGAGCGAGAGGGCTCAGAGATCGCGCGCCAGATCGTCCGAGCGATGATCGATGTGGGCGTGAAGGTGCTGTTCGTCACCCATCAGTACGACCTGGCCCACGGCCTCTACGTCGCCGACCTGCCGCTGGCGCTGTTCATGCGCGCCAAGCGTGACGCCGACGGCAAGCGCACCTACAAGGTCACTGAAGGCGAGTCGCTGCCCACCAGCTACGGCGAAGACTCCTACCGCAAGATCTTTGGGCAACGGCTCGATACCGCAACGATCACCTCTGCTAACTGATTGCGCCGGCGTTGCTGACCCTGATCGGGGTCCGTTTCGTCACCGGTTGCGCTCATCTGGGACCTGAGCAGCCTGCTGGCCGCAAACCGCAACATCCCACCCGTTGATCAGTCGTCAAACGAGAACAGCTGGACCCGCCTGGTCAGCTCAAACAGGCGCTGAACGACACGCGGCCCTTGCCTGAGGGAAAGCCGATGGCCGTTCTGGCTCGCGCGCTCGTGCGCTTGCACGAGGGTGTTCAGGCCGCTCGAGTCGATGAACTCAAGCCCGGTGAGATCAACTATCAGACGCCCTGGGCGGGACGCTTCGGCGGAATAGAGCTCACACTCGAGCAGAGTTGACGTAGCCAGATCGAGCTCCCCGCTCAGCGAGAGGATCAACATGTCTGCGCGGCGCTCCCGGCGGACCGCAAGCTCGCCTGTCCCAGTCATGCATCGTGCTCGCGACGAGCGAGCAGGTGAGGATCGGCGATCGCGTAGGTCGGAGGGCTGCACTGCAATTCCGCCGCCCGTGGGGTACTCGTGGTCGAGTTGCATGCTGCTCCAGACGTTAGGTCCCGGTACATGAGCCGTCACCAGGGTCTGGAGCGAGGCGAAAGCGAAAACTACACGCTGACGGCGATCACGATACTCCTCCGCAGCGCGTTTCGCCACAAGAAGAGCGATTTTGAACGCTCTATGGGAGAAGCTCTCCAGGGGCGGTCTTCCCGAGTACGGCGGCATCCAGCTCGCCGTCGATCAGCTTGCGCGCGACGTCGCTCAGCCGGCGATTGTGGTCCCGCGCGTGGACTCGCATCCTGGCGAAGGCGGCGTCCACGCCGATCTGCGCGCGCTCAGCCAGCACGCCCTTGGCCTGCTCGATCACGACCCGGCTGCTCAGCGCGCCCTGGAGCTGCTGCACCACATCGCGCGACTCGCGCACAGCGCGCTCCTGGAGCAGCGCGATCGCGGCGATATCTGCCATCCCCTGCGCGAGCGGCAAGTCCCGGTCAACGAGGCGGCCCGCCGCGCCGCGGAATAGATTCAACGCGCCGACCGTTTCGCCGCGGACGCGCATCGGGACAGCCTGCACCGATCGAAACCCTTTCTGAACGGCCATCGGCGCGAACGTCGGCCAGCGACCGGTATCCGCTCCGAGGTCCGCGCTGAACACCGGCCGGCCGCGCTGGTAGCACTCAAAGCACGGTCCTTCGTCGTTCTGGTATTGCAGCAGGTCAAGCGCGTCGGAGCGCTCGCTCGAGGACGCCATCACCCGCAACGCTCCCGCGGCGTCGGCGAGCAGCAACCCCGCTTCCACGCAGTCCAACAGCTCCACGCAGCGCACCGACAGTCGGTGCAGGAACTCGACGACATCAAAGTCCGCGACCATCGTGTCGGCCAGCTCGACGAACGTCGCCACGATCCGTTGCTCTCGTGTCATGGTCTCATCCCGATCGAGCATTATCGCGCGCGCCGTTCGACGATGGAGCGCACGCCTCCTATTCAGCCGGGCAGCAGCAGGTGGGTGTTCTGGTCTCCGACGGCAACGACGTGCCGGCCAGAGGGAGCAAGTGCTCGGAGGCTATGGTGGCTGGGGATCGTGATCGGTTGCCAGTTGTGCCCGTCGGTGGACGTGATCGTGATGCCTTCGCCGGCGGCAAGGAAGCGCTTGCCGGTCCAGGCGATCGCGTCGAGATTTTGGGTGACGCCGCTGTCGGCGGTGGTCCAGGTAGCTCCGCCGTCGGTTGAGACGAGCACGCCACCGTTGTGACCAACGACTACGAACCGCCCGTCGCCGTAAGCGACGCCGGTCTGGAATCGGCCGAGGCCAACCGCCTCTAGTTGCCAGGTGGCCGTGGGGGAGGCGCGCCGAGCGACCGTGCCGGCTCCGGCCGCGATCATCGCTGTGCCGTCGGTCGCGAAGGATCGGATCGAGTGAAAGCCGGGGAACGCGACACGTTGCCAGTGGCGGCCGTCCGGCGAGCTGAGCAGGAGGCCGCGGTCTCCGCCGGCCAGAAACGCTGATCCGGTCCATCCGACGGCGTGGAGATTGAGATTGGCCGGTACCGGCCGGACTGTCCAGTGCAGGCCGTCGGCCGATGTGAGTACCGTGGCCTTGGCGCCGACGGCAACGAACTGGCCCGAGCCGCGGGCGATCGCGTACAGGTCCTGGCGTGTCGGCGAGGTGGTCTGCTGCCAGTGGCGCCCGTTCCTGGAGGTCTGCAGTTGGCCGCCGCCTCCGACGGCGACGAACCTTCCGCTTCCGTGGGCGACGCCGAGCAGCGCGCAGGGCATCGCCGTCTGATCGATCCGCCAGTTGCGCCCGTCAGCCGAGGAGATGACCGTGCTCTGGTCACCGACGGCGACGAATCGCCGGCCGGTCCAGGCCACGCCGCGCAGATCGACCGTCGTCGGGGACCGCTCGCTCACCCAGTGGCGGGCGTCGCGTGAGAACAGCAGCGTCCCGCCCGAGCCGACCGCGACCCAGCGCCCGCTGCCGTAGACGACGCCGCGCAGGATCTCGTCCGTCGGGCTGCTGACACCGTGAAGGCCACCGGCGAGCGTGCCATTCAGGATCGAGCCGAAGTCTCCGACCGCGACGATCTCGGTGCGCGAGGCGGCGAGCTGCCACAGCAGCGGCCGGGGCGCGAGTGGGTTCCCGGTCGGCCGCGGCGAGGCCGCCACCGGACTCCACGTGATCCCGTCGCTGCTAGCGATCACGGTTGAGCCCTGCCCGCTGAACAGCAGCGAGGCCCCGACCCGGATTCCGCCCCACAGCAGCCCGCTGGTGCCGCTCTGAGCGACCGTCCAGCTCACCCCGTCGGCAGAGGTCAACAGCACTCCGCCGCTGCCCGATGCAGCGACCAGCCCCGGCCGGGACGCGATCCCGCGCAGGCCCGTATTCGGCAGGCCGGGAACCGAGATCCAGCTCCCGTGCGCCAGATACAGGATCGATCCGACGTCGCCGACGGCGACCCAGCGCGTGCCCGTCCACGTTATCCCGCGCAGGTTGTGAACGATCGGCGTTCGCTCGACCCGCCAGACGGCCAGGGTCCGAGAGTTCGCGATCAGGCCGTTGGAGCCGACCACCCGCACAATTCCGTTGGCCGCCGCCACGTTGGCGAGTGTCAACCCGCCACCCGGCGCGGCCGAGCAGCGGGAAGTCGCTGCGGAGCCGGCCGCCGGTGAGGAGCCAGAAGCCACCGCGGCCGGTGCCAGCATCAGCACGACCAGAGCGCAAACAACCGCCACCGCGCGGCGCACGGTTACACCACTCTCCGTGGTTGCGTTCAGCCGCCCTCTCAATTCACCCTCGTGGGCCTCTTCCCGATCGTCTCGAACGTGCCGGCGGGAAAATAACACGCATCTGTGTCCCAATGAAACGATCGTCAATTCTCGGGCTTCGCCCCCGGCGCGATCACTCTGCCGAGCCTGTCCCGGCCGTCGCATGAAACTGGTCAGACCCCCCGAGCCGGTCAGGCGAGCTTCAGCGGTATTTCTGCGTAAGGCTCGATTCGGTATACGAGTGAAACGCGATGGAAGCCGTCCGCGATATCGGCCTTCTTCTTGCCGCTGACGACAAGTACGGGACTGAGCCGCTCGCCCCGGATGACTTTGATCAGGTCTTTCATGACGCCGGGGTCGTCGATCGCCGCGGCGGTCAGTCCGGCAGCTCGGAGGATGTCGTTCGCGCGGCGGGTGGTGAGCGCGGCTTTGCGGAGCCGCCCGATGACTTTGCCGACAGCGGGCGCGTCGAGATTGAGCGACAGGTAGGCTTCGGCCGCCGCGTAGTCGTGTTCCGCCACCTGGTCACGCCATTTGAAGTGGACCGCTGATTCGCTCTCGGTCCCGTGCGCAGTTTCTTTTCCCATTCGCCGATGATGCCACGCGCACCCGCCGCAGGTCTGTCAGCTCAGGTGCACCCACGGGCGCGAGCTAGGGACGCCCTTTCTCACCTTCGGACGTCAGCGCACCGGACGCTGCCGTACGAGCCGTCGCATCGCCGCCGCGGCCTCGCAGGATCAGGGCACACCCAACGGCGACGATCGCACCCAGGAGCGGGCCCGCCACGTACACCCAATACGCGGTCCAGTCGCCGCTCACGAGAGCCGGACCGAAGGAGCGCGCAGGGTTCATTGAGGTGCCGCTCACGGGCGCCGACCACAGGCCGGCGAGAGCAATGTATCCGCCGACCCCAAGTGCTCCGACCGTGCCGACGTTCTGCGCGGCCGAGGCGGTTCCCAGGATCACGCTCACGAGCGCCGCGGTGAGCGCGATCTCCATCAGCAACGCCTGCCACGTCTTGTATGTCGGACCCGGCAGCGTCGCGCCCAGGTGCGCAACGTTGCCGAATATGGCAAGCAGGAACAGGCACGCGAGCGTCGCCCCGAGCACCTGAACGGCGATATAGCCTGGCACCCTCTTCCACGGAAAGTCCCGTCGCAACGCGAACGCCAGCGACACCGCGGGATTGAGGTGGGCGCCGGAGACAGCGCCCATGAAAAGGATGATCGCCATCACCATCAGGCCCGGTGCGACCACCGCGGCCGACAGGCTGATCTGGCCCTCAGCATGGAGGATGCCACCCCCGGCGGCGACGAGCACCAGCAAGAAGGTGCCCAGGAGCTCAGAGAACAACCTCCGGTACTCGAGCCTCGGATCGTCGAACTCCCTGCGCGACCCGAACTGAAGCATCAACAGGTGGCGCGCACGCTGTGGGTCATGTGCTGCCAGAGTGGTCGCTGCCCGATCAGGCATGCCCGTCCACGATGCAGAGATCCTAATCCGCTCACCGATAGGTGAGCAGCGAGCCGCCCGTTCGCTGGAGCTGGGCGTGCTCGTTGAGCGAGACGAGGGTGGTGCCGCTGCGGCCGTAAGAGCCGCTGACCACCCGGCCGATCTGGCCGCCGTGGAGCTCGAGGTCCTGCATGAGCGCGGCCACCTGTTCGTGGCCATGGGAGGACAGCACGTCATAGTCAGCCGACCCGAAGGAGGCCTGGGCGTGGCGCACCAGCAGGACATCCAGGCGCCCCGGCTCAGCGTTTCTGGACGGCGCCAAGATGGGTCGTGTCGTTGAAGCTGATCAGCAGCCAGCGGCCACTGGCGAGCCGCATGATCCGGGTCAGCGAGGCATTCTCGGCGTAGATGAAGGCGAAGGCCTGACTGCTGGTGGCCTGGCGACAGGCCTCGGCGATCACGCCGCCGTGGACCACGGCGACGGCCGTGGCGTCCGCTCCGACCGTCTCGACCAACCGGTTGAGCCCGCGCCGTACCCGCTCGGAGAACGCGTCCATCGACTCCGCACCCGGGATCACGTCCCACCGCTCGCCGGCGAACAGCTGTTTGGAGAGTTCGACCTCGCTGGCGACACGATCGTTGAGCTGCCCCTCCCACTCGCCGAGGAACACCTCCCGCAGATCCGGGACAACCGTCGGTTGGAGTCCGAGGCGGTGCGCCAGCGGGGCGGCGGTTTGCTGGGTGCGCTGCAGCGGCGTCACGAACAGCGAATCGATTCGGGAGTCGTCGAGCCGCTCGCCGACCGCCTCGGCCTGACGCCGACCGGAGTCTGAGAGCGGCGGGTCGCTCCTGCCGTCGATCAAGTCGATCGGCGCCTCCGGGGTCGACCGGGCCGACGAGCCATGCCGAACCAGCACGACTTCGGTGGCACCCTCCGGGAGCGAGAACGGGCGTTGGAAGTCGTGTGCCATCTCGCCCTGAGATTACGTGCGTCGGGCGCGGCCGGGGCACTGCCGGCGAAGTGTCCAACCAATAGATGCTGCAGCTATGGCCTTTCTCGGCCCAGCGTTCACGCGTCCTCATGCACCGTTGGGCGTGCTGACACCTCAAGGAGATTCGGATCGGCAAGGTGGCGCTGCGCAAGGCGCCGGAACATGCCAGGTTGGATCGTTGGTGGCGTGATTCCGCGCAGGGGGCCCATGACAACGGCGTAGGGGGCCTGCGATCGCCTTGTCCGGCGTCGCCTGCTCGATGACCATGAACAGCGCCGAGGTACCCGAAACCACACAGATACAACTCGAACTCGGCCCGATCAAGCGCGTCGACCTCCCTGCCGGTTGACCCAAGGATCTCATCGACGATTGGTCACAAGATCAACCCGAACGAGATCGAGGGTCGGATGCCATTCCCGATCGCACAGCTGGTCAGTCGCGCCCGCTTAAGGCGATTGCCTGGCTCGAGCGCCGCGCAGCGCGCTGGTGGGGATGTTGTTGAACACGTCGGAGCCGATCGTGCCGACGAGCGGATCGGCGGCGTTGCCGGTCTGGGGCAGCCCAAAGATGTCCTGGATCGTGCGCAGCAGGCTGAAGTGGTTGTAAGGCATTTTGGAGACCGTGCCGGGCTTGATGAACGGTGAGAGCAGCAGCGCGCCGGAGTCGCCGCCGCCGGGCTGCATCGAGAGAGCCCGGCGGGGGTGCTTGAACACGAGCTTCACCGCGGCGAGGATGTTGCGCAGCGTGTCCGGACCGCCGAGCAGCAGCCGGTTGGTGCCCGGCTTGACGTTGATCGTGCCGAACAACGGGATGTGCACCTGGCCGGCGATGCCGGGCTTGCCGGTCGCGCCGGGCTGGCGTGACTCGTTGCAGCACGCCCGGTTGTCGACATACGGGCTGTCGTTGTAGAAGCTCGCCTCGTCCCACATGATCGCGATCAGCCCGTCCTGCTTGTAGGCCGGAGAGGCCATGATCTTGGGAATCAGCTGGCTCAAGAACCACGACGCCTGCGCGTCGCAGTACTCCGATGCAGGCTGGGCGCCGTCGCAGACCTTGGCGCCGTCGAAGAAGGAAGACTTCGCGCGGTCGGTGTAGTAGTTGGGGCAGCTGTCATGGCCCTGATCGCACAGATTCATGCCGATCCAGCTCAGGTTCGGCGTGGTCGCGACGCTGCTCAGATCCCCGACCAGCGGTTGGAACGTGCTGCGATCCAGCGGGACGTCGTCGGCGTTGCAGACCGTCTGGTTGTCGATCCAGTTGCGGAAGTACATGAACGGGTTGTTCCCGGTTTCATAGCCGGCGCCTCCGCCAGCGTCGCTCCCGTCATAGGCGCCGATCGGCGGATGCTCGCACGGTCTCGGCATGTCCTCCTGATAGGCCTTGACCGTCAGCGCCGGCGAGGCGTCCCGCAGCTGGGTCCCGATGTCCGGGACCGAGGTCGGGTACACGCACCCCTGACCGACCGCCACGCCATCGTCGGTGGTCCGCTGAACGGTGAACGGTGAGAAGTACAGGCAATCGAGCAGGTTTCCGGTGCAGAACGTCAGCCCGATCGACGGGATCCCCGTCTTGGGGCACGCATTCGGGCTGAAGAAGCCAAAGCTCGGCGGCTGACCGCTCAGCAGCGCCGTGTAGTTGGCGTTGCTCGGGTGCGCGACGCCGTAGTAGTTCTTTAGCAGCGCCCCTTCTGACGGCAGCGTCTCGGCGAGATACCCCATCGACGCCGGCGAGCCGGCTCGCGGCTTGAACGTTTTCGCCGGAGCCCCGAAGTTCTCGGCAAAGCTGTGGTTCTCGAGCATGATCAGCCATACGTGTCCGACCGGCGGCGCGCCGTTCGCCGGAGCTCCCAATCCGGCCGCGCCCGCCATTCCCGCCGGCGCGAGCACAATGGCCAGCGCGGCGAACGCCGCCATCAGGGCGCGATGAGTCAGTCGCGTCACGATCAGATCTCGCCGGTAGCTCGAGCTCGCGCCATGACCCTCAGCCGGTGCATCCGACCCATTGTGGCCGGTGCGAGGGCGCCCAATGGTCGATCATGAACTGGTACTCGTCCATGCCAAGCCCGTAGTTCAGGTTATCGGGGTTCCCGCTCGGATTAAGCGGCCCGAACGGCGCCTGCACCTTGTGGGTTGGATCGTCGAGCAGCGTGTTGCTGGGGAAGTTGTTGTTCGGGGCGCCATTCGATTCCCCCGGGAAGTTCGTCGCCGAGAACACCAGGAACGGCTGCGTGTTTGGGCTTCCGAACAGGCCGTAGGTCATGAACGTCGGCTTCGCGACGTTGACGATCGGGTTGGGGACGTAGAAGAACTGTGGCGTGAAGTCGCAGCCGATGCCCGAGATCTGATCCTGCGGACCGAGGAAGGTGCCGTTGAAGTCACCCGGGTTGCTGGTCGTGTGAAGCACGTAGGGGAAGACGGCGGGTAGCAGCCCGGCCCAGGCGGTGCGCTTGGCGTTGAGCTCCAGCAGCTCCGAGGCCGAGTTGCGTCCGGTGACGCTGTACTGCCAGCCGGGGGTGCAGCCGGGCGACCCGGCGGCACACCCTCCGTAGGTCCCCACCAGCTTCAACCGCTGGTAGTCGGACACGGTTATCTGCGCGAGCTGGGTGTAGCTGTCGGCCACGGATTGGAGTTGACCGGCGAGCGCGGCGCCGATGTTGGCGCCGGTTGCGGAGACGGTGTCGCGCTGGGCGAACACCGACGGGCCTTGGCTCGTTCCGCTTGAGCCCTCGGTGAATTCGGAGGCCAGGTAGAAGACGTAGGCGATCACGTCGGCCAGGGGGTTCTCGACCTCGGCTGCGGTCGCGGACGCACCGATCAGCTCGCCGGTTACCGATAGGCCGTCGAGGCCGGTGTGCTGGGAGTCGGGGATCTTGAAATCGTTCTTGATCTGCGTGGTGATCGTCGCCACGTCCGCGTAGCTCTTTAGCCCGGCGTTGCCGGTGAAGGGCGAGGCCAGGTCGTTGAAGTAGCCGTAGACGTTATTGACCCAGCCGGTTTCCTGCATCAGCTCGCTCTTGACTGCCGCGAAGTCGGTACTGGACAGGGGAGGGCTGCCTGCCGGGCAGGCTGCCTGGGCGGCGCTCAACGTCACGCTGCCGACGCCCTGTTCGGCCTTGGTGGGATCGAGCCAGTACTGGGCCAGCGGATCTGGGCCGAGCTCGGCGGCATCGCCGATGCATTGCAGCGCGAGGCGCTGACCGGGTGTCGATGAGTCCGGCCATGGAACCGGCTCGGAGGTGATCACCGCCGGCAGAGGATTGTCCCTGGCGGGGCCGTTGACGGCCTGCTGCGCGGCGAACAGCGAGTGGTTGTCCCGCGTGAGCTGCCCGCTCAGCTCAAATGAGCTCGCGGTCGGCGTGGTCGGCGTCGGTTGCACGGATGAGCCGGTGTCGACGGCCGGGGTCTGCCCCTCGGTCAGGCCGTTGCGACCAACCAGCGAATAGGATTGCGGCGGGCTCGTGTTGTTGCCCTGCGCGAGTCGCCAGATCCAGTCCTCGTGCCCACCGATCCCGCCGATGTCGGCGGTCAGTTGGTTGATCGCGGTCGCCAGGGTCGCATCGGTCCCGTTGTAGGCGGGAATCGGCGCTCCGATCGAGCGGACGATGATGTCCAGCGGCCGTAGAGGTGGGAGGTCCTGCGCCACAGGAGCGCTGTAGGCGGCGAGGTCGGCGTGAAGCTGAGCCAACCCCGCATAGTTCGCGGTCGCGTCGCTGTTGCGGGTGACGTAGACCTTCAGCGGATTCCCCGGGACGTTCGGATTGGAGAGGTTGAACCCGGTCAGCATCCCGTTGCTGATGTCGCCCGCCTGGAAGGCGAGCACCGCGAACCCGCCCATCGCGCCCGCGGGCAGCGATGCCGTGTAGGTCCCCGCGCCCACCTTCATCGTGACCGACGAGGCGCCGTCGGGGCCGAGGTCAAACGGGGCCCCGGACCTGGCGAGGTAGTTGTAGTTATTCGTATCATCCTGCGCCAGGAAGCCGTCAAGGCCGGCATGGTGGCCGGCATCGATCGCTCCCCCGCCATTCGCTCCCACGCCGTTCCGGCCGGAAACCCGGGAACGCCAATCCAGGTCGCGTTCGACGTGACGACCGCACCGTTGGCCTGCGCGAGCGCGTTGTTGATGTGGCTCGCGCCGATGCCGGCCAACGGACCCGGGGCGAAGAACGGAGTCGTGAGCTGGAAGGCGATCGGAAACTGGCCCGGGACCTTCCAGCCCGGGTCGGGCCAGGTCGTGACGATCACCAGGTCGGTGTCATCGAGCGGCTTCAGGATGTTGGCGACCTAGCCGACGAACGCCGGTCCCGCTGGGAAGTCGTTGATCGACACCAGCCCGAGCGTCTGGCGATCGAGGACCAGGACCTGTGCCTTATCGCCTGCCGGCAGCGGATAGAACTGCTCGGGACCGCGTGGCTCGCGATAGTTGTGGGCGGCGGGGTGATATCCGATCGCGATCCCCTGCATCTTCGTTCCGTTTGGCGCCACGCCATCAACGGCCGTGTCGATCGGAACCGACGCCGACGGGAACAGCGCGCTCACGTTGACGCTGTCGGCGCGCGAACGGCGCCCGTCGCTGACGGTCAGCCGCACGACATAGGTGCCCGGCTTGTCCGGCGTGAGCATTGGGTGCCCGGACCCGGTGGAGGACTTGCGCAGGCTGAGCAGGGAGGTGAGGCCCGACATCGTCCCCCTCAGGCGTGCCTGGCTACCCCGTGGAGCCCTCGCCAGTCGCCACTCGAGCGCCAGCATCACCCGCCTCGGGTCCGTTGCGCCGAGCCCCGAGGCGCGCGCCAGCGACCCTGATCCATGAAGGGGTGGATGTTGTCACGATTGTTGTCACGCCGGCTGCCGACTCCGCCGGCGCTCCTGGCGCAGAACGCTCGCTCAGCGGCGTCTTAGCCACTCGCCGAAGAGGGGGTCGAGCACGAATGGTCGATCGTGGTCGTCGCGTCGGACATTGCGCTCGTCGGTGAGCAGGCGTTCGAGCGCGTCTTGCAGTGTGCTGCGAGCGATTCGGTGTTCGTCCGCGACCCGGCTGCCGGTTGGCGCTTGGCCGTCGGCGAGCGCTAGCAGCACGATCCGCTCGACTCGGCCGAGCCCATCCCAGACAGCCTGATGGGCATCGCGGGTCTCGGCGAGCGCGAGGTCGATGGCGGCTGTCGCGAGGTCCTCGGGTTGGCCGGGCTGGTCGAGCAGGTTGTAGACGTGGTGGGCGAGCAGGATCGTGCGTTGCGGGTGTCCGCCGGTGAACGCGAGCAGCTCGTCGACCGCACCGCCTGCATCCAGACCGTCAGCTCTCAGCAAGACTTCGATGTCGCGAGCTGCCTCGTCAACAGGGAGGGGCGGTAATTCCAGCGGTCTCGCCTGGCCGTAGAACGGTCGTTCCCGCTCGGAGAACAGGGCTCGCATCAGGGACGGTTGACTGCCGGCGAAGACGTAGGCAGCTGCCGCCGCGTGGTGTTGGATTACCGAACGAAAGAGACCGTCGAGCGCGTCGTCGGCGACGAGCAGGTCCTGAAACTCATCCAGACACGCGATCGTCACCCCGCCGTCGGCCTCGTGGAGGCCCAACGGGACGTCGAGAAGTTCGAGCAGCGCCGCGCGTGCCTCATCGGCCCCCGGCCGCGCAGCACTTGGAGCGATCGAGAGTTGCACGCCGGCGAGCTTCGCCGTCACGCCGAGCCGCGCTGCCCAGCGCCGAACGCTCCTACGTGGATCGGTCGGGAGCACGCTGAAGCTCTCCGCCACGCGTGCTGCCACGTCCCCGACGTTTGCGACCTTCGACAGATCGATACGCACCGCTCGATGCCCGACGGCTCGCATCGAGGCGATGTGGGCGTCGAGAAGGCTGGTCTTGCCAAAGCGCCGCGGGGCCGCGAGTCGGATCGCCACGCGATCAGCGGCCGCGCGCTGGAGCGCATCGAGCTCGAGCCGTCGATCAATGAGCGCGTGAGGCTCAACGGGCCCCTGGTAGCTGAACGGGTTCACCGTACATCATTGTACGGCTTTGCCGGACAGTCGTGGGTGCGCGCGCGCGGTTTCCGCTCCGCTCGCTCGCTGAGGTTGACGCAGTCGGCCAGGACTGGGCCGCGCGGCGTCAGCATGTTGTGGTCGCCTCCATATCGCCGGATCGGCTGGTCGGCCAGTTGGACATAGAGGGATGCGGCTCCCAGCCTTCCGATGAACCGCCCTACTCGCACAGTTCCAGGGACCCGGAATAAATCTGCTTGCGGTCCAGGCGGTCGTGGGTTCGAGTCCCCTCGCTCACCCTCCGCGACAAGCGGCGATTAGCAGGGAGTTTTCAGGAGCGCCACTGGCTTCGGCTCGCTTGTTTGGTCGCCCTTGTACCACTTCGTTGTACCACTTGGGCGCTTCGGCGCGTCCGTGTGCGGCGGCGGGCGTCCGCGTCTCGGGTGGGGCGCGCTTCGCGTGCGACGAGCCTCCCGCTCCTCAGACGGGACGTAGGTCGGTCAGCGCCTGGCCGAGACGCCGGTCGTCTGCGGGCACCAAGCTCTGGCCGGCCCAGACTTTCGGTCGCGGCAAAGACAGCAACGAGGGGAGGGCTCGCGCCCGGGCGTCGGTGGCGGACCGCGCGATGAAGACCGCCGGCTGGCGCCGGCTCTCGCTATCGACCTCGCTGCGCTCGGTCAAGATCACGCGACGCTGGCTGCAGCCGCGGTGATCACGGAGGAGCCGGTCGGATGCCTACGGCACATGCTCAGCGTTACGGGAGGCACCTGCTTTCGACGCGGAAGCGCATCGCGGCGAGCTGCGAGAAGCCGCGGGTCTGGCTGTGTCCGTGAGCAGCCCGCCGTGCGTATAGCTCCCGGCCATTGCGAAAGTCACCGGACGGGTCATTTGCGACGGCGCTGCTGAGCAGCTGCCGAGTCGCCCGCTTCGCGCGGCCGCGTTCATCGAGCGATCCCATTTGAGACTCCCGCACCACCGACGACGAGGGCGGACCGCCGGGATCATCGCATGCACGCGGCAAGGGGCGCCGGCTTCATCGTCGTGGCTGCTGCCGGCGGGAACCGGCAGTCTGGGTCTCGTGGCTGCCTTGGCGACAATGGGGCAGTCAGGTTGACCGCTGGGAGCCCGGAGGTGGTGCAATACGATCATGGATGAACTCGTCGTCTGGATTCAGGGGTTGTTCGACGATTGCGTGTTCCGCGCGCCGTTTGGGATCGGCTGGCATCTGGACCGGGCTGAGCTTCCGCTCATCGCGACCGTCACACCAGCTGACTGCTCGACTGCTCGGATCGTGCTCAGCCGAAATGACGTACTGGGGCGGATCAACTTCGTCGCGCGCCTGCAGGCGTTCCTGGACGTCGAGCTGGATCGGCCCGTCCCTCCGTGCCCGGTGCATCGGATGGGCCTGATGCCGGTCCGGGTCGACGAGGGCGTCCACTGGCGCTGTCCAGAGGGCGACTTCCGGTGTCGCATCGGTGACTACCCAGACGCGCTCTGGCCGCCCAGCTCAGACGAGGACCCCGGTCGAATCGCTCCGATGCTCGCTCGCCGCTTTGACCGACGAGGAGTGACCGGCATCCATAGCTTTGGCGTCGAGCGTCGCGACGCGGCGCTGGGTGGCCAAGATCAAGTTGCGCCCGCAATCCGATCTACCCGCCATTCGGACGGCAGCAGAGCCGGTCCTGGTCGACGTCGAGCAGGTCGAGTGTGAGGCCGTGCGAACTATCCGGATGCACCGATCATCGACCGAGACCGAGCCAGCTCATCACGCCCTCTCACTGGTTGGTGTCGCCATCCCGCTGTCGGCGCTGCGTGGCCGGCTGCGACGAGCCGACGCCGGCGACGCCTACGACTTCTTGGTCGCCGATACCCCGGTGCGACTTATGCCAGATCACCAGCTGGGGCCACCGGGAAGCTCTGTCGTGCTCGACGCCTCCGGCAACCCCTTCGCCGATGAGGGCGACACCGTTTGCTGCGTCGGCGGCTTTGTCCCGAGTGGCCCCATTCAGGGCCAGATACCCGTGTTCAGCGCCGGAGAGCTTCGGGTCTACGAATAGCTAGGGCGGCAGCCGTACTGCTGCTGTGGCTCAGCCGAAGCGCGAAGCGGCAGTGCGGGGCGTCGCTTCCCTGGCGGCGACGATGCGGAAGTGAGCTTCTTTGCTGGTCGGATCCCTCAGCGTTGGGTGACCTTCGGTCTCACGGACTTGTCCGGTCGGTTTTAGATTTAGAGATCGCTCAAGGGCTTGGCCTGACTCGGCGGTTCGTGGCAACGACGCCGCTGCCGGTCGTACATTTGCCAGATCTCGTCGTAGACGTCCTGAGCGGCGATGAAAGGCGCCAGCTCCTGCTCATCGTCCCAGCGGTAGGCGTTTAGCATTTCTCGGACGAAGCTCGAGCTCGCGCCGCGGGTCCGGAGGCTGCTGACGTAGCTGGCCAGATCCCAGTGAACCGGCCCACGAAAGGTGTCCTCAAAGTCGTTCCAGATGAGGCGTTGCGGCGTGTGGAGCAGGTTGCTGAGCGATACGTCTCCGTGCAGCGCCTGGGTGGGGAGGGTCGACTCAAAGACGACCTCCTGCAGCGCGTCCAGTCGCGCGCGAAGCGAGGAGATCGCGTCGGCCTCCTGGGCGTCGGCCGGCCGAAGCTGGCCATGGAGGCGCTGGATGTCTTCGCGAAGGGCATCCAGGTTGCCCAGGTCACCCTCGAACGGTCGCAGCTCATCATGGAGATCCCGCAGCGCCCGACCGAGCCGGTGAGCGTCATCGAGGTGGGTTGCGGTCTCGACGTCGGGGATCCACTCTGAGAAGGTCATCCACAGGCCGTTGTGGTGATGTGGCCCCGGTGCGATCAACGGGCTCGGGGCGACGGCCAAGTCGGCGGGCGCGAGGAACTCAAGCACCGAGATCTCGCGCTCGAGCCACCTTGACGGATCGTCGTGGAGCGCCACCGTTCCGGTCATCACGTGAGCGACGACCGGCGCGGGACGCAGATGCACCAGCACGTTGCTCCCGGAGTAGATGACGATGGCTTCGTCCTGCGCCAGCCCGTGCGCGGCCGCGACCGCGCCGGCGGCTGCCAAAGCACGTTGATCGAGATCGCCCACCATCCCGAGCAATCTCGCAGACGCGACAGCCGACCGCAGGGAACGTCACCGAGACTGCCGCAACCACGAGCCAGCAGCATTCTCGTCCCCGTCGACTGCACGATCGTCAGGCTCGATGCACGGGGAGCGCTCGTCCGTCCGCGGCGCCAGCGCGCGGTCGTACTCGCGCTTGCCGCGGTCGCACGCGAGCAGCTCGCGGGGCTCCTATCGGACGCGATGGTCGGCGCCACCCCAGCGAACGTCGATCTCGGCCTGCGACAGGCCTCACCCACGAGCCGATCACGCGTTGTTGGCCACCCATTGCAGGGGGAACGAGATCACGGCTCGGCAGTCAACCGCAGTCGGCATCAGGTCAAGGGTGGCGGCGAGCGGGTCCAGTGGGGTCGTGAACTGCAGCTCGCCGTCGTCGCGAGCCGCGAGGTAGTGGTTGCCGCGATCGTCACGCGCCCACCAGACGAGCTCGAGGTCCTCGACCGAACCGCGGAACGGCGGGCCGGGTCCAGGTCCGGGGGGCTCGCGGACGGCAACGGTAAACCGATCAGAACCGGACTCGAGCACATCAACCGCAACTCGGTGACCGCCGAACGCGGGTGTCTCGGCGGCGACCAGCACGAGCCCAGTCGGACCGTCGGTCTGTCCGCGCCGCTGGATCAACGAGGGCCATGGATCGGGCAGCGCCCGGAACCCGGTCGGCTCGTCTGTCGCAGGTGCGGGCGCGGCAGCCGGCGGCGCACCGCCTCAAGCTGCCCCAGCACCGGATCGTCGGCGGCGAGCGCGCCGCTCGCGATCAGCGCGTCGACCGTCGCCAGCGATGGCGCTCGGTCGAGCTCCGGATCGGACCTTGCCAAACACCGCCACAAGTGCGGGTGGGCGGGATCGGCGTCGCGCACCGGTTCGATCGTGACCCGCACCAGGCCGTCGCGTGATCCTGACCGAGCGCAGCGAGGTCGATGGCGAGAGCCGGCGTCAGCCGGAGGTCTTCATCGCGCGGCTCGCCAGCGACGCTCGGCACGAGGCCTCCCTTCTTTCCTGTCGTTGGCTGTCGAACGTATGGGTCGGCTGGAGCTTGGTGCGCGCGGACGACAGGCGTGCTGGCGAGGCGCTGACCGGATCCAGTCGAACGGTCCCGGTTGGACTGCTTCGCGGGCGGGAGCACTGCCCAGCCGTACCTGGTCTCATCCGGAACGCATCGGCCGCACGGCGTCAACGGCGCCATCGGCGGCGAGGCTTCTGCTCGTCCATTCCGAAGATCTCGCGGTAGTGCCGCTCGCGCTCCGCCGCGGCCTCAGCCGTTTCAGGCTCTGGCGCCGGCAGTGGCTCGGACGGTGCGACTTGCTCCGGTTCCCGCTGTGCTGGCGCTCGAACGGGTGCGGTCTGGACCTCCTCTCCAGGTGCCCGCTCGGATTCACCTGACGGCCTCGCCTCGTCGAAGGCCGGTTCATTGTCCGGGGCGGCGGGGGAGAGGGCGGCGATCTGCTCTGCGGTGGTCTGCACAACGGCCGTGAATGTCGAACCGGTCAGCCCGAACTTCTTCGCCAGCCTGGAGATCCAGTGGGCGACGGATGGGCTCGCGCAGTCGTATCGCACTGTGGCGTAGCGGCCAGACCAGATCGCGTCGCGCCAGCCCTCGAGGATCATCCGCTGGCGATCCTCGCGGCGCCCGCCACTCTCGGCGATCACCGCCCCCGGTGACTTCGAGCGTTCGAGCCAGACCGCGAGGTCGGGCAGCTCCTCGGCGTAGCCGCGCTCGCGGCGCATGGGGACGCTCCAGCGCTCGCGGTCGAGCGCAAGCTCGCGGGCTGACTTGCTGCGGCCGAATGACGTCGCTCGCCTGCTCTCCGTCTCCCGCGCCTGGGTCTACGAGGCGGCTCGCACCGGTCGGATCCCGTCGTTCCGGCTCGGCGGTGAGGATGGTCCGCTTCGGTTCGTCGCCGAGGACATCGAGCGGTGGCTCGCGGGGGCTGGCTGCCCTGCCGAAACGACCGCCCATGGCCAGAGACCCCGAAGGAACATTCCGAGGACGCGACCGGTACCGCGGGCGGCTCAGTCGTCCCGATCCGCGGTCAACAATCGCTCCTCTAATGGCGGCCGGTCGCCGCGCGCGCAATCGCATCTTCCGTCGCGATCGCCCCAGCGGCGAGCACGTGCCGCTCGAGGTGACCGTAGTAACGCTCGGTCGTCCCGATGTCCGCGTGACCGAGCTGACGCTGCACGTACATGAGCGAGTTTCCGGCGGCGAGCCACGCCGCGGCGGCCGTGTGGCGGAGCGCGTGCAGCGGCATATCGCGCAGCGCGGCGTCCTGGAGCGCATCCTTGTGCCAGTCGCGCGAGACCGTGTTCCGGTCGAGCGGTCGGCTGACTCCCGCGCTCTCCCACCGGCCCTGGCTTCGCTTCACGGTTCGGATCGGCATCATGAACACCGGGGCAACAGCACGGTCTCCCGCCGCCACCTCAGCGCTACGGGCGACCTGATCCCGTAGGACGGAACTCAGGCCGGGGCCGATCTCGACCGAGCGGAACCGATCAGACTTGGTCGATCCAACTGCGGATCCCTTCCGAGAGCGGTAGACGACGATCGCACCGCCCGTCTCCTCGAGCTCTAGGTCGCCGATCCGAAGCGCCAGCGCCTCGGAGATCCGCAACCCGCTGCCGACCAGCAGCTCGGCCAGCGGGCGGTACACGTCAGAGCACGCGTCGAGATAACGCGGAATCTCGTCGAGCCGCAGGTAGTCGCGCTCGATGTGCGCTGGCGGGAGCCGCTGCACACGCAACGCCGAGTTCACCGCGAGCACGCCATCCTCGACCGCCGAGTTGATGCAGACCACGAGCGTCCCCAGTGCGTTGTTGACCGTCTTCGCTGCCAGCTCGCCCGCCTCCACCTCATCGGCAAGCTCACCGACAAACTCACGGATCGCATCAACCGACAGCTCACCGAGCGGCCTTTCGCCGAAAGCGGGCAGTAGCCGCTTTCGCCCCGCAATCTCGTAGCCCGACCAGGTTCCAGGCTCGAGGTACGGACGCCGGCGATCGAGCCACCGCTCCCAGTAGTCGCCGAAGGTCTGCTTCGTGTGCCGTACCTCGCCGCGCTCGATCTGCTCAATCAGCCGCCGCCGAGCATCTCGCGCGGCGCGCTCGCTCGCAAAGCCGCGCTTCGTCGTCTGCGTGCCGTCGCTGCGGCGGTACACGAACCGCCATCGGACGGCTTCGGCGGTGCGGTAGGAGTAGACGCCGCCGCTGCGCCCGTGACGGGCGGTGTCCGTCCGCCGCGCGGCGGGGGAGGCCTCTGCGATGGCCTCGTCAAAGGCGCGCGCCGCGTCTTCCGACGTGAACCGACGCGCCCGCTGGCGGCCGGACGCTTCTCGCCAGCGAACTTCCCAGCCGCCTCGATGCAGGCGGACGCTCATGCGTACCCACAGGGTGTTGTCAGAAGATGGGTACGGATGTGGGTATTTGTCACGTGACAACGGTACCCACACCGAACGGACGGAAGCAGCCTGAATCCGGAAAACGAAAACAGCCCCGACTTGCGGGGCTTTCCCAGTGCGCCCGAGAGGACTCGAACCTCCACGGACCAATCAGTCCACAAGGCCCTCAACCTGAGGTCGAGGGTGTAAGACCCGTACGCGCCTAGTGTTTGCGGGCGATTCGTCCGGCGCGGCGGACGCTTTGGAGTGATCTTGCGGGGTGACTGTTGCCACGGTGTTGCCACGGGGCCGCTGACTGGGCTACGTCGCCCGCCGTCTCATTCGCGACGTCGCGGCGACTGCTGCATCGGCGAAGGACGAGGGCCCGGTCCGGGCCAGAACTTCCGCAATCCCGGACGAGAGCAGGAGCGAGCCAGCCGTCAAGCGAGGCTTCTGGAGGCGTTCCAAAGCAGGCACCAAGTCGGCGTCAGCGTCGGCTTCCGCTTTGAATTGCCGGCCAACCGCGGATTGTCAAGATCGCACAAACGCCGGCATCGGGGTCGGGCCGTCGGACCATGCCGTCGATTCCAGCGCTGGTCCGCCCTGGTTTCGTTGCGGAGCAGGTCTAGTCCCCGGTCGGGCGAGAGTCGCGCGATCCGCGCGTTGCGGGTGCGCGCCCTCGACGACCAGGAGGCACGCCGCGAATCGAAAGCAGGCAACTGGGCGGCTGGCCGATCCGCGTTCTGGATCCCGATCGAATGCGGAAGCGGCGCGAGCCGCATGGTCAGAATGATGGTCTCGTTCCCAAGCGCATTAATTGAGCGCCGACGGGACGCTGCTGCTCCGCTGCGGATGCGGCACGACAGGGTGCTAGCAAGGTCGCGGTGGATCGATCGTGAGCTAACGCCGCGGCGTTAGCTGAACCCCGCCGGACGAGCAAACGGCCCAGCCAGCTCACTTCCGCAATGCCGGCGATGGAGGCGTCTCGCGGATCGAGGCGAGCCTAGTGCTCCTCGTCCCCAGAAGCACGAGTCTGGCCCTCGCTACCGCTTCTGGGCGAATGCACAAGCGGCGAGCCCGGCGCCGGCAGTCCGGTCGGCGCCGCTGGTTGCACGCGTTTGCACAAGCGCGCCGGTTGGCCCGGTCGGGTTGAAAGCAGCAGCCAGCGCCCAGCGTCCCCCGCCACAGTCCTGCGGCCGGCGACACGGATCGGCGCGAGCGGATTTGGGCGAATGCACAAGCTCCGAGCCCGGCGCCCGCAGGCCGGTCGGCACCACTGGTTCAACGCGAATGCGGAAGGCAGCCGAAGCGACCTTACGACGCAAAAGCAGGAGTCGCCGACGTTCAGGACGACGTTGCAACCGATCGCCGGTGTTGGCTGAGGTTGCCAAATTGAGAGAGCCGGACGTGCGTGCGGGGCCAGCGCTTCGATCCGATCGTTAACCGCTAGACCGCTAGTTCGACACGAGCGGCTAGGGCTTCTCCTACTGCATGACCGTCGCGAGAGGGGTCGCGTTGCGGGGGCGCGGTCGTCTGGAGGCGCGCGCGGACTGGCTGTCGTAGGTCCGGCGGCCCGAAGTTACGCGCGGCAAGCGATCGATCAGCCGCGCACCAGCGGCCAGCGGTCTACGCGCTTGGATCGCAGCCCGGCGCGGGCGACGACGCGTTCAGCGACGGCGCGCGCCTCGGCGTATAGGGCGCGCTCGTTGATGTTTGTGAGGCGACCGCCGCGTATTAGCACCTCACCCTCAACGAGCACGGTGTCGACGCTGGCGCCGTCGGCGGAGTACACGAGGTTGGCGACGGCGTCGAAATTCGGGACCCACTCTGGATGACCTGAGCCCCGGGGATCGGTCCGCGCCTTGTGAGAGGTTCTCGCGTCCACGATCATGGACGAGGAAGGAACCGATCGCACGTGAAGCGACGCAGGCACACCCCGGAGCAGATCATCCGCAAGTTGCGGGAGGCGGACCGGATGCTCGGCGAGGGGAAGACGGTCCCGGAGGCGGCGAAGCACCTGGAGATCTCTGAGGCGACGTTCCACCGTTGGCGCGCGCAGTACGGCGGGATGAAGGCCGAGGAGGCGAAGCGGTTGAAGGAGCTTGAGCGTGAGAACGCGAGCTTGAAGGCGATCGTGGCTGATCAGGCGCTCGAGGTGCGGGCGTTGAAGGAGGTTGCCCGGGGAAACTGGTGAGCCCGGCCCGTCGGCGTCGAGCGGTCGCGATGCTTCGCGACCGTCTCGGCGTCAGCGAGCGCTGGGCATGCCGGGTGGTGGGTCAGCATCGCTCGACGGAGCGGTATCAGCCAACGCGGGCCGAGGATGACGCTGCGTTGCGGCAGCGACTCAGGTTCCTGTCGGCCGACAGGCCGCGGTGGGGGTACCGTCGCGCGCACGCCATGCTGGTCGAGGAGGGGTGGGAGGTGAACCGCAAGCGGGTGCAGCGCCTGTGGCGCGAGGAGGGGCTCAGGGTGCCGCAGCGCAAACGCAAACGCCGTCGCCTGGGTGACTCGACGGTGGCGGGTGGCCGGCTTGAGGCGGAGCGGGCGAATCATGTGTGGGCGCTGGACTATCAGCATGATCAGACCGCGGACGGCAGGGTGATCCGCGTGTTGAACGTCGTTGACGAGTTCACCCGTGAGGCGCTCGCGATGCACGTCGCGCGGAGCATCGACGCGGACACGACCGTGCGGGTGTTGGAGGGCCTGGTCGCCGAGCGCGGCGCCCCGGCGCTGCTGCGGTGTGACAACGGGACCGAGCTGACCTCGCACGCGCTGAGGGACTGGTGCCGGTTCGCGAGGACGGGGACGGCGTATATCGATCCCGGGTCGCCGTGGCAGAACGCGTATGTCGAGTCGTTCAACGGGAAGGTCCGCGATGAGCTCTTAGATGTCGAGGAGTTCTCGTGCCTGGCTGAGGCGCGCGTCGTGATCGAGGACTGGCGGGAGGACTACAACCAGCACCGGCCGCACAGCTCGCTCGGGATGCGCTCCCCCGCCCGGTTCGCCGCCACCCTGACCGCGAGCACCGAGCCGATCACCGTGGCCGCGTGACGGTCCGGGGGGTGGCCGGCGCGGCGCGCGCCGTGGCTATCGCCGCTCCGGCACTCGCTCCGCTCGCGCCTCCGCGACGACAGCCACGGCCACAAGCCCCGGCTGTCCGTCCGCCCCGAGCGCTACCTTTCCCGGCGTCACATCCACCACCCTCTCACCCGTGGTGGACCGACAAACGGGGTCCGGTCACCTACAGTCTGACACAAACACGCCCAGGCCCAACCTGCTTGACGCTCAACTGCGGCTCTTCAGTCCGGCAAGCGGAGGGTTTCGCCCCGGTGGCTGGCTCGGACTGCTGCGAGAAACCGGCGTTTGGAGCGTTGGCATAGAGCCCATTCTGCGTTCCTCAACCGCGTATACCGACTTGCAAAAGGACTCGGCCACGCTTGTCGATGTCAAGGAGCGCACAGAGCGACTCCTCAGTGTCGATAAGACCAAGTTTGGCGGCCTACGCGCCCGGATTTTGTGGGCCGATCCTGATCGCGTAGTCGTACCCATTAAGTACGCAACTGACCATCCTGACGAATCCGTACCCAGTACTAGTCATTGCTCCGTCTGTAAGCCGAACGGCGGATATGACTCGCCGTGGGTGTTTGTCGAAACCGGAGCATGGCGATGACCGGGCACCAGATCGATCCCGCGATGTTTCGCTTACGGCGCTTTGAGGTTGAGTGGCTCGAGCCTCTCATCAAGACTCTCGGATCACTTGACCGGTTCGAGCTGAGAGACGGAGGTGTGCGCGCACTCAGTTATACCTTGCTCGCGGAGGCTAGCCGGTGGGTCTCACTGGGTGAAAAGATCGGATATTTCGCGCATGATTCCGAGGCCGCCAACGGCGTTGCGGCGAAGCTGGCAAGTCCCCCGGACGGACCAGGCGTGGAACGCGTGATCCGGCGGATCGCGAACGTTCCAGCGTCCCAACGGCTCGGCATCTGGGATTTCGCCTCGGCTCTCGATCTGGCGCGCGAGGACCTTACACCCCAGCGGCGCGAGTTCCTGAGACTAGTCTGCTTCGCGAGCCAAGAGGAGTGGGACTCACGCCTGAGAGTAGTTGCCCAGACGGCATCCGCGATCGCCGCTCATCACCATCGACGGCACCCCCGAGCCTTTCCTGATCCTGCGCGCCCGACCGTTCTGGATGATGGTATTCACCGCGTCGCGTCCTTCGCGGTGGCGGGACCGCTGTCTTGGTCAGCCCAAGCAACTGCGGAAAGTCGACGATCCTGACGTCATCGTCGCACTCCATTAGGGTCCGGGACGCGGGACTCCCCCTACCTACCTAACTGGACGATGACGTTCCACGACGCGTATCACGATCTCGAAGACCGGTTCAGGGCCCGGGCCGAAGCCGACGGCGACATCTACTTGCCGAACGTCGAGCCGTCAGGTCCCGTGGAGTACGTGTTCATCGCGATCGAGCCATCGCTCGGGCGCTGGGCCGGCTCCCCGCACGAAGCGAAGGGCAAGGTCAAAGACGGGTTTCGGAACTTCGTGGCCGATGAACAACACCTGAGCCGGCGCGAGTCCCTGAAGCCCGCCCTCATCCTTCATTACTCCGGGCTGGCGGGACAAGCTCGGGCCGCGGCCATCCGCGGGCATGAGACCGAGTTCGAGGCGTTCCGAAGCACCGTGCCCTCAAGGACATACTCGCGACTGCGGAGAAGGTCCTCGAGCCTGTGCCCGCCTGGCTCCAGAAGACAACGCTACAGGCGCTGACCAGGAGCGAGCTGACGACGTCTAAATTGCAGTTGCTGTTCGCCTATCGGCTCGCTTTCGATCCCCGCAAGCTACGACCCCCACCTGACCTCGGCACCCACGGGGTCGTTGTCCGAGCCGATACGCCGACGCCGCCATCAGCACGTCGGCCTCGCCACTTCGGAGTCAGCCGGAATCAGATTCTCAGGTTGTCGCTGATCAGCCAAGCCCGGACGCGGTTTCCGTTCTGCGACCACGCGACACCGAAGCCGTCAGCTGCCCCTCGCCGGCGTCCCCCTCCGTGTGGCGTCGCCCATCAACAGCCATCCTCGAGCACCGCCGCTGACGACTGCTCTGCTTGACCGGGGTTCGCGGCGCTCACGATCGTGTTGGCGAGGAGGCACTCGTCCGCGACGATGCTGCGGCCTCCGAGCCCACGCTTCTGCTTTGCCATCGCGTGCGCCCCGGTCCGGGCGATCCCTATCAACGGCAAGCAGGCGTCCGCCATCTGGGCCGGGGTACGCGGCAGCCGCCGAGCGTCGCGCACGTGTGCTTTCTGCGAATGCGCTCGTCAGCATGTCGGTGCCGGTTGGACCCTGGCGGCTCTCGCCTTCGCCCAGATCCAGGCGCGCGGTCGGCGCCGGCGCGGGGATTCGTCTTCACGGGGCGTGGGCGCTCGGCTGTCGCTTCCGTTTTCGATCCGGCCGGGGTACGACCCTCGCTTGTGCTCCCGCGTGAAGGGAGCGGCCGGCGCCGCTGCGGCCGGGACGGCTGGTTTGCCGCTCAAGCGGCCACCGCGGATCTCCGCGGAGTTAGCTGACGAGTCGCATGCCAGCTAGCACTCCGAGCGGGTCCGAGCGGGGCGGCGCGGGCTTGCGCTTCGCCACGAACTGGAGCGCCCACGGCGAGTAGACCTGGCGCTGCTGACCGGGACGATACGAGCGTCAATCATCGTCCGAAGGAGGACGTCATGGAATCCACAAAGCTTGTGGATTGCGCCGGTCGCTGGCGATCGCCCGCCACCCTGCCCGGCTACCACCGCGGCCGCCCGCCCCGCAACAAGGGGCTCCGCTACCCAGCCGATCCACCGACCGTTGAGGAGATCATCTCGGTCATGCGCGCCGCGGGCGACAGCCCGGACGGCGTACGGTTGCGCGGCGTGATCGTCGTGCTCTGGCGCGCCGGGCTACGGATAAGCGAAGCGCTCGCGCTGAACGAGAGCGATCTCGACTCAGAACGAGGCGCCGTGCTGGTGAGGCACGGGAAGGGCGACAAGCGTCGTGAGGTCGGGATGGATCGGTGGGCATGGGAGCAACTACACCCGTGGCTGGAGCTCCGTGCCACGCTCCCGGTCGGGTCGTTGTTCTGCGTGCTGCGGGGCGCGACCCGCGGTCGGCCGTTCGGCCGCCGGGATCCGTGTCCAGCTCCACAGCGCGGCTCGTGCCGCCGGCGTTCGCCGACGGGTTGCGCCGCACCAGCTGCGACATGCTCACGCCGTCGAGATGTCCCGCGAGGGTGTCCCGTTGCTGGTCATACAGCGCCAGCTCGGGCATGCCGATCTCGGGATCACGTCGGTGTATCTGCGCGGGATCGACAACACCGAAATCGTCCACGCCGTTCACGAGCGGCCAGCGCCGATGATCTCGGCCACAAACGGGCTTCGGCTCGCTCGCTGAGCCGCCCGGCCACTGAGGCCGCGCCCAGCGCGCGGCCTCAGCTGCCCGCGAACCACCAACGCGCACCCCAGCCCCGACGGCGGAGCAGCGCATCCCGTTGATATCGAAAGTCGCGACGTCGCCAGCCGGCCGAGCAAAGCGCAAGTCGGCACCTGCCGTCGGCGATCGGGACCGCACGCGCGCATCGTCGCCAAGGCGCTCGTCCGTCTCAGCTGTGGCCGCAGCGAAAGCGATCGCGCCTGGAGCACGTCAGATCCGAGCCGGAACCCATGGGTTGGTGATGCTCCAGCCATGTCGAGTCTTGCTGTTCGGCCCCAGAATCCTCGGGCCGAAATCAGCTGATCGGCCCGGGCCAGTCTTCGGCCAAATCGAACAGCCGCCCCGGTGTGGTCTGAGAATCTAAGTACTCGACGTGGCCCGTCGTGTCGCCGACGCGCCGCGGGATGGGGATGTCGATCTCAAGCGGGTGAGCTGCCCATGGGTTGAGCCAGAGACGTGGCCATTTCTGGGCAATCGTCCAGGGGCTAAGCCCTGGGCCCTCGAGCACGGCCGACACGCGGGTCGCGAGGGGCTGGCCGTCGCGCATCCAGAACCCGTCCTGTTGCCGAAACGTCTCCGCTGAAGTCGGATCACCGCCGATCGGCACATGGATGGCGAGGCTGCCGAAGAGGGCCTGCTCGACCGCACGCTCCTCTCCGAAGGTCGACAAGAGATTGACGGCCACGACGATCGGCAATCCCGGGGCCCCGTATTTGCCGCTCTTGTCCCGAAGCTTGGCGAGCATTCGCTCGCGATCGTTCACGAACCCACCCGTCGCAGGACCCATGCCGACGAGCACGTCACCGTCGTGAACGCCTCGCCACTCGGGCGACTTGGGGATCGCTCGCAGGCGGATCCTCCAGTCCCGGAACACGAACTCCTGCTCAGGGAAGTTGCTCGTGGCCAGGATCTCATCGGCTTCAAGCCCGTCGAGCCACGCAGCCACCGGGCCGGCGATCTCGACGTTGCGCGGACGCTGCTGCCCAACAAGTCGGAACCGAAGGCTGACGAAGAAGTTCGCGTGTGGCGCCGCGTTGAGGGCGTCGATGATCCATCCCTCTCGCGTGCCGTCGCGTCCAGGCTCGACGATCCCTGCTTCGGTCGTGGCGGCCTCGAGTAGGAACTGCCCCGTCGGCCGGGTCACCTCGAAATCCGGGCGCGTGCTGACTCCGTCGAGCTCGGGATGAACTTCAACCTCGAAGCCAAGCAGCGTGAAGAGCCGGTGCAGGTATAGCTCCCACCACGCCGAGCCGTGTTGCCGACGGTTCCGAAACTTCGACAACAGCTCAGCCTGATTGTCGGCCGGATAACTCTTAAACCAACGTTCTATCTCTGCCCGGATGTTCACTACATCGGGGCGAGCGCTCCGGTTCAGGAAGGTGAACATGTCCTCGCACTCGGGGGATCGGGAGGCGTCGCTGCGCTCGTATCGGCCGAACAGCCGCATCAAACAGAACCTAACGCGACGCCAGGACGCAATAGCGGATCTCCAGTTCGGCGCCGAACGAGCCGCGCAGTCGGCCGGTGCGACGACAAACGCGATCGCCAGCGCCGGGTCGGTCGCCCGCGTAAGACTGGAAGAGAGGAAGCGCTCATCGGCCACGGAGCCGACCAGGCCAGTCGCGCGTATCGGAAGTCGCCGACAACGAGCCGACGACTTCGCCCGGTCGCAGACTCCTTGTTGAAGCGTCCGTTCTGTCCATGCGTGCGTGACCGCGTGCGGCGGAGTGTCCCTGTCGGGACAGGAACGCCGCGGGATGGGTGAGGCAACAATGGGGAGATGACGACGACCGTCCCGCCCGGTGACGAGGTCCCGCGCGGCGGCGCCACGCGGCGTCGCGCCGAGATCGCCTGCGTGACAGCCATCGCGGTCAAGACCGTCTTTGCCCTGGCGCTTCTGCCCCTCGCGCCCTCCCTGCTCGGGACCGATCCCGTGCTCCTCGAGGCGCTGCGCGGATCGACGTCAGCGATGGCATCCGGTGGCGCGTTCGCCCGAGTGGGCGAGGCATCGCTCGTGCTCGCCGTCCTCGCTCCGCTTCCGACGCTGCTGTTCGCCACGCCGTTCTTCTGGTGGGCGGGGCGGCTGTGGGGTCCGAAGGCGGCGGCCATGCTGGGCGGTGGCCACCCGAACGCGGATAAGTGGGCGCAGCGCTCCGGCGCTCACCTGGAGCGCTTCGGCGGCCTCGCGGTCGCGTTGGCGCCATACCTCCCGGTTCCGTCGGCGTTCATCTACGCGGCCGCGGGCTGGACAGGGATGAGCCTCCGGCGTTTCATGGCCTTTGATCTCCTCGGGATGCTCTCGTGGATCGGCCTGATCGTCGGCCTCGGTTACGCGGTCGGACATCCCGCGGTCCAGGTCGCCAAGGCAATCTCCCACTATGCATTGCTGGTCACGATCGCGGTCGTGGCGATCGCAGTGGCCATCGCAGTGCTGCGCACGCGTAGGGCCGCGGCCCGGGCGACCACACCGACGGAGCGATAGGCGAGGCCACGGCGAAACCTCGATCACAAGAGGCTCCAGCCGCACACTGGCGAAGCGTGTGTCCATTATTCCGAGGTACTTGCTGGTGCAGTCGAGCGGGTACGCGAAGAGTTAACTTCGATGGGAACGAACGCACAGAAGCTAGCCGTGGCGTCCCGTGAGGTGCGCGAGCTCACCATCCGACTCGCCATCACCGTCGCCGACCTGGTCAGCGCCGTCGAGGAGGTAGAGGCGACGACGCCGGATTCTCCTAAATTGCTCGATAACCGCAGAGCGGTAGAAAAGTCGCTCTCGACTCTACGCGAGCACCTCGACGCGATTTAGATGGTTGGTGACGAGGTTGCGCCGCACGCTTCTACACGCGATTAGTATGGACTCGTGGCTCATTTCTTGTTGATCTATGATCGCTCCGCCGGCGAGCTAGTACGCAAGCAGCAATACCCGACCGATGCCGATGCTCTGCGAGGGCGTTTTGCCGCCGAGGCAGAGTTTGCCGGACGGCCCGAGATTGAAATCGTGGCTCTTGCTGCAGCATCAGAGGAAGACCTGCTCATTACGCACGGCAGATACTTCCTTGGCCTCGCCGAGCTCGCTGACCGCATGTCCTAGAGAGGCAGACAGAGGCAGCCAAGCAATCCGACACCGTCGGACGACGCTGACCCAGGGAACGCGGGTCCGCTCAGTTGCACAACTCAGCAGGCGTTTCCTAATGCCGACGGCACCGGGCAAGACATCGGCGGCGGCATTCGCCCGTGACGTCCGCTGTGCGTTGCCTCTAAACCTCAAGAGCTCTGACACCCCCACCGCCGCCGGACTTCTGTTTTGGTCGTCGGGTCTACCAGCGCACGCCCGCTTCGTGACAGCTCGGCCGTTGTCCTCACGAGAGCCTGCACGCTTGGTATCGCCCACAGCATGCGTCGGCAGCCGAGCGTCTGACGGTCGCATTCGTCTGGTGCCCGCGTAGTTCGCACGATCGCCTTGGCGACAACCCCGGCGTCAGTTCCCATCACGGCGCGATCCCGCCATCCCGAATTCAGGAGTGCGCTTCGAAGCATGGCCGACCGAACGCCCTCCGCGTCAAACCCATCGAGCTAGCGCGAGCGAGGCGGTAGCGAAGCAATATCGCCCGCGCGGTTCTGCCCAAGGGCCGGCATCCCGTCGCTCACGCACGTCGTCGACGAGACGCAAACATCGACCAGGTCACCCCTGGCCGCTCGTGACGCTGACAGCCTCGGGCCGGCGCACCCCGGTGACTACACGGCAGGCTGCCGGGGCGGGCGCCGGCCGGTCCAGGACTGAGGCGCGCCGAAAACGAGCGCCCAGGCTCCGACGTAGAGGGCGGGCAGCCCGAGCACGAGGAAGATGATCGGGACGCGCAGGCTGTTCTTGGTGGGATAAGCGGTGTCGCCGTGGAGATGGACGCTGATCGTATGACCCGCGTCGCTGTCGTCGGCGTCCTGCACCTCGCCAACGACAACATGGCCGTTACCGCCGACGAGCGCGCCGCCGACTACCCAGGTTCCTTGGCAGACGACGCCTGAGGAGTATCGCCCGTAGCTGCCCGAGCAACCAGACACCTTGGCCATCGCCTCCGGCCCGGTGTTCTGATCGATGTACGAAAAGTACGCGCCGGCGATGAAGCCGACCCCGATCAGCAGCATGGGAATCGAGAGCCCGAGCAGACGGTCCTTCTTTGCAGTGCGCCCAAGACGCGCCCCAGACGGCATACCGGCCCGATTGGATCAGAACGACGCCCCCACGTCTACCGCCCTGACAGGTCGCTCCGAGCGCAAACAAGCGCAATCCATGCCGGTGCCGATGTGACGTTCAAGGAAACAACCGCCCGAGCACCTCGGAGGAGATACCGACCTTCCTCCCACGCAGGAAACCGGCAAGTTGCGGACGATCGCATCCGCTCTCGCCGCGGGCTATCGCCCGCGACTGTATTGGCGACGATGCGCGCGTGCGGTCCTGATCGCCGACGGCCGGTGCCGACTTGCGCTTTGCTCGGCCGGCCGGTGACGTCGCGACTTTCGATATCAACGGATCGCGATCGTCGGGAACCCGCGCCTTGTCGGAGCGGCGAATGCTTCGTCTCGGGCGCTCGCTTCTCGCGCAAGGCGAGCGTCGGGATCTCGAGAGCCGCCCGCCCGGATCCAAAGCTCTGCGGCTCTTCGCTTCCTCGCGCGCAACCGCTCTGCGCGTGCTTGCTGGGGTGCGGCGAGCGAGCTAAGCGAGCGGGATTCGGCTTGGCGGATTGAGGAGCGAACGACGATCTCGGCGCCATTCTTATCGGCTCGGGCGGGTGATCGAGATGCACCAACACCAGCAGTGTTGTCGAGTCGCTCGGCGTGGCCGCTTTGCCGGCGATGGGGCGCAGGCCGTAGTCGAGGCGACGTGACTCCTACTGCTCACGGGCAGCAGCGCCGCGATTGGCCAGCGGCCCGCTACCGGAATGCACCTCGCGAAGCGGTTCTCCGAAACTTCGGATAACCCGTTTGCGATGTGCTGCGGCAAAGATCGTTGGCTCGTCACGTGCCAGTGGCGTTTCGAGGGAAGTTAGCTTGGGTTCAGCAGAAAAGCGTGGCGTTGACCGTTGGTGATGTTGTACCCCTCGGCGACGATCTGGCCTGAGTGGTTGATGGCTGGCGCATCGGTGAGCTCGAAGCCTGAACCTGCGGGGATCAGCGTGTTGAGGTCTCGGAATCTGCCGCCGGTGTAGATGAACGCGTGGTTGAAGGTCGAGCCGCTGCTGTCGACGCCGTACGTTTGGCCGACGATTACGCCCGAGTCGTTGATCGCTTCGGCGACGGTGTCGATGTTGTAGGCGCCGAGGTCGGTCATCTTCCCGTTGCTGTACAGGAAGGCGTGCGTGGCGTCGCTGCTGGTTTGCGCCCAGCCGACGATCTGGCCGAAATTGTTGATCGCGTAGGCGGCGGCTTGCGGACCGCCGAGCGTGCCGATGTCGGTCATTTTGCCGTTGCTATACAGGAAGGCGCGTTCATCGCTAGCGGCGTTGTCGCCGCTGCCGACGACCTGGTTTGAGTTGTTAATGCCGCTGGCGGCCGTGAAGATGCCACCTTCGCCTGGGAGCAAACCGAGGTCGGTCATCTTGCCGCCGACGTCCAGGAACGCGTGCGGACCGCCGTTCGCGGGCGTCGCCGAGCCCGCGACCGCGCCGGAATCGTTGATCGCGAACGCCTCGCTGCTGCCACCCGCGACCAGCGATCCCAGGCCGGTCATCGTCCCGTTCTGATCGACGAACGCCTCGTAGGTCCCGGTGGAGGTCTTGGAGTAGCCGGCCACCTCTCCCGAGAGGTTGATCGCGGTTCCCGTGGCGTAGATCCCGCCGAGGGTGCCAAGGTCGGTCATCGTGCCGCCGGCGTAGAGGAACGGATGCTCGGGGTGAGTCACGCAATGCGTGACTCGTCGACCGCAGCCGGTCGTCGGGACGGTGGTCGCCAGATACGACCCCCCGGTGATCTGACCGTTGGCGTTGATCGCGGAGCCGACGGTGACCCCCAGCCCGAGCGAGCCGAGATCGCTAAGCGTGTAGCTCGACGCCGCCGCCGGCGCGGCCGTGGCCGCCACGAGCCCAGCGGCCGCACACGCGCTCAGCACAGCCCGGCGTGTGAACCATGCGCGACGGGTCATGGCTGTCCCACGCGGGCCTATGTGGCTTCGATGTCTTGCTGATCGCATTGCCGCGGCTCCTCTTGTGGATGCTGTGACCTGCCGGCGATCGCCGGACGGGCGAAGCGAGGCTCGGTCCGTGCTCCACCCGCGTCTGGGTGCGCAGACGACTCGCGCCTTAAGATCAGAGACGCCAGCCGCCGATGAATCCTTCCCGACCGTCCGAAACAGCGGTGCGGCCCCCGTCCAGTGGAGCAGACGGAGTGTGCTATCACGGGCGTCGGTCTAGTACATGCCGCTGCCAGCGGGCCTGATGACGAGCCCAGAACCGCGTGCCGGCACCGGCTTTCACGTCTGCGGTTCGGCCCGTGACACCACTCCCTTCCCAGAATGCGAAAGCGGCCGATCGCGGCTACGACACTGCCGGTCCGGAACGCCCGCGGGCGCGCCGACGTCCTCGGCGCTGACTACCGCGTTGAAGTCGAAGCGGTCACGTCGCCTCACCGCGGCTCGCTGCTGCTGTTGGTGCGCAGCGGCGCCGTCGTCGCTGATCTCACGGCCGCTGGCCCGCTCGTGGCCGGTTCGCACCAGAAGGGGGCGCGAGCTCCCTCGTCGCGACGTGATCGCACTGATGACGGAGCAGCAGCGAGGGAGAGCGATCGGCTGGCTGCTGCACGTCGTCCCAAGCGGGCGTGAGCGACGGCGTCGCACGCT
>CALAQT010000319.1 GCA_937888775.1 uncultured Actinomycetes bacterium | reverse complement strand
CGGCCGCGCGCTCGACCTCCAGCGCGGCACGCGCCTGCTGGGCGGCGTGTTCGCTGGCGTCCGCCGCGGCCCGCAGCTGCTGGGCGCGCGCGTGCGCACTAGCCCTCGCAAGTGCGCCGGCGGCCGCCAGACCGCTGCGCAACAGCTCCTCGAACGCCTCGCCGACACCATCGGGCTCGTGCATGACCGCTCCTTCTGTTCCTGTTCGTTTCGCCGCCAGGCCGGCGGCCGGCAGGTCCCTTCACGCGCCGCGTCTGGCCAGCGCCAGCGCGATCGCGCGCTGCGCGCGCGCCTGTGCGGCGAACGTTCTCGCTCGCTCGTGGCTGTAGGGGCCGGGGCGCTCGCCCACGGCGACCTCGATTGCGAACAGGCACATCGCCTGCACGTCGAGCAGCTCCTCGCCCGACAGGCGCGTCTCGATCGTCGCCTCCTGCCCGACAACGACAGCCGCGAGCTGACCCTGGTAGATGATCTGCTGCACGTTCATGCGAGAGATGATCGCCGTCGCGCCGTCCGGCAGCGCCCCGGCGCCCCGTTTGTTCGCGGAGTCGATGCGAACTTGTCACGAACCTGTCACACAACCCGGTCATTGCGATAGGCGAAAGCCGACGCCGCGGACGGTTTGGACCTGCTCGCTGGCGCCGACGTCGCCGAGCTTGTGGCGCACCCGCGCCACGTGCGAGTCGAGCGTGCGGCTGTTGTGAGCCACGTGCTCGCTGCCCCACACCTCGCGGGCGAGCTCCGTCTTGGTGAACGTCCGCTGCGGCGAGCTGGCGAGGCATCGCATCAGGTCGAACTCGAGCCTCGTGAGCGACAAGCACCGCTCTGCGACGCGGGCTGTGCGCGCGTCGGTGTCCAGCGTCAGGCTCCCGACCTGCAGCATCCGGGAGGGCAGATCGCGCTCGCGTGCCCGGCCGCCAAGCATCCTGACCGCAGCTGCCACGAGCGCCGGCGACGCGCGTGATGGGAGCACGAGGTCAGACCCGGCTGTCAGGTGGATCGTCGCGACCGCGTCGTCGTCGACGCCGACGCTCAGCACCCGCACGCGCTGATCGGCGCCGCGCAGCGCACCCGATCTCAGCTCCCGCAGGAACGCGAGCGTCCGCGCGGGTGCCCCGACGCTCGCGAGGAGCACGACATCGGGCTGCTCGCCGGCGAGCTTGATCTGCGCCGCGTGCGCGGCGGCCGCGACCAACACCTCGTGCCCTTCGAGCAGCAGGTGGTCGGCCCGCTGGCTCAGCGAACGCTCGTCCGCGTCGACCACGAGCACCTTCAGCGCTGCGCTCACCGCGCTGGCACCTCCCGCTCGGTTCGCGACCCGCCGGCCGTTCGCGCGCGGACGTGCGCCGCCGCCAACGGCGATTGGTGGGTCCCGAACTGTTGCGCGAGCCGCTCGCGCAACAGCAGGAACTCGCGGCCCTTGGTCTGAAGGCTCCACAGCGCGCCGGCGAAATCGAACACGGTTCCACCTCGCCTACAACCAAAACACCACCACGTCCCATCGCCGTAGCACTGCAAGCTCGGGGTTCGATCATCATGAAATCCGGTAGTCACGGAGGGGCGCACGCAACGGAGGTCAAGAGGCGTCTGACGCCCCGTATCGCGCTGTTGCGGACGAGTTATCCGTGAGGGTTGGTGAGCGGTGGTGGATGGGGATGCCGCCGGCCGCGAAGACCGGTGAGCCGTAGGCGAGCTGGTATTCGTGGCCGGCGGGCGCGGCTCGTCGGGCACCCCCCGCCGCGGTTCGCGGATGGCGCGTACGTCTGACGGGGTCGGCATGATGCCTGGCCCGCGATGCCCGGCCCGCCCTTGACCACACCCATGACCGGTGCGTGCCGGACGCAGCGCCTGGTGCTGCCGAGTGGTGAGCGCACGTGGACGGTGCTCGACGGCGATCACCGTGTGGTTGCCGCGGTGGAGGAGTATCTGGAGTACTTGCGGATGCTCGGCCGGTCGCCGAATACGGTGAAGTCCTACGCCCGTGCGCTCGCGCTGTGGTGGCAGTTCCTTGACGTCTACGAGCTCGCCTGGGACGCGGTGACGATCGAGGACCTCGGCCGTTTCCTCGGCTGGCTGCGCTCGGGCGATGAACCGGGACTTGCTTCGATCGAGCGCCGGCCAGCGCGCTTCAGCGAGGGCACGGTGGCGCTGCGCTTGCAGGCGGTCTGCTCGCTCTACCGCTACCACCACTTCAACGGCGTCGAGGCCGCCTCGCGCCTCTATGAGCGCGTGTTCTCCGGCCGGCACGCCTACAAGCCGATGCTCGAGCACCTCGCGCGCAGGCGAGGCCATGAGCGACGTGTCGTGCGGGTGTCGCGGCCGCGACCGGCGACCCCGCCGACGCTCACACCCGAGCAGGTCCGGTTGATCCTCGACGCCTGCGCCAGCTGGGATCCGGCCGCCAGGGAATGGAGAGGCTCGGTCCGGGACCGGCTGCTGTGGGCGCTGCTGGCTGAGTCGGGGATGCGTCTCGGCGAGGCGCTCGCGTTGCAGCACCGCGACTGGCACACCGGGCTCGGGGACACGCCGTTCGTCGAGGTGGTGCCGCGCGACGATCACCCACACGGGCTGCGGGTCAAGAACGGTGGCTACCGGCGCATCTACATCTCCGATGAGCTTGATCGGCTCTACGGCGAGTACCTCTGGCAGCTGTGCGACGCCGGCGCCGATGAGGCGGTCGGCGATCTCGACGGCTGGTGGGTGTTCGTCAACCTCGCGCGCGAGCCGCGCTTCTCCCCGCTCCGAGCCGAGACGGTCGCCTGGCAGGTCCGCCGGCTGCGTCGAGTCCTGGAAGGCCGCGTGCCCGCCACGTTCACTCCACACTGGTTCCGGCACACGCACGCGACGGCGCTGCTGTTGTCCGGGATTGCGGAGCATGTCGTCAGTCGCCGTCTCGGTCATCTGGACATCCAGACGACGCAGAACCTCTACGGGTGGGTTTCCGAGGACGCCGAGCAGCGGACCGTCGCTGAGTGGCAGCAGCTGACGGCGACGTGGAGGACGGATGAGTCACGTCGCTAGCGCCGCGCTCGTGGAGGCGCTCGACGGCAGCGGCCTCTACACCGAGGAGCGGAACCTGGGGTTGTGGCAGCAGGTGCCGGCGGAACTGCGCCTGACGGAGTTCTCGCCCCGGACGCTTCCGGATCATCCCGCGTTTCGCTGGCGGCTGGGTTGCCGGCCGGAGTGGCGCGGCTTTGATCTGCAGCCGCTGCCCGAGCCGATGCAGCGCGACCTGGCCTATTGCGTGTGGCGGGTGATCGACTCCGGGCTGACGATCACCGCGCCCTACGCGCGGCTGGTGAACTGGCTCATCCGCCTTGCCCCGGAACAGGGTCGCGCCGGGGGCGCGCCGGCGCGTTCGCTGATCGACCGCTCGCTTCAAGAGTGGGAGCACGAGCTGATCAAGGAGCGCGCACGGCGCACCGGGAAACTTGGCTGGCCGCATTGGGGGCCGGGGGTTTTCAGGCGCTGCTACCGGCATCTGCTGATCGCGTATGACCCGCGCGCGTGGTGGCAGCACGACGCGTGGAGCCCACGGTTTGACGCGCGGATCCCGCTGCGCCAGCACGAGCCCACCACGGCGCGTGCCGGCTACGACTTTCTGGTCATCGAGCAGCGCTGGTTGCGCGAGGCGCTGAAGTGGCAGCTGAAGATCGCGCTTGAGACAGGCCTCCTGCGCTGGTCGTCGGTGCTCGCGCGGCTTATGTCGCTGACGATCTTCAGCCAGTTTCTCGCCCAGCGCGGGATCGACGAGCCGCGCCTGGGCGCCGATCGCCAGGATCTCAGGTTGCTGGCGCTGGACTTCCTCGGCCACGTCAAGCAGCGCCGCGCGCGCTGCGGCGCGAACCGCGGCGAGCTGGTCACCAACGGGACAGTCGTGAACATCATCGGCGACGTCGAGCAGTTCTACGCGTTCATGGCCGATCACAAGCAGGAAGCGGCACGAGCCCTGGGCGAGCCGCGCTGGGAGGCGTTGGGCGATCAGCACGCGCGCCTGTGGCGTCAGGGCGAGAAGCCTCGCCAGGCGCGGTTGCCCGACGAGGACGTCTACTTCGACGACCACACGATGGCGCAGGTCATGCGGCATGCTGGCCTGCTCGGCGCCGCCAAGGAGGAGGGCGGGATCGGCGATGAGCAGGCGATGCGGATCCTGATGTTGCTCGCGCGCACCGGGCGGCGAGCAGGCGAGCTGCTGTTGTTGGACTTCGAGTGCCTGTTGCCGATTGCGGGTCTCGCAGCGCAAGACCGCGACAGCAGCCCGGACGCGATCGTCGCGAAGCTGCGCTTTCAGCAGACGAAGATCGAGGGCGCGCCGGACACGATCTTCATCGACTCCGAGGTCGTCGCGATCGTCCGCGCGCAGCAGCAGTGGGTGCACGCCTACGTGCAGGCGCTGCTCCGCGACGAGAACGCGCCGCCACCGCGCTACCTGTTCCTCGCCCTCACCCGCAACCACCTCGGCCGCCACTCCTACCCCAAGACCACGGTCACCCGCCGCTTGCAGCAGCTCGGCGAGCTGGCGGACATTCGCGACAGCCTGGGACGCCGCCCCCCGTTGAGCAACGTGCACCGCTTCCGGCACACCCGCGCGACGGGCCTGATCAACGCGGGCGTGCCCGTGCACGTGGTGCAGCGCTATCTCGGGCACCTCTCCTCGGAGATGACAATGCGATACGCCCACACGCTGCGCGAGACGCACGAGCGCGAGTTCCTGCGCTACAAGAAGATCACCGCCGAGGGCAGCGACCTCGAGCTGGACCCGCGCGACCTGTTCGCGCTGATCGAGCTCGGCACCCGCACCGACAGGGTGCTGCCCAATGGGCTCTGCATGCTTCCGCCCAGGCAGACATGCGACCGCGGCAACGCGTGCCTGACCTGCGACAAGTTCACCACCGACGCCAGCTACCTGCCCGAACACGAACAGCAGTTCGGGAAGCTCAGCGAGCTGATCGCGCAACGACAGGAGGCCTTCCGCGCGAGAACCGGCGAGGACATGGGCCCCAGCAACGTGTGGCTCGAGCAGCGTCTGACCGAGCAGCGCGCACTCGAGAAGATCATCACCGCGCTCAACGCGCCCGAGCTCGCCGAGCACTCGGACCAAGCTGTTCGCGGCGCCGGCACCGGCGCCCGCGCGGCCAACCAGCCGCCCGATGGACCAGCCGCGTGAGGGCGCTGCTGATCCCCGCGTTCGGTCCGGTCGAGGAGGTCCAGCAAAATGGCCTGCACGACCTGCGGCGACTGGTCGACGGCCACATCGAAGCGCTACCGGTCGACGGCCGTGAAGACGCCAACGCCTATGTGAACGAGGCGGGACTGCTCGCCGGGTTGCCCGGCAACGCGCGAGCGACGCTGCTGCTCGGCTTCCGGATCGCAGGTCCCGCAGTCCTCTGCGGCTTCGACGCCGCCACCGGCGAGCAGACAGCCATCCCTGAGGACCTCGCCCGAAGAGTGCACGCCACGAGCAGCTGCACGGACCCGTCCCGGGACTACTGATGGCGCGCGGGAATCCGGACAATCTGCGCGTGGCTGCGCAGCGCAAACGCCAGGTCGCGACCCAGCGTGCCGAGACCGCGCTCGACGCGCTCATCGCCAGCGACGAGCCGATCACGTTCCGGGGGCTCGCGAAGGCGGCGGGCGTGTCGATCGACTTCCTCTACCGCTCGCCGCTACGCGCCCGCGTCGAGCGACTCCGCGCCGACCAACAACACACGCCACCCGTCCGGCAGCAGCGCGAGGCGGACCAGCCACCGTCGCAGAGCAACGTGGTGCGCGCGCTCACCGCACAAATCAAAGAGATCAAACAACGCCACCGCGCCGAGACCGAGCACCTGCAGGCCGCGCTCGCCGCCGCCCAGGGCGAGAACCTCGAGCTGCGCCGCCAGCTCGGGCGCCACGGCCGGACGGCGGCCGCCTGACCTGAGCTTCGGCCATGACTGCCGCAATTCGATCCTTGCGACAGTGTCATGCGCGCGATCAGGCGCGGATGAGGCTCCTGCTTCGTCGTGAAGGGGGAACTTTGGCTCGCCGGTGGCCGAAACGCATGGGTGTTCAGACCAACGCCGAGGACCCGAGAATCGTCTACCAGGTTCCCTTGCTGCGCGTCCTGCCCACCGTCGCGCTGTCAGTGTGGCGCCGATCACTCCGCGTTCGGATCACCGCTCGGGCGAGATCGCGGCGTCGTGACGATTCCGGCGGCGAGATCATCCGCTGCTGAAGCTTTGGCGTCCTGACGAAGTGCTGGCGTGTTGGTTCGGATGGGGGTGTGCACGACCACCGCGCGGCCAGTCGCAACGGCAAAGCCAACTAACGCCGCGACGCAAGCACGCGTAACCGTTGACCACCAAGAGCGCCTCGCGAGATCTGCGACCGATGGCTTGGCCACGACCGAGTCTCCAGGCTGTGCGTCGTCTGGAGTAACGCAGTGGTCAATTGCACCGCGCTTGCGCAAGCGTGAGATTCTGTCAGGGTGCGTCTGCATTCCCTCGGCAGGCTGGTAGGGCAGGTTGTTAATGAGTCGCGTGTCCGGAGGTGAGGTGATGCAGGTCGAGTTTGGTGATGCGCAGGGCGTTGAGCACATGCACTCGTTGCGCTAGTCCGGAGCCGCCCTGCACGACCAGCCAGGCATTACCAACTCGTTTGGCTGTCAGCGAGAACTGCGGCGAATCAGCGGAGATAGGCGTGTCGTAGTTCAGGGGGACTCGCCCGAGGGGGAGGTTGACCATGTCCGGCTGGCCGGGTATCGGCCGCGCGCCGGGAATGGGCCCCAGAACCTGCCCGGGCCTGTGGCCATCGAGCAGCACGGCGGCCTGGAGCGGCCACCCGTCCATCCAGTACTCCGTATCGACGCACGACAGGAACACTTCGCCGAGCGCATCGTTGACCGGCGAGAGCCAGGCGACGGTGTGGCCGAACTGGACGTGAAGTGCGGGGAGGCCGTGTTGCGCCAGCTCACAGACGCCCGGACGCGGACGGGTCGGGGCGTGATAGCCCGGGCCCTGGTAGGGCACCGTGAATTCCCCCAACGGCCACCAGTGCGACAGAGCGTCAGGTGCCATCCAGGTCACCGGCGGCGGTCGGAATCCGACCCCGGAGGGGCGACAACGTTTCGCACGACGAGTGCACCCGTCCCTCGTGAAATGTGTGGGGATCGCCTGCCCGGAGCGGGCGAGCGGCTCGACGGGGACGACGAGGACGTTCTTCATCCCCGGCGAATGCTTACCGACCGGGGCGGGTCCGTGGGCGGGGATGAGGAACACGCGTCCTTTGGCGGGGATGGAGACCACGGCGGCTCGATCGCCGCTCGGCAGGGCGGGTGAAGTGATGGTGCGGATCGTGTGGCTCCCAATCCGGACGGCGAACACCTGCGGGCCGGTAAGGACGTACGTGACCGCGTTGCCGCGCGCGAAGCAGACGGGGCAGCTATCGGGGCCGGTGCCGCCGCCGAAGACGGGGAACGTGGCCGTTGGATACCCAAGCGTCCCTCCGCTCGGGGAGGGTTGGACAAGCGTCCCCCCGCTCTGGGGGGGTTGGATGCTGGCGCCCGTCCTGGTGTAGATGATAAGCGACTCCCATCCCGCCACCCCGGCGGGCAGACTGGGGGTCACTGCGATCGTGTAGGTGTAGCCCGCCAGCGAGGCGGGGGTAATCGCTCCCGGGACTTTCCCCGCAAGCGGCTGTGAGGCGCTCCGGGTGAGCGAGACAACCGCCGTCCCGCCCGCCCCGGCGATCACCAGCGCGACCAGCAAGACGGCCATCGGGCGCGACGGGCGACGAAGCCAGCCCCACCGTTTACGCGGCGCGGGCAGCGCCGCACGCTCGGCCGCGCTCACCAGGTCAGCGCGCAGGATGTCAAACGGATCCTTCATCGTCCCTCCAGACTTCCCCGTAAGCGCGCAAGCCCGCGCGAGACACGCTTTCTGACCACTTGCTCAGAACAGCGCAGATCCGCGGCGATCGCGCGATAACTCTCTTCCAGCACGACCCGGCGGATCACCGCCTCCCGCTCGACAGCCTCCAACGAAGCAAGCGCCTCCCGCAACCTGACGTCCGCTCGGTCGGCGATCACCTCCAACTGCTCCTCCTCAAGCTCAACCCGACCCATCCCAAGGCGCTCCCGACTATCCGACTCCACCTGCCCCCGGCGCGCGGAATCGATCATCACATTGCGAGCGATCCCCAGAACCCACGCAACCGCCGGCCCCTTCGCCGAGTCGTACTGCAGACGATGCTCCAGCGCCCGCGCAAACGTCTCGGCAACAAGATCGAACACCACATCCGGCTCGCCGATCCAGCTGCCGATAAACGCCGTGACCGCCCTCACGTGGCGGTCATAGAAGCAGCCAAAATCAAACGCGACCCCGCTGCTCAGCAACTCCGCGTCTGCGCGCTCATCATGCATATCACCCCGTATACGGTTCAGCACCGAGAATTGTGACCGGCGACCGCTCGTCGTCCGCTCATGGCCTCGCGAGGAGCGGCGCTCTAGGCCAGAGGGAGACTGCCGGTTTGTCGCCGAACCAGCAACCTCACCATGACCGCTCCTCCGGGCTAGATCCGACAGTGTTGTGCGATCAGGCCGTCGGGGTCCAAGAAGTCGTCACGACGGAGACCACGGGGTCCAACTACGTTCCGAATGGGAAACCAGGCTGAGCGGCAACATCAGCTCCTCGAGCTCGCGCCGCAGCTCGGAGAAGTTCTGGCCCCGAGTCTCGCGCCCCGAAAGAAGCGCCGCGAGGTCATAGATCGAGCCGCCGCGCCCGCATCCGAAGCAATACCAGCCACGACCCGGCTCCCGATACACGTGCAGGCTGGGCGACCGGTCATCGTGGAACAAGCAGCGCAGCTTGCCGGACCGCCCGACCCGCAACCCGGTCAGCCGCTCGAAATACACCGGCGGCGGCACCAACCGCAGCGGATCAGACGAAGCGATCGGCGAGGACGCATGCGACAGCCCGGCGTGGCTTGTCGTTTTGGGCTCGGTGCGCGCCCGCGGAAGCCGCCCATCGATCTCATCAGCGTCAACGCGGTGGCCCTCCTGCAGGCCGATCAGGCGCACCGGGGCGGGCGGCGAGTGCTTCCTGTTCAGCGAGCCCGCAGGCCTGAGAATCGTGTGCGGCCTGGTGACGACTCCACCGTCGGCGCCAAGCGCTGCCGCCAAGCGCCGGTTCAGGTGCTCGAGCCGGTCGAGCTCGACTGGCTCCTGCAGAAACCAATACGCGTGAAGGTGCTGCCTGCTACCAGAGGCCACGACCATCGACGGTCCCGGCTCGAACCCAGCAAGCGCCGCAACCGACGCCGACGTGTCGCAATCAGCCCACAGAACGCTCGAGCGCCTGACGACATCCGCGAGGCGACCCCCCGGACGCGCACGCGGCAGGACACCCACGAACACCTCCGTGCGCGAGGCCAACGACAGCACCGCGTCCACCACGTCGCGCTCCCTCGAGGCCGGCATGAACCGCTGAGCCATCCCGGACGGCACGCGGAAGCGCACCTCGACCAAAGATCCCTCGGGAGCGGGGCCGAATAGCGCGCGCACATACTCGCCCGCCGCCCGCCGACGCGCTTCGGCATCGCCACTCATCGCGGGCCTCCACGATCCCTCGAAGACGCGTCCGCAGACGAACGAGCAGGCGAAACGTCGGCGCCGTCCGCTCGCCCTACGGATAAGTCGTGAAACGGGCAGGAGATCTTCCCCTCCCGGTTCGGCTGGCGACCGGTTAGGCGTGCGACGTACTCGCTCGCCGGAATCTCCCGCAGCTGCTCGTGCACGAGATCCCCAACGCCGGCCTGGCGCCCGCGCCGCGCGCGCTCGGATGCCAGGACCTGACACATCTTGTCAGCGCCTCGCTTGGCAGCCTGATCCTCCAGCCCGGCGGTCAGCTCCTCAAGCCGGTACGCGCGCTGTGGATCGAGCAGCTGCAGCCGCACCTCGATCGGCGGGCAATGCTTGTGATTAAACGTCTGCGGCGGCCTCAAAATTCTCGCCGCGTCCACGCTCGCGAGATCCCCGCCGATCCGAAGCGCGAGCATACGGTTGGCCTCCTGTGCCGCCTGCGCGCTGACCGGCTCGCGCAAAAGCCAGTAGGCATGAACGTGACCCCGAGTACCCGACGTGACCAGCATCGACGGCGGCGCCGGCGACCGGTCAAGCAGCCGCTCACTCGCTGCGGCGTCGAGCTCGACGAACACCAGGTGCGAGCGACTCACCGCGTCGCGCCCGCCCGCCCGCCGGTCGCGCAGCAGCACCCCCACATACGTGTCCGTCCGCGCCCCCAACCGCCGAACCAGCCCGGCCGCGTGCTCGAGGTGCCGGGCGCGGATGAACCGCTGCCCCATCCCGATCGGGCGGCGGTACCGAATCTCCAACAGCCGCTCGCCGAGATCGCTCCCGGCGAGCAACTGCAGATACCGCTCAAGCGGCTCATCCCGGAGGTCGGGGCTCATCGCCTCGGCTCCGGGATGAGCTCGACCCAGCGCACGCCGCCGGCGAGCGGCTCAGACCAGCGGGTGCGGTCGTTCTCGGGCTCACGGCCGAGCAGCACACGTAACAGCTCCAGTGCCTGCTCGCGTTCGTGAAGCGGGCTCTCATACCGGCAATCGCCCACGCCCGCCAGCGCCTCGGAGCGCTGCTCTGAAACCCGCACCCGGTAGCTCACCGCTCGGCCCCGACCGCCTCACCGCGCGTTGTGGCCGGCGGCCGCTCCGTGCGGCTTGCCGACCCGGGCTCTCGAGGATCCTCGACCTTCCCTCCGGCCTCAGCCTGCTGGTTGGTCTCGCGTGCCAGCGCTGCGTCCCGTTCGCGGGTCTCGCTCCGCGGCGCGGAGAGATGCTCGACTCGCCCGACGATCCCGTAGTCGTGTCGGTTCTCACCCGCGTCGGTCTGCCAGCGCTGGTACTCAAGTCGCCCTTCGACCGCGACCAGCCAGCCCTTGCTGAGGACTCGTGCCGAGGCCTCGCCCGAATTGCCGAACTCGGTCACGTTCACGTACCCGGTCTCGCGGCCCGGGGCCATCCCGTCGACCGCCAAACGCAGCCGACAGACGGCCCCGCCGTCTGGAAGCTGACGCAATACGGGCTCGTCCACGAGCCTGCCCGTCAGGGTGATTTGATTCATAACCCCTCCTTTGGGGTGGTGGTGTTGACGGGCCGTGGAAAGGCTCCACGCCCGTTGGGACAAGCTCTGTGCGGCGGCGGTGATCACAGGAACGCATCGCACTCCCACCCTCGCCCGCTGTCGAACATCAAGAACGTGAACCGCACCCGCCGGCCACGAAGCCGGACCGTCGCGGTCAGCGCGAAGCGGTCCTGCTCTAGCGGCCCGTAGGAGAGCGCCAGCAGCCGAGCCCTCGCGCGCGGCAAACGCATCGGAGCGAGCGAATCTTCCCCGTCGCGCAGCTCCCCCTCGGCGGTGCTCGTCATCCCAGCAAGCCGGGGCCGGACTCCGGCGCGGTAGTCGGCATAGCTGAGCGCGAAGTCCTCAGCCGCGAGCTGACCCGCCCGCGGAATCTCCACGCCGATGACGGGCCGCGTGTTCTGATCGACGCCGAGGTCCGGGGGCTGTACCTGCGCGACCTGCCAACCGCTGGCCTCGCGCAGCAGCGCCACCGTGAACGGGTAGGACTCCGCGCGATTCCCTGCGTCGATCGTCGCCTGCGCCGAGTACAGCGTCGAGCCTTCCCCGGCGACGGCTCGCACCTGGAGTGGGCCGTCGCGGAAGCTGGCGGGGATCCGTCCGCCCGCCGAGGCTTGATCGCGGGCGGTGATGCTCGCGTACCGAAGCCGGCTGGCCGGCAGCGACCCGCTGAGATACGACAAGTAGGAACGCACGAACGCGCGCTGTACGTCGGCGGCCGACATGCGCTGACGCGGCGACGCGCCGGCAGTCGCCGGTGATGAGGGTGCCCGCGCGAGCCTCGCGGCCGACGCCTTGCTGGTCATCTGAACGTGCGCGCGTCCGTCGCTCCCGTGTCCCACGCGCACAGCGATCGCCACGGCGACCAGCAGCAACCCCAAGCTGATGGTGCGCGCCGGGCGGCTCATAGCCCGACCGGATGTCGCTGAATGAAGCCGCCGTACTGATCACCTGCGATCTGGGCGGGGATGATCGATCCGGGCTGCCACCGCGGCCCGGTCGACGGGCTCGCGGGTTGCACCGGCGCGTAATGCGCCGTGTCCAGAACGATCCCCGCGACCTCGATGAACACGTGACCAGCGTTAGCGAAGATCGTCACCCACCGCCCGGCTCCGGGATCGCCGACGCTCTCAAGCGCCCCGGAGGCCGGGTCGCTACCGCCCATCAGGGCTTGGCCGAGCCCGCCGCCGTACAGGACGTAGTCCGTAGCGCCTGAGCAGTCATAGCCCGGGGTGCCGTTATCACCCGGCAGCGTGCCGCCTTGGGGCTGGGGGTCGGTCTGGCTGTCAGACCGCGCCGGGTTGGCGTGACCGCCGCCGTACTGATAGTCGAAGTGGTCGATCCGGTCCCCGGCCGCGACCATCGCCTGCACCGGTGCCGGCGCCTGCTCAGGCGGGCGCGCGAGCCCGTCGGGCATGATCACCGCGACGTTCCCCGGCACCGGCGTCACATCGTCAACCAGCTCTCCGCACCGCAAAGCACCTCCCGCCGCCGCCGCCCCGACCGCTGAGCCGGTTGCGGCTGGGCAGCACTCACCGCCGCTGGCAGGCGAGTAGACGACGGGGATCGTCGTTGGGGTGGGCAGGTGGGGCGGCGGCTTGCCGCCCCACGCCGCCTGAATGTCGACGCTCAGGTTCTGAAGGCCGCTCGGACCTGTGTAGCGGGCCGCCAACGCTTGCACCTCGGTGACGTACCAGCCGGCATGGTTATACGTGTAGATCGCAGCCGACCAGTTCCCCGGCGCGGCCGAGGCATGGAGATAGTTAGCGGCCGAGTAGATCGCGTCCTGCGGGTCAAAGGGATCGGGTCGCCCACCCGGGTTGGTGACCGACACCCCATAGGTCACAAACGTCGAAGGCTCGAACTGCATCCAGCCAAGCGCGCCCGTCGAGCTCGTGGCCATGTTCGTGCCAAACCTCGTCTCGACGTTGTTGATCGCCGCCAGATACGCGTAGCCATCGGGCCCGAGCTGGTAGCGCTGGGAGGCGCCGAGGTAGTACTGCACCAACGGCGGCTCCCCCGCCGCCGACACCCCGCTGCCCTGGCAGCTTTCTGCAATCGATCCGCCGAGCAGCATCAGCCCGAACACCAACCCGAGCAGGGCCAGGAACCCGCCGGCGAACAACAGGGCCGCGCCGCGCATCCGCTCACCGATCGCCTAGCAGGCCGCCAGCGGCGGCGGTCGGATCCGGTGTCCCCTCGGGCACCGGGGCTAACGGCAGCGCTTTGAGCGGGCGGGTGGCGTGTTGATCGGGCGTGCAGCCTTTGAACGGACCGTCTGCTGAGAGCAGCACCGCCATGTGCGGATCGGCGTGGTCGCGCAGCCACACCGACATCCCGGTCGCCGCATCCAAGCGCAGGTACTCCCACGAGCGCCACAGCCCATCCAGGCGGATCCACGCCTCCGAATGACGCCACCACTGCGCACACCAGGTCGTGCTCGTCCCCGACACCGCCCGGCGATACACCGGCAGCAGATACTCCGCCAGGAACTGCTCAACTGACCCGTACACCGGCTCAGGACGCGCCTCCCCGCCAGTGCTCGACGCAGGCTCAGCCACCTCGTCCGGGGCTGGCTCGCTGACGTAATCCTCGTCGTAGATCTCCTCGAACTCGCTCATCGCGCACCTCCGTTGGTGTGCTCGCGCGCGGGGTCATGCGCGGCGATCGACGCGCGCACACGCTTGGCGTCAGCGCCGTTCATCCACGGGATCGACCGCGCGAGCGTTGGTTTGCTGCCCGAGGCGAACACGACAACCCGACCGGCCGGAAGAGACCCGAGGTCCGCGACGTCAAGGATGCGCTCGCGACGCACCGACCGGCTCGTCGAGCGGCCCTGACGCGCGCCGTGGGTGACCGAGTGATTCTGGAGGTCGAAGTCGCCGATCAGTCGCGAGAGTTGCTCGAGGAACTCGACCTCCGTGACGCCGCCGCCGTACACCTTGATCGTGGCGGCGGACCACAGCTTGTTCATCCCCTCCTTGCCCCACACCTCCACCCCTTGGGACCAGGATTGGAGGATCGTCAGCAGGCAGATTCCGCGCGAGCCATAGTGGCTGTAGAGGTCCGGGAGCTGGCGCCACCGACAGACGTTCGCCGCCTCGTCCAGAACGGCGACCATCGGTACTGCCAACCGCCCGCCCGCCGAGCGCTTGGCGAGCTCCTCCGCCGCCTCGCACACGGCGAGCGTGAGCGCGGTCACCAGCGGCGCGCACGACGCCTTGCCTTCCTTGGAGAGGCTGTAGAGCGTGTCCTTGGACGCTGCGAACTCGTCCGCGCTGAACTGCGTCAGCTCGTGCTGGGGGGTGACCCACGCCATCGCCTGGCGGTTGGTCATAAACGCGCACAGCTCCTGTGCGGTGCCGAACACGCCGCCGCGCTGTTTCTCAGGCGCGTTGATCTGCGCCTGCAAAGACGCGGCGAGGATCCGGTAGCCGTGCTCGCGCAGGATGTGCACCGCCTCCTCATCGCCGGGGGAGGTCAGCCACAGGTACACCTGCGTCAACGCCCGGCCGTCCAGGCTCGCGGCAAGCAGCAACTCGGCGACGAGGTTCTGCGCCGCAGTGTCAAAGAACGCGTCCGTTCGCGCCCCCGGATCGCGGCTGGAGAGCGCAAACACGTCCGCCAGCTCGCTCGCGCGGACCTCATCGGTCACGTAGCTCAACGGGTTCCACCACCAGCCCAGCGGCTCCCCCGCGATCCGCTGAGGATCAAACACCCACACCCGCCCGGCCTCCGCACGCGGATCGCGGCTCGCGTCCACGACATCGCGCTTGTTCGAAGTGACCAACACCGCGCCCGGAGCAGCCAGGATCGACGGGATCGCCCGACTCGTCGTCTTCCCCGTCCTCGGCCCCCACACATCCACGCAAACGTCCTCCCAACCCGCGTACAGCAGCCGACCGTCCGCGACCGTCCGTGCGATCGGCAGCCCTGGACTGTCGACACCGAGCCGGGACGCGGTCCGCCCCGCGTGCCTGGCCGACAGGCGTCGGATCTCCGCTCCGCGACCCATCCACCGCGACGCGCGATCCACGTGACCGCGCCGCGAGGACCGCAGCGACCTACCGGCTGCCGCGACGATCCCGACAAGCACCGCGGCCAGGCCGCCCGCGATCGCGGTCGCGCCGGCTGGCCAGCGCACCCTGCCGCGGACCAGGTCGATCGCCAGCTTGGCGGGATTTGCCGGCAGCTGCTCACGGCCGCCCTGCAGCAGCAGCGCCAGATGCGCGGCCGCCACCAGCACGAGCACGAGCCCCAGCACCACGCCGATCGCCGCCCACAGCAGCACGAGCTCGAGGTCGACCGCCGGTCCCTCCGAGCGACGCGACGTGCTGCTCACTGACCCTCACCCCGTGGCGCGACCGGCCGCTCACCGTTGTCGTGGTGGATGCTCGACCGTTCGTGCCAGAGCTTGTTGGTGTCGTGCAGCGCTTGTTCTAAGGCGGTGAGCCGCACGTGCACGGGGATCCCGGGTCGGCCACCGACCTTGACGAGGAAGTTCCCGCGCCCCGGCGGCGCCGCGCTCGTGGCGCCCGCGGTCCATGCGGGCGGGTCCTGCCACCCGATCAGCAGCGATTGCTCGCTGGCTGACATCGGCACCACCCGGGTTAGCATCGCCATCTCCGCCGCCGGCAGGCCGGCGCAGATCACCATCCCCGAGCGCTCCACGAACCCGCGGGCTTTCATCCGGTCCTCCTCCAACGCCAACGCCTGCAGGTCGCTCATTGTGTGCGAGCACATCGCGACCCCAACCCCCTTGGAGCGGTTTAGCCGCGTCAGCACGTCGACGCGGTCGACCATTCCCCGCCCGCGTAGCGCGCGCCAGAGCTCGTCGAGGACGACGAAGTAGTGCCGTCGGGGTTCAAGACCGGCGTCGGCCAGGGCGTTGGCGATGTTCACCGCCCCGAACCCGTAGGACCAGCACGCCATCAACGCCGCGCCCTGCAGCGCGCTGTCGCCGTCATCGATCGCGGATACGTCGAATACCGCCGGGACGTCGCGGCGCATCGAGGTGGTGGACTGCTCGGAGAAGATCTCCCCGAGCCGTCCGCGGCCGAGCAGCCCGCGGAGGCTGACCAAGAGGTTCTCGGTGATGTCGTCATACCGCCCGCGGTCACCGCGGTCCATCGCAACCTGTCGCAGCTCATCGGACCCGTCGGCGATCACCTCGACTAAGTCCGCGAGGACGGGGATGCCGTTCTGTCGCTCGTCGAGGACGCGCAGCGCGCGGTCGAGGATCATCTCCTCCCGATCGCTTGGGATTGCCGCCCGCGACAGGGTGATCAGCGTCGCGATCATCGTGTGCCGGCGCGCCAAGGCGTCCGCCAATACCTCGCGGCGGGCGCGGCCGGTGAGTCGTGCCGCGGCGGCTGTCGCCTCGCCGGGGTCCAGAACGTTCAGATAGCCGCGGCCGCGGCCAAGCTTGATCACCTGGCCGCCCAAGGCGGCGATCAGATCGACGTAATCGGGCTTCAGATCCCCGAGCACGAGTGGCATCACCCCGAACCCGGCCAGGCCGAGCGCCATTCGTCTGAGGAGGCTGCTCTTCCCCAGGCCGGGGAGCCCGAGTACGAACACCGATGGGTTGCTGATCAGGTGCGCTTCTTGGAACCAGCTGATCGGGTCGGCGCACAGCGTCGCACCGGAGATCAGACTCGAACCGAGCGGCACGCCGACCATCGGCGTCCCGGTTCCGGTCGAGAACGGCCACAGCCCACAGGCCTGCACGGTCGTGGCGCGCCACTCGTCCGCTGCTTGCACGAGCACGGAGGCTCCCGCGGCTCGGCCGCTCCAGCCGCGAGCTCCCGGCACTGGAGCGCGGACCGGCCGCGGGTGACGTGAACGCTGGCGGGTCATAGTGCGCTGCGGATCTCCTGCGGAACCTTCAGATGCCTGGGGAGCACGAGCCCGAGCGGGAGGCCGGCGAGAAACGCCGAGTCTTGGGACCCGTACATGCGACGCAGGCTGATCCGGGCGGTCGCGGCGAGGTTTTCAACGGCCGCCTCTGCCTCGGCGAGCCTGTCGGGGCTGTCGCCTTGCACGGTGGCGGTGACGAGCATCCCGAAGTCCACCAGCCCGGCGCCGCGGGCTTCCTCCTGCGCGGTCGCCAACGCCGAGCGCTGCTCCCGCAGCGAGTGCTCTGATGGACGTTGCGCGGAGTTCACGCGGAAGTCGGCGTTGCGCTTGTCCGCTTCTACGATCCGGGCGGCGACCCCGGGGTCAAGCACCCGGTAGAGCAGACTGACTCGCTTGCGCGCTATCTCACGATGCGGCGCCAAGAGCTTCCATAACACTGACGCGTGCACTTCTCCGCGTGGGGCTTGGCTCATCGCCCAGCTCACCGACACCGCGGCGTCATGCCGGTAGGCGCCCCAGGCCGCCTCGGCCGCGGCGGGGCCGACGTCAGCCCAGGTCAGCTTCGGTATCTGACCGGCGGCGTAGGCGTCGTCGATCACCCGCCCGGCATCGGGGTCATACGCGGAGCGGATGACCTCGCACAACTCCTGGGCAGGCAGCGGGCGGGCGGACCCGGCGCCGGTGCCGTGCAGCCGTTGCGTGATCCCGGGGAGTCGCGTCGCGAGCTCGCGCGCGAACTCGTCACTGCCGCGGCGGCGACCCCGGGCCGCTGCGGTGAACGTGAGCGCGACCCACGCCTTGATCGTCGCTGACCCCAGCGGGTAGCTGTCGACCACCTCTCGGAGCACCTGCTGCGCCAGCGAGGGGGCGTTCGGGTCGATGCGGCCTTCGATCTCTTGGCGCAGCCGCCGTCCGGTGTCGGGGGCGGTTTCGACGGTGACCGCGGCGGCGATCAGCCCAGGCTCGTCGCCGAGTGATGCGAGCCATTCGCCCCACCGCGCGACCCACACGTCGATCTGCTCCTGATCGACCAGCGACGCGCCGTCGGGCTCGGTCGCGAACACCACCGTGAAATGCCCGGTTGCCGGCACCTCAAGTACCGCGAACGGCCGATCATAGGAATCGCGCGCCTCCGAAAGTCGTGATTGCGCTAGCAGTCCAGGGAGCTGAAAGGACCCCCAGCCGGTGCGGCCCAGCGGCCCGGAGCGGTACAGGTGCGCGCCGAGTGACCGAGCGCGCCACCAACCGGCTCGCACGGTCAACAGCTGCAGGCCGGTCTTGCCGTGTCGGTCCGAGATCATCAACGATCCCAACCCGACTGCCAACAGCGCCAACAGCACGACTGCCACCAGCAGTCCAACGGTCGCGACGGCCAGGATCACCACGATCACCCCGCCCATCAACACCCCGGTCCCCAGCAGCCCCAGCCGCCCCAGTCCTGCTGAGCGCGGCCGGCGCCAATTTCCGTAGGTGCGCTCCCGCGGCGTCTCTGTCGCCATCTACAGCACCCCCTCAGACCCATCCGGCCGTCGACCGGCGCCCGGCTCAACCGCGCCGCTCGCACCACGCGAACCCGCATCCGCGATCACCGCCGCCACACCACCCGACGCATGCCCACCGCCGCCAGCGCCAGCGCCCGACGGACCGGAACTACCAGGACCCCCGACGCCGGTGACCTGTTCGCGTCCGCCCGCCGCGCCCGTTGCACCGCCGCCGGCCGCCCTTAACCCAGCCCCCGTGACCGCTGCTGCCGCCGGGCCGCTCGCGGCTCCCGCACCAGTCAGCGCGACCGCGCCGGCGAGACTCCCGCCGCCTTCTCCGCCGCGGCCGGTCCCCGTCCCTCCACCGCCGGGGATCCCGCCACCTCCGCCGGGCGCGCCGGTTGAACCCTGCGGCCCCGAGCCACCGTCAGAACCGCCCTCGGTGCTGCCGCCGCCGAGGCGCGCTGCGACGGAGCGCAGCGCGCCCGAGGGCATTGCGACCGCCGCCGCGCC
>CALAQT010000318.1 GCA_937888775.1 uncultured Actinomycetes bacterium | reverse complement strand
ACGAGATATTGGCGTGACTGGAGTTCAGACGTGTGCTCTTCCGATCTGCGTGCCTGACGACGGCGCTGCAGCAGGGCCCACTCACTGTTGCCTCGGTCCTCGGCAACCTCTACCCGCTCGTCACGATCGCGCTCGGGGTGACGCTGCTGGGCGAACGTGTGCACCACTGGCATGCGCTCGGGATCGTGCTCGCGGTGGCGGGCGTGGCGATGATCGCCGCGGGGTAGGACCGCGGCCTGCGCCCACTGCGGGCACGCGCAGGTGCGTGATGGGCGCGCCGATGCGGAGCCGAGGGACCCGGATCCTCAGACAAATGGCCATCTCGCGGGGCCGATGCGCCGGAAAACCGGGAATTGCCCGAAAAGGACTACAAGCGGCTGCCCGAATGGTGCCGGCGCAGTGAAGCCCGAAATCCGAGACAGGGAGGTCATCGATGCGACATGGAACAGCAGAATGGGCGACGACGATCGCGCGGCCGGCGTCGGCCCTCCGACTGGTGGAGGCCGAGATGCCGGATCTCGCGCAGGAAGCGCGCAGCCGCTCGCTGAAGTGTCTCTCCTCGGGCTACCTCCTCGACGGCTGCTCGTGTCAGGCGGCGGTTCCCGCGAGCGTCGTGCAGAAGGCCTGGGAGGCCTGCCTGCGCAGGTGCCCGTGGCGCCAGGACGGGTTCTTCCGGTTCCACTGGCAGTGTGAGGTGTGGCTCGCCTACGGACTGACGGGCGGGGAGGTCCGGGGCGTGTATTGCCCGGAGCATCGCGCGCGGAGGGCCGTGTGCAGAGCGGCGATGGGGCTGCCGGTGGACGATCGGCCGGAGGCGGCGTAGGCTGAGCGCGGCGCTCAGGCGGCCACGTCGGCGGGGACGCCAACGAGCTCGGCGCTCTTCTCCCACAGCCCGGCGGCGAGCACGTCGTCCTGGGCCTGCGCGCTCGGCGCTGTGACCTTCTCATCGCAGACGTACTCGCCGTCGAGGCCCGAGGCCTCCTGCGACGTGGCCAGCCAGACCAGCGTCCGCGCGCCCCGCTCGGGCGAGCGCAGGAACGGCCCGCCGAGCATGAAGAGCGCCTTGACGATGCCGCATTCGTTCTTCCCGAAGCCCGTGCGCACGACGCCCGGGTGGAAGCAGTTGGCGTGGAGCTCGGGCGCGCGTCGCGCCAGCTCGCGGGTGAAGAGAATGTTGCAGAGCTTCGAGGTGCCGTAGACGCGGGGGGCGGAGTAGGAGCTCGTGGACTGCAGGTCATCGAGATCCAGGCGCCCGGCCTTGTGCGCGTCGGAGGCGGTGGTCACGACGCGCCCGCCCGCGAGCCGGTCGCGGAGCAGGCTGGTGAGCAGGAACGGGGCGAGGTGGTTGAGCGCGAGCGTCTGCTCGAGGCCCTCGGAGGTCTCCCTGCGCGAGGTGAACACAGCGCCGGCGTTGTTGGCGAGCACGTCGATGTGCTCGTGTTCGGTGCGGAGCTCCTCGGCCAGCCGCCGCACCTCGGCCAGCAGCGCGAGATCGGCCACGCGCTCGTGCACCGCGGCTGCCCCTGCGGTCCGTGCCTCCTGCGCGACCGCCGCGACGCGGTCGGGCTCGCGACCCACGAGCGCGAGCTCGACCCCCTGGCTCCCGAGCGCGATTGCTGCAGCGCGACCGATACCGCGCGTGGCACCTGTGAGAACGACGAGCGTCATGACCGGAAGAGTGTACATCGCGATGCGTGAGAATTTCAACCTCCCGGTTGACATTTACAAGCACGCTCCGTATATGCTGCGCCGATGCCCCTGACTTCGCGAACGAGCGAGCTCGTGGCCCGGACGATCGCAGCGCACGGTGGCTCGCAGCTGTGGGAGAGCGCAGCCGAGGTGGGCGTGGAGGTGTCCTCGGGCGGCCTCGCGTTCGCCTCCAAGCTTCAGGGCCGCGCAGTTCGCGGCGTCGACGCACGGGTCTCCACGCACGGCCAGCACGTGACGCTCTCCCCCTACCCCGGACCGGGCGAACGCGGGGTCCTGCGCGAGGACGGCTCGGTCCGGATCGAGACCGACGGAGGCGAGCTGATCAGCGTCCGCGAGAGCGCGCGCGAGGCGTGCGCGCACCTGCGCCACAAACTCTGGTGGGACCGCCTCGACATCCTCTACTTCGCCACGCAGGCGCTGTGGACGTACATCTCGACGCCGTTCGTGTTCGAGCGCGACGGGTACGAGGTTCGCGAGCTCGAGCCCTGGAGCGAGCACGGCGAGCTCTTCAGGCGCCTCGCGGTGAGGTTCCCCGCGTACGTCCACACGCACTCGCGCGAGCAGGTCTTCTACATCGACGAGAGCGGCCTGATCCGCCGCCACGACTACACCGCCGACCCGATCAGCAAGCTTGCCAAGGCTGCGCACTACTGCATGGATCACCAGTCCTTCGACGGGCTGACGATCGCGACGCGCAGGCGTGTGTACCCGCGCAAGGCGGACAACACGCCACGCGCACGGCCGCTGCTGGTGTGGATCGAGATGCCAACGGCGAGGATCCTCCCGGCGGACGCTCAGGTGCGGGTCTAGGGCTTTCCGAGTGAGCCCGTCCAGTCCGGACGGACGACGAGGACGGAGGGCAGCTCCGGCGCAGCGAGCCGCAGATAGAAGCGGCCGACGCCGGCAAGCCCGAGGAACAGCGACGGCGTGGCCTCCCCATACGCCCTGGATGGAACCTCATCTCCCGTCCCTCATACGGGCCGCGCGGCACGACGATATTCAGGCAGATGAACATCCCGATCAGAGCGCATCACGATGAGGGCCACCGCCCCGTGCACCGCGAGAGCCTGGCCCTGCTGCTGAAGGTCCTCAACGAGCACAGCCCGGGCGTGCTGGAGGACCTGAACAGGGTTGCGCACCTCGCCACCGCGACCGCGCAGAGCCTCGGGCTCTCCGACTACGAGGTCGAGCGCGTCGAGCTCGCGGCGCGCCTGCACGACGTGGGCAAGCTGGCGATCCCGGACGACATCCTGAACAAGCCCGGACCGCTCGACGCGGAGGAGTGGGCGATCATGCAGACGCACGCCGAGATCGGCGCGCGCATCGTCAGCGCAGCGCCCACGCTCGCCCACACAGCCGTGCTTGTGCGCTCACATCACGAGCACTATGACGGCTCCGGCTACCCGGACCATCTCAGCGGCGAGTCGATCCCGCTGGGCGCGTCGGTGATCGCGGTGTGCACGGCCTTCGTCGCGATGATGAGACATCGGCCGTTCAGCGACGCGATCACGGTCGAGGAGGCGCTCGACGAGCTGCGGCGGTGTTCGGGGAGCCAGTTCGATCCGGGAGTGGTGGACGCGTTCTGCGAGTTGCTGCGGTTGGCGCTGGCTTAGGGACGACGCGACCACCTCTCCCCGGCGGTCACACATCACGATCGCGCGCGTTGCGCAGCCACTCGCTCAGCTGCCTGCCGGTGTCCTCGATCGAGTCTGAGAGCTCCTTGAACGTGTCGCGGAAGCGCTCCGCATAGTGAGCCGCCGCATCGCTCACCTCCGCGCGGGCGCTCTGGGGCTCGCCGCGTTTGATGTAGGAGCCACCGACGATGCGATCGTAGGCGCCGGCCTTGACCCACTCCATCAGCTCGTGCACCCGCTGGACCGACATCGGGTGCGTGAGGTTGAGGTCGCTCAGCAGGCGCGAGGCGCGGTCGAACGGGGAGACCTTCTCGCGGTAGTCCTGACCCTGCTGCATGAACACGTCGAGATCGAGATTGGGGGCCTCGGCGCCCGCGGTGATCACCATCAGCGTGCGGCAGATCGCCACGGGATCGCGGATCACGAGCGCCGCTGCCCGGTCGCAGCTCAGCTCGGCCGCTCGAAACCACTCCATCAGCGCGGCGCGGAGCGGGAACAGCGGCACCGGGATGCCGGGCACCGCCGACACCCTCAGCAGGATCACAAGAGCGGTGCGGTACAGCACGTGCTCCGAGAGCACGTGGCCCGCCTCGTGGCCGAACACGCCGCGCAGCTGCTCGGCGTCGAGCAGCTGGACGAGCTCGGAGTTGACGACCACCACGGGGCGGCCCGCGCCAAACGTCAGCGCGTTGGCGACCGGGAACTGGGTGAGATAGAGGTCGGGGACGGGCTCGAGGTCGAGCGTTGCATACGCGCGGGCATGAGCCCGCCACACGTGGCTTAGCTGCTCGTCGCCCAGGCGCACCGCCGAGCCGAGGACGCTGCGCCGTAACGCGCGCTCATAGCCGAACTCGATGATCTTCCGGACGAGCTTGTCGAGATGCGGGATCGCCTTCAGCGCAGATGTCGCAGCGCGATCGGCAGGATGCTCGTACGCCTTCGAGGAGATTCCCTTGAGCTGGTATCCCTCGGTTGGCAGCGGCACGGTGAGCGTACGCTAGCTGGCGCGTGGGCGCGGTGCCTGCGCGCACGATGCGCGGTTGATGCGCCGGTGCTCACGGCGAGGGTAGATCGCGCAGGCGGGGGTCGGAACTTCACGGCGTCAGGGCGCTCGGCCGTGTGTCCCGGGGACGCAGTCCCAGTCTTGCCGCCGGTTCCGTCCCACCACCAAACAGGCCGCGCTACTACGGAACACGTCCGTCCTCACGAGTCTTCGACATGCCAACCGGGTGGTCCCGACGGACCCCTGCGTCCCGACGGACCCCTGCGTCCCGTCGGTCCTCGAAGGCCGCGCGGACTCGTCGTGTGGACGATCACGGTCTCGGCCTCGCGCTGCTGTGCCGGTGGGTTCGCGGCAACGGCGAAGCCGAACAATCCAACAAACGCGAGCACCGCGCCCAGCGCAATCAGACGGCGCGCTTGCACGTACGTGCTCATCGTCTCCTCGTAAATGAACACACCTCGAAGGAACTCGACGGTCTGATTCAACGCGTCAAACTCGGCGCCGAGTGACTTCATGCGACCAGCTGCTACCTGGTCGTCGGGTTTTTGCCAGGTGGCGCGCTCAGCCACGCGATACTTCTCGAGGGCCGCCGTGCGGGCATCGACCAGCTCTGCCACTGACTCGTAGCCGAAGCCCCCCAGAAAGGTGGGCTCCCGCCCGATGCGCTCCCTCAGGCGCTCGTTCTTGACCAGCTCAGAGGTTGTAGCCACCTGAAGGTCGAGAACCTTCCCTGCCTGCCATATCGCCAAGAGGACGCCGCCGAGACCCACGGCGGCACCGAGGACTGCGCCCGCAAGACGCAAGCCGTGGACCCCTCCGACATTGGAGATCTGGATTCCGGCGCCCAGTGCGGCGCCAACGGCGGCAAAAGCGGCGATGAGCCACTTCGCGTTTTGACGGACCTGGTTGGCTGCCGTCGTCCGCTGAGTCTGAGCGTCAGCGGGCGCCACGTCCGCCGATCCGTGATCAGTCGCCGAGGTCGACGATGATGTCGGCGCTGATGCCACGCTCCGCCATGGTCTCGACCGCATCCGCCAGAGCGCGACTAACCAGCAAAGCCGGGTCGGAGATACCGAACGCGATGCTCTCGGAGGTGCCAAGGCCCACGATCAAGTCGTCTAGGTCCGAACGAACGCCAACCCATTCTTTGGGTGGGAATTCGATGAACGCGGGGTATCCGGCTGGCGGCTCACTCAGATCGTCGACGCGGAAGAACTCTGCATCGAAGGACGGTGGCGAATCGCGCTCGACGCGCGCCGGGTCTGTGGTGATGATGCGAGTCCTCGTCATCGCAGAAGATAGAGCCAGCGCTGGGCCTAGAAGATTGAGTGCCCGCCGAACTGGACAGTGGCTACGCTCATGAGAAGAGCGCCCACGAGAATCAGGAAGCCCGAGAACCGAAGCCGTTCAGGAAGGGCCTTGAGGAGTCCTTCGAAGTCTTTGACGATGTCCACCGCAGAGGCGCCTGCCGTGGAGGCGTCGGCTGCGGCCGCGGGGTCCTTGCCTTCTTTGTTCGCCGCGGCCACAGCCTGGGAGGTTAGCTCCGTGATCTTCTTTTCGGCCTGAGCGACCTTCGCTTTGACGTCCGCGTGCGCCGCGCCGCCCGGTTCCTTCCAGCCGAGGCGAAGGCCTAGCACTGCACCCGCGAGAAACACGACTCCTCCGAGTGCGAAGCACAGCCAGCCGACAGCGGAAGCATCCGTAACGGCGATCATGGGCGCAAACTAGTCCGCAGGGCGGTCTTAAGTCAAGTCTTTGGCGGAAGTTCGACATCCGGTCCAGCTTCCAACCTGCCTCGCCGAGTTGGCGGCAGAGCAGGCGGCTGCGCCGACGCCGCCCCGGCGCTCAGCGAACGGCACGAGCCAGGAGTAGCACTCGCGAAGTGGCTCCAGCGCTACACCGAGTTTGTCTCGACCAAGCGAGGACTCGCTACAGCCCTTCACTCGGGCGATCCGGCGTTCGACGAGCTGCCCGGCTACTTCATGCAGCGACTCGAACCCGCCCTCAGCTCGCTGCTCGAAGCCGCGACAGCGAGCGGCGAGATTCGTGCCGACATCAGCCCGAAGGATCTCCTATACGCCGTCGCCAGTCTGTGCCTGCCCACAGCGGACGGAGGAGTCGCGTACAGCCAACACATGGTCGCGCTACTTATCAACGGACTACGCTACACGGCCGATGCGAGCCCCTCCCGCCCCTGAAGCCATAGGCGGATTGGTCGCTTCCTTCCCCGATCGGCGGTGCGCCTCGGCACCGCCGCGCGGGGCCTGTTCGAGCTCGCCTTCGTCGCGGCGGCCGTATTCGCTCGCCCGTCCGTGCACGCGCTCGCCTCTGGATTCGCGACCCAGCCGCTCGGCCAGCCCGGCTATCTCACGCTGGCCGCCGCAAACGTCGGGGGAGAAACCCTGAAATTCGCTCCAACTCGTCTGTCCACTGATCGGCAGACGGGACTTGAACCGACACTCGCGATCGTCATGCCGCGTCGTGGATCATCTCCGCAGCCCGCCGACGCGCTCGCCGGGTGGCTGGCTCCATGAGAGCCTCAAGGAGTCCGTCGTGGTTCCGTCTTTGTACCCGCGCCTGCACTTCGTCGCATTTATGGCTTTGTAGAGCCACAAACGCGAATAGACTCCCAAAACTCTATTCCTCGAAACCGCTCGTTTCCAGGGTAAACATGGTTTGAGTCCCCGGCCTGCCGTGCCGCGAGCGCGCTGAATCGATCGATGCATCCGCGCGAAAGCAGGCGCGGGCGGAGGTCTCGTCGGCGCGCCTGCTAATCGTCCGGTGCGGTAGCGCTCGCGGTGCCGGCGGGCACTTCTGTTTGGCCCTGTCG
>CALAQT010000317.1 GCA_937888775.1 uncultured Actinomycetes bacterium | reverse complement strand
AGCCCCGCCGCGATCAGGCGGCGGCGCCGGCGCCGCCGCCGGGCAGCGGCGCGCCGCTCCAGGCGCTCGCGCTGGTCAGGGCCTGCCGTCTGGATCTGCGTCTCTCGCTCATGCATGTCGCGCCGGCGCCCGCATCCTCAGCGCCGCACTCGGCGTAGTCTGTCACGGCCGACGGGCGGCCACGTCGCCTGCCTTGCTGCTCGGAGACAGTTCCACGGCGTGGAGGTGGTCCGGACGCGGGGATTCGAGGCCTGCGGAGGCGCAGCATCACCATCATGAGCTGGCGCCTGCGCACCAGGGCAGTCTCGGCTGGCGCTACGTTCCAGCGGTGGGCGCGAGTGAGACCAATCCGGAGACCTGTAGCTCCGGCACTCCCAGACGACGCTCCGCAGGGGTCTGCGACCCAGACGCCCCCAGCGTCGAGGGCGCCGGTCCGAGCGGTCCCCCGCGAGCTTCGCCTGACCGGTCGATCCGACCGCGGCCACGGAGAGACCCCAGCGCGCCGCCCGTCGAGAGGCTGACCCCGCTGCCGGGCAACCCGCGCCAGGGGGATATGCAGGCGGTCGCCCGCAGCTACGCCACCTTCGGCCAGCGCAAGCCGATCGTGGGGTGCGGCGAGATCCGCTGACCGGACACCGCCGAACCGCCAAAAGATGTCGGCCTGAACCCGTGAGAAAGCGATCTGCGCGGAGCGGCCAGGGAGGATGAGGAACGGCACCTCCGCCGGCGCCTCCTCGGGAAGCTTGAACCTCGGTGGCAAAGCGTGCTGCAGTTCCAAGACAAAGGAGCATCGATGCCGCCAGTAAGTAAAGCCAAAGCTCGGAAAACCGCCGCTCCCAAAGCAGCATCCGCGCGTAAAGCGATCGCCAAAAAACCGGCTCCTCGCCCACGTGTGACCGCAGCCGCGCGTGCACGCTTCGAGCAGAACGGACGTGCGATCGCTCGCATCAAGACAGCACTCGAGGCCACCGAGAAGGAGCTGGGTGCGATCCGCGGCAGCGTCCGGACAGGCAGAAAAGACCTTCGCAAAGACGTAGCGAGGCTCCTGCGGGACGCACGTCGCGACGTCGAGAAGATGAACAAGGCCGTCCTGCGCGACCTCGAACAGCTGCAGAAACATCTGAGCTCGCCCGGCACAGCAAGTCCTGCCGCGAAACCGAGCGCTGCCGGCAAACGAGGTGCATCCAAACGGAGTTCAACCGCGAAACGCACGGCGAGCAAACGCGCCTGAAGCGTCGCGGCGAGAGCTCCGCGCTGCTGCTTTCTTGGTACGAGCGAGCGCCCGAGCAAGGGCCATGGTCACCCTCGCTCAGGACGAGGCTCGGTCGCCCGGCCTGACGCTCCGCAGACGCTCGCTTTCGCCGGGGCGAAGCAGGCGTATGGGTGTCGTAGGCGCGGGCAGCTCCGATTCGTCCAAGGCGGGAGCGACCGCGAGGTGGACCGACACGTCTGCTTTCGTGCTGGCGAAGCGGCGTGCGGCGCGTTGCTTCCTAGCAGTCGGCGGATGACAGCAAGCGCGCCGGTCGAGCGTTAGCGACCAGATCGATTCGTGACATGCTGATACGTATGAACCGCTCGATCGTTGCGCTCGCCGTCGCAAGCCTGGCTCTAACCGGTTGCGGGGGCTCGACATCGTCTGCACAGTCGGCCCCGTTGTCCTCGTCCACGTCGGCCGCCCCGACGCGGGCGACGGCGCAGGCTAGCGGGAGCAGCATCGACGGGATGGTCAGCACGGCGAAGGCGATCTACTACGGCGAGACCAAGGGGTCGAAGGTCCTCAAGCAACTCGGACGCATCGCCAGCGACAGCGTAATACTGAACGCTCTGAGCAAGGGCGATCTGGCTGGCGCCCACGCCGAGGCGGAGGCCCAGATGGCGGCCCCGATCAACCACACCGCCCACGTGACGCGGATCAGCGTGATCCGCGGATCGCGGGTGCTATTCAACGCGATAGTGAACAGCGACGGGGCGTTCGTCGTCGCGCCGCGGATTCGCGTCCTGCGCTTGCGTGGTCGCCTTCTGGGCACGCTCCTGGTGTCGATCCAGGATGTGAAGGGTTACGTGAAACTCGTGCACCACTTCACCGGCGCTGAGGTGGTGGTCCGCGGCGGGAGTGGGCGCGTGAAAACATCGCTGGGCGCCGCCCTCCACGTCCCCCTCCCCACGTCAGGGTACGTCACGATCGCCGGGCACAGATACCTCGTGCGATCGTTCCCCGAGATCGGCTGGGGCAATGAACCTCTCACCGTCTGGATACTCGCAGGAGCCTGACGCCTAAGCCCCATCCGGAATCGGGCATTCCAGATGGCGAGCATGGACGGGAGGTTAGGCGGTCCGGCCCCGACCAGCGACCGGTCGATGTCCGTGGGTCGGGCTGTCCTATTGGGCGAATGACCGGTCTCGTTCGCCCAGATGCCTGTAAATCGCGAACAAGATCTGAGGATGGAGGAGGGGCTCACTCGCGACCGTTCTGCGTAAACACGCCGAGAGGACGCCGCAAATACGGGGAATCGTTTCGCACCTTTGCACACCCTGCTCCCACGAAGAAACGCCTGAAAGGGTTCGGCCCTACCCTGTTCAGCGGTCCACCGCTCAATTCGAACTGCTTGCGTGCCCGTACAGCATAATGTTCCTCCTGTGAGCGCCAGTACTTCGTGCTCGGTCTCCCCATCAACCGAAGCTCGTCGTCGGCTTTCCCCGGCGACGGTGGCTGAGCGCCATGCCCTAACCGCATTCGCGGGACTTGTCGCGGCCCTCCCGGTGATCGTCGCCGGCGCTCGAGCCGTCGCCAACGGGTGGCTGCCGGTGGCCGATCAGGGGACGATCGCCACTCACGCATACGACGTCTTCACCTCGCACACGCCTCTCGTGGGCCAGTACTCGATGGCGTCGGGAGTGGTTGGCCGCCTGACATTCAGCCCGGGTCCGATGCTGTATTGGTTGCTCGCGCTACCTGCGCGATTTGATGGTCCCGTAGCACTCACGCTGACGATGACAGCATTCAACACCGCGGCGATCCTCGGAAGCGTTGCTCTCGCGCGCAGGAGAGGAGGAAGGGTGCTGATGTTTGCCGCGGCCGCGGCGATCGCACTGATGTCTCACTCGCTTGGCACCGAAGCCTTGCATGGCATCTTGAACCCAGCGGCTGGCCTGTTCCCACTCATGCTCTTGAGCTTCACGTGCTGGTCGCTGGCGTGCGGAGATCGATGGCTGCTGCCGCTGGCCGTGCTGCTCGCGAGCTTCGTGGTCCAGTGTCATCTCGCGTACGTCGCACCCGCTGCCGGTCTACTTGGGGTTGGGGTAATCGGTCTACTGATCTCCCGTGCCCGTCGAGGTGGCGATCGGGCCGCCACGGCACGCGGAGAGCAGCGCAACGGTGGGCTATGGCGCCCGGTGCTCACAACGCTACTTGTGGTGCTGATCTGCTGGAGCGCTCCGCTCGTCGAGGAGTTCACACACTCGCCAGGGAACCTGAGCGCGCTCGCCTCGGCCGCCCGCGCGCGCGGAAGGACCGAGGGCGCAAGCGTCGGCTGGCGTGTCCTTGTGCGCGCGGTGGGCGTCCCGCCGCGCTGGCTGAGAGCGCCCGAAAGTGAGGTGTACGACCACAGTGGACACCAGGTTGGCGTCGTCAGTGGCGGCGACTACGGCGACACGCGACTGCGGGACGTCTGGGCCGTTCCGAGCGCCCCCAGCACCATCTCTGCTGTGCTCGTCCTTTGTGCCCTGGCCTTGACGACGTTAGCCGCCATCCGCGCGCGTCGGGGCGACCTCGTCACCGGAGGCCTCATCGGCGTGCTTCTATGCGGAACGCTCGCATGGGTGGCGAGCGCGACGCCTGTCGGTGGCGTACATTCGCTCGGCTACACGCTCTGGTGGGGATCACTGGTGGGGATGTGGGTTTGGCTGCTCGTGCTGTGGTCGAGCGCGGTACTGGTGCACGGTTGGGCGACAGGGCGAGGGAGAAGCTCGTCGTCGGAGCCCCCGTCCTTGCCGACCCGAGCGGCGGTCCGCTGGTGGCCGCTCGCGGCCACGGGTGCGCTCACCCTGTGTGCGCTTGCCGTCGCGGCAGCCGAGCGCCCCGACGCTCACCAGCCCGAGTTTCGGCCCCTGCGCACGATCACCGCTCGCCTCGATCATGCGGTGAGACCCAGCGAGACGGTCCTGCTGACGCAGCGAGGGTTTGCCGCGTTGCCGCTCGAGCCCCTGATCAGCTACTGGCTCCAGCGGCGCGGCGTGCACGTCGTGGGCTATCACCGCCCGTATGACCTCCAGGTCGAGGTCGCGGAGGCGCAGAAGCCGACCATCACGCAAGCGACTGTGCTCGCCCGCGTGACCCTGCAAGCCGCGCCATGGCTCCCCGGCGCGGACGCCTCGCGGGTGATCACGGTCTCGGCGGCGAGGCCCGGCCGTCGATGAACGTGCCTGCGCGATCACGGCTCCTCGGAGCTCTCTTCGACGGGGTCCTCGCGGGCTGTCCTTGTGCAGGCGCCGGATGACATCTGATCCCTCAAGCTGATCCCTGGCTCGTCCAAAGGTCGTAGGGTTCAAGAACTCGATTCCCGCAGCGGCTTCCTCACGGGCGCGAGGGTCAAGATCGGCAACCGGTGACGGGAAGATGGCCCATCTCCGTGGCCTCTTCGACCAGCTCGCCGAAGCGTTGACGCATGTGTCCAGGCAGATGCACGGGAACCTCCAGACTTGAGGTTGCGGATGGCTATGTCCGCTGCGCCGTAGCTCAATCGGCCTGAACATGGCCGGCAACCCGAATGGCTCCTGGTGGCTCGCAGCCGCCTCCTGGATGGATCGCAGCACGTACGATACCAGCGCATAACCACGGCCGTTGGGTGGGCCGCTACTTGACCGCCATCACCGCACTGATTAGTTGCTGCACCCGCTCTCGACGCCCGCCGGGAGCCGAACCCCCAGCCCCCGCTTGGGGGACTGGGATGGTTCGACCTTCGGGCAAATGGTCGGGGAGACAGGATTTGAACCTGCGACCGCCCGGCCCCCAGGGGCGCAGGCCCCATGCCGCCTAGTCTCCCGGCCAGCGTTTACGGGCCTGTGGTTGCCGCTAGGTGCCGCCCTATGCCGGGCAGTTCGTGGCCTGGTTGGGGTCCCGCCGTGTCGGGCCTCCGGGTCCCGGCGAAGCTGAACGGCGCTCAGCTCGAGCGCCCCGTGCAGCGCTCAAGCGATACCTATCTACGACCGATAGCGGCTGCATGCAACCTCCTCGGCGGCGTTTTGGTGATGCGGCAGGCTTCACGCTCATCGAGCTCCTGGTCGTCATCCTGATCATCGGCATCCTCGCCGCGATCGCCATCCCCTCGTTCCTCAGCCAGAAGAGCAAGGCCACCGACGCCCAGGCGAAGGAGCTTGCACGCACGGCCCAGACCACGGCCGAGATGATCGCGACGGACAACAACGGCGGCTACGCGACCCTCACGGGGCCTGCGTCTCTCAAGGCGTATGAGCCGTCGATCATCACCACGGCGACCAAAAAGGAAGCCTACCTGAGCGCAGCTTCGGGTACGGCGACGACGTACACGGTCACCGCCGAATCCTCGAGTGGTGACACCTTCACGCTCACAAGGAACGCGGAAGGTAGTGCCAGCCGCACATGCGTGCAAGCCGCTGGGAGCAAAGGATGCCTCTCGGGGAGCTGGTAGAGGGTACAAGGCGTCGCGGTTTCGCACCCCACGCCACGGGTGGTCTGCGTGGGCTACCGTGACCTGCACCATGTCCCAAGCGGCGCTCATGGTGACCGAGCGGATTGCAGCGGCAGAGCGACTGCTCGCGTCCGGAAGGATGGTTGGGGACCACCAGGACTACGATTTGTGGAGCCGGAAACGTTCCCGCTGGTCCATCGATACGACCGACGTCCTCAAGCGAGTCTGCGTGGAGCCCGACGCCGCGAGCACATTTGAATGGATCGTCAGCATGCCGCCGGTCCTTGGCCAGTGGTGCGAGGACTTGCCCCTCGACCTGGAACGTGTGCGCGCAGGCATCGAGAAGCTTCGGTCGCTCGCGGGTGAGTCGGCCACGGGCAAGAGCATCCCTTTCGACTAGACGGTCTCCACCACGGCGTGTTCTGACCGGCCAAACGCCTGCGTGAGCCGCTGCGCCGCGTCGTGCTTGGGCGCGTGGTGCATGTAGATTTCGGTCGTGCTCAGGCTGGCGCGCCTCTAGAGCAGACCGTTTGCTGACGAGTTGGGCGATTCTTGCTGACGAGTTGCTTACGAGTCGCTCATTTGGCGCGAGATCCGATGTCCATGGTTGTCGGCCTATTTGCATCAAAACTGCCCCATTTGCAGGATAGATCTAGAGGGGATGTCCATCTGAGTCCTCTCTGGTCCTGCTGGTTCATGCAATGGGCCCGCCTGGACTCGAACCAGGGACCTACCGATTATGAGTCGTGGCCCCCACCCGGTGTGCCGCCTGGCCTCGCAGATCCGCGGCTGCTCGATCGCGTCGAGCAGCCGCGGGCTGCGCCGAGGACGGCTGGAGCGGTCGAACAGCCAGGCTCCCGAGGCGAGCTCATCGACGCTGGCATCGGAGCGTCGATGCCACCAGCGATGAGCCGTCGCCACCGAGACACCAAAGCAGCCAGCGGCCTGCCTCAACGTCATCCCGTCCAACACCGCCTGCGTCAACGCCAGCGGCCCAGCCGGTCCGAGCTTTGCTCTACCGTGAATCTGCATCCGGGTCCTCCCATCGAACTGAGTTCTCGTAGACCCACAGCCTGGGATGAGGCCCGGATGCCTCCTCAACCGTTCACAACGTCCGTGGGCACGTCAGCTAGCCGGTGAGGGGTGGACAACGAAGCGCCCGTCCGTCAGCGTCCTCGGCGCGCTGGAGTAGCTGCACACCGAGAGGCGACTTACGTCCGAGCCACGGCGTCCGCCAGGTGTGGGCGACAGCCCATGACCCCGAGGGAGATAGCCGTCCACGGCTTCCCAGGCGTGCTCAGCTTTCTCGCCCGCCCGGTCGATCATGAACATACCTCCAGGAGCGGGGCCACCGCATCCGCAGCGACCTGGCCATTGGAGATCCCATGTCGCAGGCCCGACCAGACCAACTCCACCGATGAGCGAGCACCCAGCCGCGGAATCCGCGCACGGGCTGAGGTTCACCGCCTCGCTGTATCGGATGACGCACTTCCCTCAGTCAAGGTCACGGGTACTCGCGTTCGCGTGCGTCGTGATGGCCGCCGGCATACTTCTGCATGCGTTGCACGCGCTGTTCCACGTCGGCCGTCCTGCGCTTGATGGCTTCATCGAGGATGGCGTCTACACGGCGATCGAGGTGCTAGCGGTTGGCGTTTGTGCCGCACGAGTGTTTCGCCGACGCGAGGACCGGACGGCGTGGCTGCTGATCACTGTGGGTCTGGTGGCGTGGACCGGCGGGGATCTCGTCTGGACGTTGTGGCTTGAAAACGTCGCGCATCCTCCCTATCCGTCGATCGCGGACGCACTGTATCTGGCTACCTACCCCGCCTTCTATGTAGGCCTGCTGCTGCTGATGCGGTCACATTTTCGCCACTCTGGAGCCGCGGTCTGGCTTGACGGGCTGGTCGTCGGGTTGACCATCGCTGCGATCGGCGCGGATCTCGTGTTCCCCGCCGTCGAGCATGCCGCCACCGGAAATGCCGCTGCCGTCGGCGTCAATCTGGCATATCCGCTGGGAGACTTCCTGCTGCTGGTGTTCGTCACCCTCGGGTTCGCCCTGTCTGGATGGCGGCCGGGTCGACAGTGGCTGTACCTGGGCCTCAGCCTTGCGATCTCCGCCGGCGCCGACATGATCTTCGTCTACCAGGAAGCGACGGACACCTATGTACCCGGCCGGATACTCGACACGATGTGGCCGGCCGCGATGGCCATCATGGCGCTCGCAGCGTGGCAGCCCGCGCCCATTAGACGGCGACGCACCACGCTCGCGCCTCACACGATCATCCTCCCCGCGATCGCCGGCCTGGTCTCGCTCGCCTTGATGATCAGTGCATCGATACGCTCGCTGACGCTCGTGTCGGTGGGCCTTGCGGGTGGCGCGCTGCTTGTGACGTTTGCCCGCGCGGCGCTCACCTACGTCGAGAACGTACACATGCTCCGGCAACAGACCATGGATGCGGTCACCGACCCACTCACCGGCCTGGGAAACCGCCGGCGACTGATGGACGATCTGGATCACGCCGTGGAGGCCAGCATGAGAGGCGTGCGTGCCACGCTCGTGTTCTTCGACCTCAACGGCTTCAAGCGCTACAACGACGACTTCGGCCACGGCGCGGGAGACTCCCTGCTTGCCCGCCTCGGCACGGCGCTCGCTGCGGTAGCCGAGGGCCAGGGAGAGGCATACAGGCTGGGAGGAGACGAGTTCTGCGTGCTTCTGAACGGACGCTTCCCCCGCAGCAACCCCCTGGTCGCGCGAGCGAACGCGGCGCTCGCGGAGCAAGGGAGCGGCTTCGCAGTAACAGCGGCCTGCGGTGTGGTGGTCATGCCCGAGGAGGCCACGTCAGCAACCCTGGCGCTGAGCCTCGCCGATGAACGCATGTACGCGGAGAAGGGCGGCGGACGCTCGACCTACACACAAACCCAACGGGTTCTCATGCAGCTGCTCACCGAGCGCGAGCCCACGCTGTACGACCATGTCTGCGATGTGGGGCTGCTGGCCGTCGCAATAGGCCGACGGTTCGGCCTCGACTCCGAACATCTCGATGAGCTTCGCAGGGCAGCCGAGCTGCACGACATCGGCAAGCTGGCCGTCCCCGAAGCGATCCTGAACAAGCCCGGCCCGCTGAACGACAGCGAGCTGAGCTTCATGCGTCAGCACACCCTCATCGGGGAGAGGATCCTCAATGTCGCCCCCGCGCTGCGCCAGGTCGCAGCCCTCGTCAGGTCAAGCCATGAGCGCTGGGACGGCACCGGATACCCCGACCGTCTCACCGCGACGAAGATCCCGCTCGGCTCCCGCATCATCGCCGCATGCGACGCATACGACGCCATGACCACCGAGCGCCCCTACCAAAGACGCGTCGCCCCCGCCGAAGCAATCACCGAGCTAAGGCGGAATGCCGGCGGCCAGTTTGACCCGAGTGTGGTTGATGCCCTCTGCGAGCATCTTCAGAAGCCTGCCGCCGAGGGTCCGGACATCCCGCTCGGCGCCCCCGGCGGTCGGCCGTCGCGAGCAGCAGCATGAATGCCGCTCCCCGAGAGGCCGTCCGCCGGCTCATTGAGATCACCATCGCAGGCCTACGGCCAGCGGCGCCCTGACCGGTTGGGCTTCGGACCGCCACGAATGGCACGCGAACGACCGTCCCGGCGGCAGGCCTAGCATCACCGGCTGAGCGCTCAACGAGACACCAGACCCCAATATGGACTGACGGATTATGGCGCGAAGGCTGCGACAGTCTGAGAGCCGTCCATTTGCAGGCACGTTAGGGGTGACCGAGGGGACTCGAATCCCCGACCGCCTCGACCACAACCTGGCAAGGCGACTGGAACGCCAATCCCGTTGACCCGCTCGTTGTCGTGCGGCCTCTGCGGCGTTGGCCTCTCTCCAAACGGATCAGCCATCGGCGCAGCCAGGAAGGGTAGCCGAGCTTTAGAAGGCCGAGCGAGGGCCTCAAACCCACGACCGCCTGGACCACAAACGGCGGGCGGACGGAGCGCCGAGACGTGGCCGTGGGAGCAACGTGGGAGCAGGGTCCCGTCCCCATGGCCCGATATCGTTCGCAGCTGGCCGGTACAGCTTCCCTGCCAGCGGAGCCGAGATATGGCTCCCCAGAGCGAAATACCACTCTGACCCACTAAAGAGGCCCTCCAGGGATGCTCGGTAACGGGGGGCGCTCGGACCTGAACGGGGTGTCAGAGGTTGCCGGGGCTGCGGTGGGGTCATCGCGACCCACGCCGCACCCGAGTGCGAAACCGGCTCTCTTTGTGTGCGGTCAACCAAGCGGCCGCAGTTCCGCAAACGCACCAGGCCCGCGCCCGAAATGCCCTGCAAACGGGGGACCCTGAAACCGGAAGCGCGGGACACCTTGGGCGGTGTCCCGCGTGAAGCCAGTTCCGAGTCGGGCAGAGGAAATGCCGCCTGAAATGGCCGGTTCTCGGCGAGCGGTATGCGGTCTCGCGGTCGTCCCACCGGACCATATGGGCCTGGCCCTGGGAGTGCGCCCTACCTCGACCCGCGATGGGTGACCGTGCATCGGGCAGCGAACCTGCTTGACGGCCCCAACGGGCGCGAGAGCCATAAATCGAGTTCGAAGCCAACCAACGCCGCGGGGGAGATTTCGCCAACCTGAGCTGATCCGCGACGCGGCTAACGCGGGCGGCAGCCACTCTCCGATACCCAGACTGGCATCGTGGACGCCGCCTGCTTAGAGCTCCGGACGGCCCAAACCCACGGCGCTTATCCAGCAGCGGACTCGTCAAGCACCCATTCGCTGCGGTCGGCGTGCCAGGTCAGCCAACCCCCGCGAATGCTGCGCCACTCAATGTCACCCAGCGCGTTCAGCGCAGCCTCGGGCAGAGGGCCCAGCAGCGAGACGCGTTTCGAGGCGCAATCTACCAAGTCGAGTCGGCCGGTCTCTTCGCCATCCCCCACGCACACTGCTCGCAGCAACGCGCCGAAGGCTGCAGCTCCCAAGGCCAGAAAGAAGCCGTCGATCGTTTCTTTGAGAGCTACTTCAACGATCCATTGGGACGCCTCGCCGCCCTTCGCGGCAAATGGCGAGAAGGCCTCGACACAGCAACCTGCCTCCTCGAACGACGCCACGACAGCCGCGCGGCGGCTAGCTGGCACCACCGCCCCGATCGCAACCGTTGTTGTAGGTAACGACATCGCGCGGATCGTACCGTGCACGCACCGTAGGGCATCGCGTTCCTCGCGTGCCCTCCCCCTGGGCAGTGGCTGCGTCGGGTGCGCGAGCCGGTAGCCTTTGCGGCTCTCCCGGGCGGTGGCGTTGCACCATTGTTTACCGATCGCGAGAGCACAGCCGTCGAAGCTCAGGCAAGTCATCGTCGCTAGAAACTATGCCCGACCCACCATCCTTCCCTGCTGAACACGGCCTTTCGGTTGATGGCCGATCAGATTCAGTCGCCTTCAAGATCTACCCCGTCGGTTTCGTGACGCCAGGCATTCGGACTCCCGAGATCGAAGCTGACGATCTCGCCGCAAGCAACATAGAGTCGTTGATTTGCTCGGTGCTCGCGCCTGTCACTACCTTCGACGTAGCGGCAATAGCCGATCTGCGCGGGACCCGCCTTGGGGAACGGACCGCCGCCTGCGAACGCGCAGCGGATTGGACGCTAAATGCCCGTGATCAGCCAGCCGATGACGAATTCGGACGGCTCTATCATGGCGCGCAGCTTTGGTTAAGGCGCGCGGTTGTAACAATGAGCAGAGACGACTTCGGCTATGCCTTCGCACTCGCGATGCGTGCCAAAGACTTACCTGGTTTGCCGGCCATGCCGGCAGTCTCCGCCGGCGTCCTGCTCGCACAGGTGGCGACGATGCGAAGCGGTATCTGCACCGACCTCATCGCGGGCGAGCTCTCCGCCCTCCTCGCCACCCGTGTGGGTGCTCAGTGCGATGCACTTGACCTCAGCGATCCCGCCGCTGCGCTTCTCTCCCTCGAGGCCCTACTCACTCGTGTACGCGCGGCGTTGATCACCGCAAGACGCGCGAACACAATCGTGACCAACCACCGTCGCTTCGCTGAGGACATGCAGATCGCGAGCACATTGCTCTCTATCGCCCCTAACCTTGCCGCTGGCGACCTGCTCGAGCCAAGGCCCGATCTCGTCATCGAGATGAACACGCTCATTGGCCAGTTCAACTGGCTCCTACATTCGAGCGATCCCGCGAACCGCCAAGCCGAGCTCGACATCGCCATTGAGGCTTCACACGAGGCTGTTCAGGACGCCACGGCCACGGGTGACGGCTACACGCTCAGCGAGTGCAGCAGGCAGTTGGCATCTCAACTCACCCAACGAGACTCAGACTCCCCCAGCACGGCGACCGAGGTCTCGCAGCTACTCATCAACGGACTCGCAAACAGCATTCCGCTATCCCGTCCCAACTTTGAACTCCTGCTCACCTGCGCTCAGGAGTTCGCCACTGCCGGACACCGCCTCGAGAATCGTAGCTACGCCACGCTCGGCACATTGATCTGGCGCACCTGTTGCGACGAGCTGAGAGCGCGCAATCCGGCACTCTGTTTCGCGGCCGCCGTCGACTGGGCACGTTACACCGAGCAGTTAGTGGGACAGCGACAGGCATCAGGCCCTTACCTTACGGCGGTCGAGGCTGGCCGAGATCTCAGTCGCGAACCAGGGCTCGGAGGTCTCGTCGCCTACTGGCTCGCGCAGATGAGCGAGCCCCAGTCCTTCGCAGTCGCATCACTAGCAGCCGCTGGTCAGGCTGTCCGCGCCATCGAGATCGCCGAGTCCGAGCGCTCGGTGGGCCACCAGCTGTCGGCGACACCAGACGCTGAGCTTGCCGAGCTCGCTTCGAGTGGCAACTCGACGCTGGCGCACGATTACAGTCGAGCATTCCACGCCCAGCGGAGCGTTGTTGAGGAGGCGCTCGACGGTGGTGGGGAACTTCCGTGGACTCAGCTCGAAGACATCACCCTGCGTCTTGACGAGGCGACGTCAAAACTGAGGGCCGCTAGGGAGAGGATCCGCTCACAGCCAGGCTTTGCGAGCTTCCCCAGACGCGTTCCGTTTCGCGATCTGCGAGACGCTGCCGATGAAGCGCCGCTCGCGTATATCGCGTGCGGGCCGACATCAGGGTCGCTGCTGATCTTGAAGACACCGACGGACGACGCACCGAAGTGTGTCAGCCTGCCAGGCCTGCAACACGACGCGGTGAACGAACGCGCGCTCGACTTACGCGACTCCCTCATGGACGGACGCGATCCGTTCGCCAGCGGCGGCTGGGCGCACCAACTGGACGACCTCGGAGAGTGGCTGTGGCAGGCCGCCGTTGAAAGCCTTCTGGAGGCGACGGACGGCGCGCCGTGGATCCGGATAATTCCCCTCGGCCTGATGGGACTGCTCCCAATTCACATCGCGTGGACGCGGACCCAATCGGGTCGCGTCTATGCGTTGGATACTACGGCTATCTCTTACCTGCCGAGTGCGGCACTGAGACTACACGCCAGACAGCGCCCGAGCGAGGATTCCTGGCGCGCGCTCCTAGTCGAGGGAGCGGGCTTGGACAACAGGACGTCCGAGCAGGAGGCGCAGGCGTTTCTTCGAAGCTTTGGCGGAGCCGCCGTGCTCCGCAGCCACGCGGCGACGGCAGACGCGTTTATTTCAGAGCTTGCGCGATGCAATGTCGCGCACATTTCGGCACATGGCTTCCTTGACGACCACAACCCGATCGAAAGCGGCTTCGAGCTCGCTCCTGGGACCGTGGTACGCATGAGAGCACTGCACCGGCTCGAAATGCTGGACCTCGATCTGATTGTCTTGTCGAGCTGCGCGAGCGCAATGGTGTCGTCCGGCACACCAGACGAGACGTTCGGCTTTCCCGGCCTGTTCTACGGGACATCGGCGAAGGCAGTTGTCGCCGCCCAGTGGCCTGTAGATCAAGCCGCCACAGCCGCTCTATTTGACCGTTTCTATGAACACTGGGACCTTTCTCACGGTCTGAGCAATATTGCCGCGGCTCTGCGGTCGGCACAACTCGCGGTGCGCGATAGCGGCCTTGCGCACCCTATGATGTGGGGGGGCTTCACGTTGACGGGATGAGACGGCCGCGCACGCGCCCTGCGCATGCCGTCTGAGAGTGCTTAGGTGGTGCGCCCGAGGCACGGCCAACTCGCCGCCCTTCGATTGCAGCAGCCAATCACTGTTTCGCAGGGGAATCCTCTCGACCCGCGCCGCGCCGGGACTCAAGCCCGGGACCACGTGCTTGATAAGCGTTCGTTCGGGCTGCTGGCGGTGAAGTCCCGCTCAACGAGGTCCGGGCGTCTGGCAGCATCGGGATCAGGCGTCGTGGTCCGCCAAGGCTTCCCGCGGCGCTTCGCTCCCCGGATACCGTTGGCAGCCATCAGCCGCTGCACCTGACAGCGCGGGGCCTGCTCGCCGGCCCGCAGCAGCGCCTTCCAGGTCCGGCGGTAGCCGTCGGCCTCGTAGTTCTTCTTGTGCGTCTCGCGGATCCGCTCGAGCAGCCGCTCGTCCTCGACCTGGCGGGCCGAACGCTGCCCGGTCCTTCGCTGGTAGTAGGCGGACGCCGACACGCCCAGGGTCTTGCAGATGGGCTCGACCCCGAAGCGCTCCCGGTGCTCCTGCACGTAGGCGCTCACTTCGTTCGGTCTGGGTCGAGCTCCTTGGCGAAAAACACCGAGGCGAACCTAAGGATCTCGTTCGCTCGGCGCAACTCGAAGACCTCACGACGCAGCCGTTTGATCTCCTCGCGCTCCTGGCTCGTCAGCAGGTCGCCCCGGTTGCCGCTATCGGCCTCGGCCTGTCTGACCGCTTTGCGCAACGTCTCAGGCGCGATCCCGAGGTCATCGGCAACATGCGCGACCGGACGGCCGCTCTCAAGCGCCAGCCGTGGGTCGAGGAGCGCTATCCGGAGATTGAGCGTCGCGCCCACCAGCAGGGCGCAGAGATCCTGTGGGCCGATGAGATGGGACTGCGCTCTGACCACCAGTCAGGCGCCAGCTGGGCGCCGGTGGGCCGCACCCCCGTCGTCAAGGGCACCGGTCAGCGTTTTCGGACGAACATGATCGCCGCCGTGGGCAACACCGGCACGCTGCGCTTCCGGGTCTTTTCCGAGCGCTTCACAGGACCAGTGTTCCTGGACTTCATCAAACGCCTCCTGCGTCAAGCCGACGGCAAGAAGATCGTGCTCATCATCGACGGGCACCCTGCCCATCGCGCTCGCATTGTGCGCGACTGGGTCGCCGCCCACCCTGATCTGATCGAGATGCACTCCCTGCCCGGCTACAGCCCCGAGATCAACCCCGCCGAGATGCTCAACAACGACGTCAAGGCGAACGCCCTCGGCCGACGCCGCCCACGAGACCTCGCGCACCTCCTCTCAGAGACACGCACATACCTCCGCTCACGCCAACAAACACCACGACTCGTCGCCCGCTACCTCCAAGAGCAACACGTCACCTACGCCGCCGCCTGACCCCTATTTACTAGACCCCCGTAGTATGAAGCCGACTAGACCGGGTGCTGACACCGGTGGCCCTTTGGCGAAAAGCGCGTGGTCCCCGGCGGACTCGCGCGAGATTTCCCCCGCAAAGTGCGAGGTTCCCCCCGACGAGAGACGTGAGTTTGCGCTACGCCGAAGGGGCAGCTACGACGGGACACGCGAGGTTCTCGTAGCAGATTCGATCCGTTCCTTCCTGCCATTCGCGGGTCCTGCATCGGAGGGAGGCGATGAAGGAGGTTGACATGTCCGGCACCCACCTGCTGACACAGCGGCAGGTCCGCTGCATGGAGAAGCTCCCCCAGGGTCACAAGGTGCTGAGCACCCGCTACGGCGCGGCCATCGTGCGCCGACCGGACGGCCGGTTGTTGCGGGTGCAACCGAACGGGCGCTTGTCGCCGACCATCCGTGTCGAGCAGGTCCAGTCCTACCTGCACCTCCACGGGTGTAGCCTCCGCTGGCCCCGCGAGCCGAGGTAGCGGCGCATGGAGCCCAAGTGACTCCGGCGGCTGCTTGGCTCCTTTCTCTTCGAGCGTCTGAGTCGTTCAGCGACCAGTGCTACCGGCGTTGGCGACGCTGCACCGTGACGATTGAGAAGCCCATGCCCATCAGGAGCAGGCCAATCCCGACCGTCCACCGAAGGTCGAGTCCCGTGAAAGGCAGCGTGCTTGCTGTCGCGCTTTTTGCCGGGGTCGTCGGCTTGCTTGTTTCTTTCGACGGCGACGTCCCGGCGCTCGGCGACGCCCCAGTGGTCGGCGACGCCCCAGTGGTCGGTGTCGGCGGCGTCTGGTTGTAGCCGGTCGTGGTCGGTGTCGGCGGCGTCTGGTTGTAGCCGGTCGTGGTGTTAGCCGCAAAAGCCGTCGTCGGCACCACGAGCACTACCGCCAGACACAAAGCGACTGGCTGGACCGAGAGCCTGTGGGACCTACTGAACCGGGGCATGGCGCGCCCTTTCCTTTTATGGGTCTCGAACGTATGACACAGCAGTCGGCGGTCCATCCGTATAAGACCACGGGCCGATCTGGGTAGAAGGACGCTGACTTCGGCACGCACTTGCTCCGGTTTTGCGAAGCAGCTTTAGCGTCCGTATCGCCCGTTTGCGGGAGGGTGCAGGTAGCACCCTCCCCGTAGGGCGCATAAATCCGGCCTGCACGTAGCCGCCTTATGAATGATGGGCACGTGGAGGCGGCGGCGGCCACTGCTGCTCAGTAGCTTGATGGACCGTTGTTCGCCGACCGGAGGTGACGCGTGCTCTCGTTTCTGTACTTGGCGCTTGGCCGGATCGTCGAGCTGCTCGTTCTGCTCTGTCGCTCGCGTGACGCGAAGGAGCTTGAGATCCTCGTGCTGCGCCATGAGCTCAGGGTGCTGCGACGCCAGGGCCGGCGGGTCCGCTACCAGGAGCACGATCGGGCGCTGCTTGCCGCGTGTTCTCGGGCGCTGCCTCGCGCTCGCTGGTCGACAGCGTTCGGCGTTCGGCCAGCGACGCTGTTGCGCTGGCATAGGCGGATGGTCAGGCGCCGCTGGACCTTCGATTCCGGGCGTCCGGGACGGCCAGCGCTCGATGGGAATCTCGTAGCGCTGGTAGTGCGCCTTGCACGCGAGAACCCGCGCTGGGGCCATCGGCGGATCGTCGGCGAGCTGGCAAAGCTCGGGGTTTCGGTCTCGGAGACCTCGGTGCGCAACATCCTCAAGGCTCACAGTCTTGGACCCGCGCCGCGGCGAAGCGGCCCCTCCTGGCGAGGGTTCATCCGCCAGCAAGCTCATAGCATGATCGCGTGCGACTTCTTCACCGTCGAGACGGCGTCGCTGCGGCGGATCTACGTCCTGTTCTTCATCGAGATCCAAACGCGGCGTGTG
>CALAQT010000316.1 GCA_937888775.1 uncultured Actinomycetes bacterium | reverse complement strand
CTGACCGGAACGGTGAAACCAACGCTTGCGTATGCCAGCCGGTGAACGATGTCGGAGAGCCGTGTGCGGGAGAACCGCACGCACGGTTCGACGCGGCGGCGGCAGGCAACCCCGGACCAGTCGGCTAGTCCGCGCGGTCCCCGGAAGCCTCCCGCCGACCCTACAACTCAGCAGCCTCGGCGGCAACTGCGGGACGATTGCTTCCGACGGCGAGCATTCGTGCGGCGCGACGAGGGCGCGTGATCGCTTTGCCACGGATCCATGCGTCCACGCCGCCGGTCGCCGGCGCGTGCTTTGCGCGAGAAGCGAGCGCCCGAGACGGAGTCCTCGCCGCTCCGACGACGTGCGGGTTTCGGAGGAGCGCGATCCGTTGATAGGACGCGTCCGGATGCCGGCCGTCGCCCGGTGAAAGCACAAGTACCCGCACATGGGTGCCGCGCCGCATCGGACGAGCGCCTGGTCGCCGAAGCGATCGCACGTGCCGCCCCGACTGCGAGACGAAAGGAATCGTCCGCGATGGCCGGAGGAGCGCCGCCGCGGGCCGAGCGGGTTGGGTGGTGTCGGCGCGGCGCGGCGCGGCGCGGTGCGGCAGGTAACCGCTACCAGGCGTCAGCGACGGTGATCGCCGCTAGGCAGGGTGTCGACGACGCCCTCTCTAATCAGCGCCCGCTCGGCCGTTGCCTAGGATTCCTGGTGCTTCGCTCGTTGATGCGAGCGATACGACTTTTGAGCTCGGCGGATACTCCGGACGGAGGCATGGTTGGTGCCCGATGGTGCGCCTGTCGACGAGGGTCGACGCCAAACAGCCGCATCACGTCGGCCAACGGCAGTGCTGCGAGGAGGCCCAGCGGGATACCCGGCTCGGTGGCGGCCCCGATTTGCACACGCAGTCTCCCGTAGCGGTCAGCCGCACCTCAGCGGATCGATGGACGCGCCCAGGTCTCGGGCAGCGCGGTCAAGCGCGTCTCGAACCCGTTGCAAGAACTCGCGTCTATCCGGGTCGTCGTTTCGTACGGCTGCCCAGGCCCCGACCAGCAGCCATTCCGCGTGCCATTCGAGGCTCTCGCGCAACTTCGGCGGCGGGCCGGGTGGAACCCGATTGAGCGGGGCTCCGTCCAGCATCGCTGCGAGAAGTCGGATCATCCATTTCTCGAAGTGCTCGGGATACGTGGTGAACGCGTGCTGCAGGACCCCGACGATGCGGCGCACCTGCCCGCCGTACTCGCCCTTCCAGGGCCCCGGGTCGTAGAACGCCAGACGCAGAGCTTCGCTGCAGTCGCCGCCAGCAGCATCGACGGCTGCCCTGATCTCGGCGTCGTCGGGCGTCACGCCGGCGTAGCCGCTCGCCCGGAGTCGCGTCCGTGCTCGCCACATCGCCTCATCTGTCAACTCGCCGGTGTCGCGGAGGGCTTCGAGGAGCGCGGGAGTTCCGAAGACGGGTGTGCCGATATCCCTGAACAACAGCCGGACGTTCCTGTCTTCGGAGTAGACCGGGAGGCCGGTCCGTTGGGCGGCGACGGCTGTGGAAATAAGGACGCGCAACGCGGTCGGAGCGGTCGCATCGAACGCTTCGCGCAGCTGGGATTCGTCGTTTGGCCCCGGGTCGGGTTCGACCGGGAGCTGCTGCCCGAGCTCAAGCATGCGCCGCGCCCGACGGTGGTCAACCTCCACGAGCTCCGGCGGCCAGTTGATGGGGATGGGCTGGCCGGTCGCCGGGTCAAACGTCAGTTCCAGCCGGGTCATCGTCGGCACTTCGGGCAGAAGCGAGGTCACGCCGGCGTCGAGGTCGTCCAACCCGGCCTGCGTGACCCGGCCGTGGGCGGCGATTGCCTCGCTGGCCTGATCTCCGGCCTCGCCGCCCAGGTCTCCGACGGTGAACAGCGCCGTAGGTTCCACGATGAATCCTCGGGTCAACCCCTGGTGCGCGTCGCGGACGTCGACGGCGTCGATCGGGCTGTACCCGAAGCCGCACGGCCGGCGGGCCAGCCGCATCCAGACCGCTCCGATGTCCGACCTATTGACTGCTGCGAGGCTCAGGGTCGGCGTGTCGCCCTCGGCGATGCCTCGGAGCATCTCCTCCTGCGTCGCTTGCCGACGGACACTGTGCTCCCGGAGTGCGTCAAGGGAGGCGGTCCGCAGCCCCAGTGCGCTCGGGTCGACCGGGCGGACCGCGTTCGCGAGGTCCTCCGGCAGCTCGGCAGTTCCGAGCCGCATGAGGGCGAAGAGCTGGAGTTGATGTTGCAGCTCCTCGTCCTTGTCGGGGGCGCGGTCGATGACGTCCCGCAGCCGACGGAGCGACAGGGTCTTCCATGCGCGCGTACACGGATGCGGCAAGGCGCGCGTCGTCAAGGGTGACCGGGTAGACGTGGGTGTTCTCGAGGAGCTTGAGCGCGTCCGCGTGCCGAGCAAGGCGGGTGAGCGCCAGCACGCGGCCCCACACGTGCCGCTCGTTGTCAGGCTCGACCTCGGCCCAGCGCTCGAAGAACGTCATCGCCGCCGTGAAGTCGCGCTCGTCGTCGGCGGCGATGCCGGCAAGGAGATACAGCGCGCCGCCCTGCTCGTAGGGCGCGGCTGTCGGGTCATCGGCGACGACGACGGCTTCGGCCTTGGCGCGCGTCACGTCGCCCACGTCGTACAGGGCGCGGGCGCACCGCAACCGCGCCAGGTTGTCCGGGCCGAGCGCGAGCAGGTCAACCGCGACCCGTGCGGCCTCTTCCTTGTCGTTGTCGAGCACGGCAAGGCCCATGAGCAACTCGACGATGCGGACGTTCTGCCGATGCGGCTGAAGCAGCTGCCGTGCACCGGCTCCGTCGCTGCGGGCGTGCAGCCACATCGTCTTGCTCGCGAGCGCTGCCTCGGCCATACCGCCCTCGGTCAGGACGCGCTCGGCGTCGTCTGACCAGCCGGCGTTTGGAAGTTCTGCGGAGCGGGTGGCTCTGACCATCGCGGCGCGCAGCGCGTCATCGCTGTTCGAGCTGATGACCCGGTCGAGCGCCTCCATGGCTCGCCGCTTGGCCGCTTCATCACCAAGATGGAACTCGGCGGTCGCGCGTAGTACTTCGACGTCGCGGCGCGGCACGCCTTCGAGGAGTTCGAGCGCGGCCGCGGACTGCTGAGCCCGGAGGGCGGCGTCCGCGAGCACGATGCGTCCACCCTTGGCGTCCCTCTCCTCATCCGTTGCCGAAAGCAGCAGGCGCCCGGCCTCCTGCAGTTCCCACTGCAGGGCTGTTGCGTCAGCCGCGAGCATCAGCACGCGGACGCTCTCGCCCCAGCGGCGCATCGCGATGAGCTCCTCACGCAGACCGAGGCATTCGTCTTTGGCGGCCGCCAGGGCGCGAGCGTCAACATGCTCGCCGGCGGACAGCGCCAAGCGGCCGCGCTGAACAATGAGGTTCTGCGCCACGATGCGCAGCGGCATCAGCTCGTGGTTGAAGGCGCGCCCAGCGGCAAGATGCGTCTCGGCGTCACCAAGCTCGCCCCGCATCAGAAGCGACAGCGCGGCTTGCGCGTGCGCGATGGCCGCCACATCCCCGGTCTCGTCAAAGAGAGGCTTCAGCTGCCCGAGCACCGTATCGATGTCCGCCTCGACATCGACGTCCTGCAATAGCACGCGGGGGTGGTTGGGGTTCAGCTCGCGGGCTGATGCCAGCAGCCGCTCGCTGGCCGGCTCGTCTTCTGCCAGGTTGGCTGCCACCGACGCGGCGACGAGGCTGGCGACCCTGTCGGCTCCGTCCCGACCGGCCGCCTGCTCCCATGCTGCCCGGGCGGGTGTCCAGTCGCCTTGTTGCTCGGCGAATCGCGCGACGGCGACCCACAGCCATCCCGACCCGTTGGCCATCTACTCTTCCCGCTGCTCGATGAGGTTGCGCACCACCGCCGGGTCATCGCTGCCGCGCAGCACGCTCTGCAGCTGGAAGGCCTCCTCTTCACTGTTACGCGCGAGGTCGTCCAGCGCGCGGCGGGTCCAGGCCGGACCCCAATCGGAACGGAGGTAGCGCACAGGCGGGAGGGCCTCGACGGACACGGCGGACATCGCCGGCTGCTCGACGTCGGCCGCCCGCAGCTCAGCGAGCTGCAGCGGGACGGCGCTGGACGCGGGCCGCGTCACGAGATTGCGGGTGAAGGCGTCGAGCAGGTCCCATTGGCCGGCGGGGAATGCCTCGGTCGCCACGCCGTGCATGCCGGTCAGGATTGCTCCGCGGCTCTGCGTGGCGTTCTGGATGCCCCTCTCGTCGTCAACGAGGACGTGGCGGACGGTGCTGCCGCGCCACGAGAGGAGGTACGCCTGGAGGTACTGCTCGTCCAACGCCGTGCCCATGAAGCACACGCGGTACTCGTGGAACAGCGCCTCCAGGAACTGTCTGACCTCGCCCTGGTTGGAGATGTCCCGGTAGCTCTGACCGTCGAGGATGAGGCTGTCGGGGTCCTCGACGCTTCCGTGGAGGTGAACTATGCAGAGCTTGTGCGGGACGTCCCGGTCGATGTGCTCCTGGGGTGGCAGGTTCCGCCAGGTGAAGCTCTCGTACTCGATTCCCGCATCGGCGGCAGCGCGCTCGGGCAGCAGGTCGTACGTCGTGGTCACGTACCAGTTCGACGGGACCTGCACCAGATTCCGTATCGCTGGCGTCGGCGTGTAGCCATGCGCGTCGATGTCGAGTCGCTCGATGATGAACTCCGCGACCAGCCGGCGGCCATCCGCATGCTGCGCAGCCAGCTGGTTGGAGACGCTGATGAGGTTGTCGGGCTCGGAGAACATGACCCCCGCGGCCAGCGGATGTTCGGTGCGCAGAATCTCAGCGAGACCGGCACCAACCGGCATCCGCGCCTTCACCGTGAGTCCGCTGCCCACGAACGGGACGACCCTCCGGCTGTCAGCGAGGATGCGTCTCGTCGTGTCCTTCAATGGCCATGGGTCAGCGGCGGCCACTGGCCGCGCGAGTCCGGCTAGTGCCGGGACCTCGAAAACACTCCCCGCGGCGCCCGCCCCGACGCTGCTCGGCGCTTGAGAGCTTTGCCGGGATGTCAGCAGTACCTCGATGCGGTCCAACTGCGCGGCGAGGGACTGCACGTCGGTAGCGACGGCCTGCACGCCGTCCCCCACCGCACGCACGTCAGCGCCGACGGCTTGTACGTCCTCGGCCACGCCCTGAATCTCGTTCCGGGCGCGCTGCACGGCGAGTAGCACCCGGTCTGCCGGCTGCATCGCCCACAGCAGCATTTCCGGGAGCTGCTGCGCGATGCGCTCGGCGACCTGATGTGCCGTCAGCTGGTCCGTGGCGGTGACCAACGGTTCGATGGCAGCGAGGAGAACGGGGTGCGAGTCGGTCGCGTCGGCGCCACCGGCGAGGTCGTGATAGACGTCGAGGAAGGCCGAGTCCGTCGCCCATCGACGCTTCAGCGTGTCGTGATCGAGGTCAGGCAGCTCCTCGGAGAACGCGAACTCCATCAGCAGGAAGAGCCGCCCGAGCTCGTCCTCCTTCTCCCAATCCCCGTTGACGGCGGCAGCTCCGAGCTTCTCAAGCGCCCGCGTCAGAAAGTTTCCGCCGACGCCGGTGCCGAACGCAGCCAGGATGGGAACGAGCGGGGACACCCATAAAGGAAAGCTCCCGGCGCGGTCGGAGCGAGGGTGTCCGCCGGGCTGGATGAAGTTGTGAGAAATGCGGCGTTGCTGAGAGCGAGCGCTTTCGCAGCCGATACGGTCCATCGCCATCCCCAGCCAGGAGACCGTGAACCCATGACGACGTCCCCCACCCCCTCACACGCAGCGGCGAGCAGCCGAACCGTGCCGGCCGTCCCGGTGTCGCGAACGCGATGAGCCGGCTGCTTGACGACGGCCACGTGTTCTGCGACCCGGCCAGCGCCATTGACGCCGAGCAGCTCCGGTCCTGGGCCAGCCGGCTCGGGGCGCTCGCCCGCGACCTCGCGGACTGCCTGGAGCTCCCGACCGGAAACCGGGTGATGGAGACGCTGTACAGCTCCTCGGGTGTGCCCGACCATGCGAACGCGTTGTACGTGCTGCGGCTGAACGTCGCCGGGCAGTCCCCCGGGGACTTCGCTGCCGCCGCCGGCGTGTCCTGGGGAACCATCACCAGCGCGGAGCAAGGCACGTCCTGCCGGGTGAAATCAGCGGCCGCCATCGCCGACCAGTTCGCCCTCGGCGTCCTGGAGCTGTTCGACCACGAGGACGACACATTGACCGTGCGGACCGTCGGCGCGCTTCGAGACGCGCTCACATCCCGTACGGCACGAAACTGACTCGCCGAGCATCCAGCCGAATAGGGCGATGCAAACAAATCTGACCCACGAGCAGTTTTGAACTATGGTCATGGTGCTGGCCAAGGTCTTTGCCGGCGGCACGTTCGACGAGAGCGCCTTCCCGGAGCGTTCCGCAGAGGAATGAATCTCTCGGCAGCCGACGCCCCGACGATGTTTCGCAACGACCAGCAGGCTGCTCGCGCTTTACGCCGCCGATTGCGTCCGCCAGTCTGGAGCGTTCACTAGCGGTCCGTCGCCACGCGCCGGACCGTCCGGTCGTGCTGGCCATCATCGAATGAAGGATTTCCTAGGACAGAGGCGGCATGCGCTCGTCGGTCGTCACTCGGCAAGTGTGGCGGTCGAAGATGCCTCTCTGTGCCGGGACGAGCGCTTTCGAGGTTCGAGTCTGGCTCGGCGCATGATCGCCTTGGCGACAGTTCGGCACTTCGGTTCCGGGGCCAGAACTGCTGCTTCTCCTCGATCACTCCCAGGCAACGCGGTTCGCGCGTTCGGTGCGCCAACGGCGCCGACAGCCACGGCGCCTTAGCGGCCGGAGCGTGAAATAGCGGCCCGTCGACCCTCCAAGTTTTCCCTCCGTCGAATGTCACGGAGGTAAGGTCGCGCGGAGCAATCTAAAACCGAGGTCGCCGTGAGGAAGTCATTCCTGCTGCTTGTGGTAGCCGTCCTTGCGTTCCTTGCGACAGCCTGCGGCTCGAGTAGCAAGAAGTCGACCACAAGCACTTCCAAGGCCCCCACGAGCACCCCGGCGACCGCGCCCACCAGCGCGGGAACCAAGATCTCGAGCGCCACCATCTCCGGTCTCGGACCGGTGCTCGTCGACGCTCAGGGCAAGACGCTCTATGTCTTTGCGCCCGACAATGCGAAGGCTGTGACGTGCACCGGGAACTGTGCCGGAGTCTGGCCACCGGTGACGCTGTCCGGCAGCAAAGCCGTAGCGGCGGGCGCGGTCAAGGCCTCGCTGCTCGGGTCGGACCCCAATCCGAGCGGCGGCAGGGTCGTCACCTACGCCGGCTGGCCGCTGTACACGTACACCGGCGACGGGGGCCCCGGAACCGCAAACGGTTGGACCGTGGACCTCAACGGCGGGTATTGGTACGTGATCTCGCCGGCCGGGCAGGTGCTCAAGAAGACGCCAGGCTCTTAGCGCTTCTCGCCTTCGGTGTGGGCGCTTAGGGCTTCCCCCACTCGCGGTGGGGAGGACTTATAGTCGGCGTTCGTGCGCCTTAAACCCTGCCTTCCGCTGTGGGCTAGCGGGAGCCACGAACGGCGCACGCGAGGCGGCAGCTGCGACTGCCAACACCCGACGTTGCACGCACGACGATCGCTTTCATGGTTCCCGCCCGTCGCATGCCGTGATCGCCTCGGCGACGTGAGGATCGTTCGCGCCGCAGGGGTGGTCGCCAACGCGCACGATGGGATTCGAACGCGGAGCGGACGCGGCGGTACGTGCGAGCCGAGACGTGCTCGTGGCGAGATCCGGGACGCACGCAGTTCGACCAACGACCCCTGCTTTTCGGTCGGCGCGGTTCGGCGGGCTCTCAGCCTGAGTCAGTGGGCTCGTCCGCATGAACCCGTGAAGAAGCCGTCCCGCGACGGGGCTAGGCGTTTCAGGCCCAACCTCCATCGATGCGTCCATCCGGGTAGCCGTTCGTGGTAAGCGGACGGCCACGAGCGGGCGTGCTCGTCCGCCGTCGCAACCGCGTACCATGCGGTGCTGGGCCGGCGCGCGCCGGCCCCCAGCGGTTGGTCGTCGCAGCTGCTTGCGGCGCCGGACTGCTCCCAATGCTGACCAGCAGCGTCGTCACTGTCATCGTCAGTCCTGCGCATCGACTCGCGCGCGCTGCGCCTTTCGGACGGTGCTGCGTCGACCTGGAATCGATGGTGGCGGGATCGCCGCGGTTCGTTGCTGCCACCGCCGGCGGTCGTGCAGAGACAGGGCGCGGCGGTGCAAGTCGCCTACAGCTTAGAAGCTCCTATGTCAAGGAATTCGTCTAGCTGCAACCTTTTGGTTGCGGGTT
>CALAQT010000315.1 GCA_937888775.1 uncultured Actinomycetes bacterium | reverse complement strand
CCGCGCTACCCGCGCTTAGGCCCTCACCTCACCCCCGGAAACAGCACAAGCGCCGAAAATCCGCGGGCGGGGACGAGAAGTCAAATGCCGACGTCAAATCACCACTCGTCTTCCGGCGCCAATCGCTTATGTTCGGTTCCCGGACGCCGAACAGCCGTTCCATGAAGCGGATTGTCGAGCTGTGGTCGAACGTTTCGCCGCAGGCAAACCCGCCGGTGCTCCACGGCGAGACGACGATCATCGGGACCCGGAAGCCGGGTCCGATCGGGCCAGCCACGCCCCCCGCTGCGGGCGGCACCGGATTGACGTACTCGCCCGGCGTGCCGGGAGGGGTGGTCTGCGGCAGGACGTGATCGAAGTAGCCGTCGTTCTCGTCATACATGATGAACACGACCGTCTTGCGCCACACGTCTGGGTTGTCGCTCAGCGCGGAGAGCAGGTCCCAGGCCGGGGGGTTGTCGTCGTAGTTGTCCACCTCCTGGTACACCTGCCACGCGATTCCGGCCGCCTGGAGGCGCTCCGGGTACGTGGTCCAGGTGTACGGCGGTGTCTCGGAGTTGTCCACGACCGGGCCGCCGTAGCGCCCCGTCGGATCGATCATGCCCGTCCACAGGTACAGCCGGTTGGGGTTCGTGGGGCCCATCACCGAGCAGTGGTAGTCGTCGCAGATCGTGAATGCGTCGGCCAGTGCGTAGTGCCAGGGAATGTCGTTGCGCTCGTAGTATCCCATCGTCAGCAGCCCGTTGGGACTGCCGTCAGCGGCCAGATGCGCGGGCACCCAATTGTCCATCTTGCCGCCGTCCCAGGCGGCATGTTGGGCAGTCCACGCGTGCGATAGACCGGTCACGCACGCGGCGCTGGTCGTCGTGGTGTCGAGGTGGAACGGGAGCTCGTAGCCGACCGCATTAGGGGCGGGCTGGTAGAAGACGGACTTGCCGCTGGGGAGCGTGGTCGCCTTCGGATCCTGGAATCCTCTCACTCCGCTCAGGGTGCCGAAGTACTCGTCGAAGGAGCGGTTCTCCTGGCAGAGCACAACCACGTGCTCGACCTGCTCACGCAAGCGGCGGTCGGTGAGCGCATCACCGGCGGCCAGCGCCTTGGCCAGCGAGCCGCCCGCGAGCATCGCGGCGCCGGCTCCTGCTCCGGCGCCGATCACCTGTCGGCGCGTCAACCCGTGTTTCACCTCAGTTGACATCTCAAACCTCTCATAGTCGAGTTACCCGCGATCCGGCCCGCGAGTGGAAGATATGTCCGGTAGGGGCGCACCCCTGTGGCCATCGCGTGACCGCGCGGTGAATATCGAGAGCACGCCTTCGTGAGGCCCCCGCGCCCACCCGGTACGTGGTTTTCGCTCCGATGCAAGGGACGTGATGCCCTAAACTCCTGAGGCCATGTCCAATCCGTGGTTGGCCATCGACGTGGCCACTGCTCCATCCCAGCGGGCGCGGGAGGTCCGTCGTGCTTGGGAGCGGTTCGTGGGAGATGGTGACTCGCGTGCGGTGCGGGCGCCGATTGCTGACTCGTGGCGGCGCTCTGTCGCAGCCGGTGTTGATCCGTCCGGGTCGCGCATCGCGCCGGTGGTGGCGGACCTCGACGAGACCTCGGCTCGCTGGGAGGTCCATCCGCTGGCTGAGATGGCGCCGTTGATCCGCGCCTGCCTGGCCGCGACGGCCGACGAATCGCGTCACCTGATCGTGGTCAGCGACGCCAACGGCGTCCTGCTCTGGGTGGAGGGCAACGCCGGCGTGCGGATGCACGCGGCCGACTCGATGAACTTCGCCGAGGGTGCGCTGTGGAGCGAGGCCGGCGCGGGCACCAACGCGATCGGAACGGCGATCGCAGCCCAGCACGCCGTTCAGGTGTTCGCCTCCGAGCACTTCAACGAGCAGGTGCAGTCCTGGACCTGCGCCGCCGCGCCGGTACACGACCCCGACAGCGGCCAGGTGATTGGCGTGATCGACCTGACCGGCGAGATGTCCACCGTTCACCCCCACAGCATGGCCGTTGCGACCGCGACTGCCCAGGCAGTCGAGGCCCAGCTGCGCGTCCGGATGCTCGACCGCGACGGCCGGCTGCTGATGCGCTTCGGCGACCATCTCACCGCTGGCTCGGAGCCGCGAGCGCTGGTGACGCAGGGTGGCCGCGTGATCGCCAGCCGACCGCTGGGGTGGCTGCCGGTGACGCACCTGAGGCTGCCGCCTGGCGGTGGGCCGTTGCCGGCGACCGGGGGGATCCCGCTGGTCGCGGAGCCGGTTGGCTGCGAGGAGGCGTTCGTCGTCCGCGCCGCGCGTCGCCAGACCTTGCGGGGCCCCGGACCCGCGACGCTGACCCTGGGCCTGCTCGGCCGGGATTGCGCCGAGGTCGAGCTGAACGGGTGGCGCCTGGGGATGCGCCTGCGCCACAGCGAGATCCTGACGCTGTTGTGTGCCCGCCCGGATGGGCTCAGCAGCGAGGAGTTGAGCCGCGGTCTGTATGGGGACCCGGGCCGCTCTGGCGGCGTCCGGGTCGAGATCTCGCGCCTGCGCAAGCTGCTGGGCGAATGGATCGAGACCGACCGCTACCGGCTGCGCCCGGGCGTCTCAAGCGATGTCGCCGAGGTATGCGGTCTGCTGCACCGCGGCGACGTCCGGCAGGCGGCGGTGCGCTACCTGGGGCCGCTGCTGCCTCGTTCCGAGGCTCCCGGGGTGGTTCATCAGCGTCAGGCGCTCGAGCGCTGGATGCGCCAATCGGTGATGAGCTTCGGCGATCAGGAGGCGCTGTGGGCGTGGCTGTCGACCAGCGGTGGCGAACACGATCTGGCCGCCTGGCAGCGGCTGCTGGCCAACCTCCCCTTCCAAGATCCGAGACGCAGCTTGGCGGCCTCCCGGGTCGGGCAGCTGCGCACCGGCATCGCCGGCGACGGGCCACCGAGCATATGACCCCGGGTATGTAACGCTCGTGTAACACCCGCCAGAGGGGTCGTCGTCTAGTGTGAAGGACGTAGGTCCGGCAATCATCCCGGGCCTCACCGAGACGGAGAGGTTGTCAATGAAGAGCGAATCGGTACGGGCGCTAGCCCGTGCTCGTGTCGCTGCCTCGAGCCGCAGTCTGAGCACCGCCAGGGCGGTGCTGCGAGTGCTGGCGCTGCTCGTCGAACGACCCGAAGGGGTGCGCGCGGACGAGGTCGCGCGGTCGCTGGGCAAGAGCACCTCGACCGCCTACTACCTGCTCACCAGCCTGTGCGAAGAGGGCTTCGCCGTCCACGAGAGCAAGGGCGTGTATCGCCCCGCTCGAGGCCTGGAGGAGCTGACCGGCTCCACCGAGCAGAGCACTCCAATTCACGACGGTCTCGCCGGGACCGTCGACGAGTTGTTCCTGCGCACGCGCAAGCGCTCGTATCTGGGCGTGGTGCGCAAGGGTCGAATCGAGATCGTTGCCTTCCATGGCCGCCAGGGCGTACCGCGAATGCCCGGGCTGGGCAGCGAGATCCGGGACAGCGCGCACGCGCTGGCGATGGGCAAAGTGGTCCTGTCGCTGCTGTCTTCGCAGGCCCTTGGGCGCTACATACAGAGGGGCTTGAAGGCCTTCACCCCTCACACGATCATCTCGCCGCAGGCTCTGAAGGCGGATCTGGGGCGGGTTGGAGAGCTTGGCTTCGCCGTCGACCGAGAGGAGTTCGAGGAGAACTTCTGCTGCGTCGCGGCGCCGATCTTCGATCAGCAGCAGCGCTTCGTTGCCGCGTTGGGCCTGTCGACGACCTCGCACATCTTCGACAGTGAGCGAGAGGCGCTGGCGGCGACGTTGCTGGATGTTGCCCGCGCCGCGGCTTCGGCAGCTTCGCGCCAGAACGAGAGCGCCGTGCGCAGCGGCGCGCGCAAGCGACGGGAAAAGCCCCGCGAATTGCAAGCAGTTGCAGAAAACGCGAGCTTCTTGCCTGGTCGCGAGCCAGAACTTAGTCTCAGTCGCGAGGCGGTGTGACGGCGGGTCCGTCGAGGCATCGGCAGGAGATGGGCAGCGCGCGCGCCGAGTCAGAGCGCGCCGAGAAAGCCCCTGACAGGGATCTCAACAGAGGAGTAGAGGGTGAGTAGAGCAAGCATCACCAAGGCCCATAACAAGATCCAGGAGTTGTCCTGGGAGCCCACCTATGTGACGCCGGTGGAGAAGTACGCCACCGACTACACGTTTGAGAAGGCACCCAAGAAGGACCCGCTCAAGCAGGTCCTGCGGTCCTACTTCCCGATGGAGGAGGAGAAGGACAACCGCGTCTTCGGGGCGATGGACGGCGCGATGCGCGGCAACATGTTCCGCCAGGTGCAGGAGCGCTGGATGGAATGGCAGAAGCTGTTCCTGAGCATCATCCCGTTCCCGGAGATCTCGGCTGCTCGTGCGATGCCGCTGACGATCGGCTGCGTGCCGAATCCCGAGGTTCACAACGGGCTGGCGATCCAGATGATCGACGAGGTCCGCCACTCGACGATCCAGATGAACCTCAAGCGGCTCTACATGAACCACTACATCGACCCGGCGGGATTCGACATCACTGAGAAGGCCTTCCAGAACTGCTACGCCGGCACGATCGGCCGTCAGTTCGGCGAGGGCTTCATCACCGGTGACGCGATCACCGCGGCCAACATCTATCTGACGATCGTCGCCGAGACCGCGTTCACCAACGTCCTGTTCGTGGCGATGCCCGGCGAGGCGGCGGCCAACGGCGACTACCTGCTGCCGACCGTGTTCCACTCGGTCCAGTCCGACGAGTCACGCCATATCTCAAACGGCTACTCGATCATCTTGATGGCGCTCGCCGACGAGCGCAACCGGGAGCTGCTCGAGCGCGATCTCCGCTATGCGTGGTGGAACAACCACGCGGTCGTGGACGCCGCGATCGGCACGTTCATCGAGTACGGCACCAAGGACCGTCGCAAGGACCGCGAGAGCTACGCCGAGGCGTGGCGTCGTTGGGTTTATGACGATTACTACCGCAGCTACCTGATGCCGCTGGAGAAGTACGGCCTGAAGATCCCGCACGACCTCGTCGAGGAGTCCTGGAACCGGATCTGGAACAAGGGCTATATCCACGAGGTCGCGCAGTTCTTCGCCACCGGCTGGCCGTTTAACTACTGGCGGATCGACGGCATGGACGACAAGGACTTCGAGTGGTTCGAGTTCAAGTATCCGGGCTGGTATGACAAGTACGGAAAGTGGTGGGAGCGCTACGCCGACCTGTCCAAGAAGAACGGCCACGCGCCGATCCCCTTCGATGCGGACACCGACTACGTCTATCCCCACCGCTGCTGGAGCTGCATGGTTCCCTGCCTGATCCGTGAGGACATGGTGGTCGATGAGGTCGACGGCCAGGTCCGCACGTACTGCTCGGAGACCTGCCATTGGACCGACGCCGTCGCCTTCCGGCCGGAGTACAAGGGTCGCCAGACGCCGTCGATGGGCAAGCTCACCGGCAAGCGCGAGTGGGAGACCATGTACCACGGGTACGATCTCGCCGAGTGCATTCAGGATCTCGGCTACGTCCGTGACGACGGCGAGACGCTGATCCCGCAGCCGCATCTGGATCTCGATCCGAAGAAGATGTGGACGCTGAAGGAGATGAAGGGGTACACGGTCAACAGCCCCAACATCCTGCTCAACGCGATGTCGCCCGAGGAGCGGGAGGCGCACATCAAGGAGTACAAGGCAGGAGGTCCAGCGGGCCGTAAGCCCTCGGGGGCTGCCGCCTAGCGCTAGCCACGAGAGAGGCCATCGGCCCGCCGGGCCGGTCGCCTCTTTTCGGCTCGCGCAAAGGCAGACATGGGACAGACCTACCAAGTACGACTTGAGCCGGTCGGCATCGAGTTCGAGGTCGACGAGGACGAGACGGTTCTGCGCGGCGCATTCCGGCAGGGCTTGATGCTGATGCACGGCTGTAAGGAAGGCCAATGCGCAGCCTGCAAGTCATTCCTGCTCGACGGCGAGGTCGACCTCGACAAGTACTCGACCTTCGCGCTCAACGACTTTGAGAAGGAGGAGGGGTGGACGCTGCTGTGCCGCGCCCATGCCCAGTCCGATCTGGAGGTCGAGCTGATCAACTACGACGAGGAGGTGCTGCGCAGCGGCATCAAGCTGCAGACCCAGCAGATGCGCATCGAAACGCTCGAGGCGCTGACCCACGACATTCACCGACTGGTCCTCAGCGGGGACGCGCTCGATTTCAAGCCGGGGCAGTACTGCGACCTCCGCATCCCCGACAGCGAGGAGGTGCGGTCGTTCTCGATGGCCAATATCCCGTCTCACCGACCGGGCGAACTCGAGTTCATGATCAAGGTCTATCCCGACGGCAAGTTCTCCAGTCTGCTCTCGAGCGGCTCGCTGCAAGAGGGACACGAGCTCGAGGTGACCGGCCCCTACGGCGTGTTCACGCTACGTGAGAAGTCCGAACGGCCGCTGCTGTTCGTCGGCGGCGGCGCCGGCATGGCCCCGATCCTGGCGCTGCTGCGATCGATGGCCGATCGGGGCGTCGATCGCCCGGCGGTCTACTACTACGGAGCCCGCGGGCGCAAGGACCTGTTTCACCTGGAGGAGATCGCTGAGCTCGAGCAGCGTCTGGAGAACTTTCGCTTCGTGCCGGCTCTCTCCGATGTCGAGGATGACGAGGAGTGGGACGGTGAGCGCGGGCTGATCACTGACGTGGTCGCGCGCTGCGAGGACAAGCTGAGCGACGTGGACGCGTACCTGTGTGGTCCTCCGCCGATGGTCGACGCCGCCATCGGCATGTTGGAGCAGAACGGCGTACCCGAGAATCGGGTCTTCTACGACAAGTTCACGACCACCGCCGAGTGACGGCGGAGAGGAGAGAGAGCAAGCGATGGCAACTGACACTGAAGCTCCGGTCAAAGAACGCAGCGTTCCCAAGCCGCATTTCACCGACGCCGAGGCCGGCGCCCGCGAGTTCCCCTCCTCCACGAGCCGGAGCTACAACTACTTCACGCCCGCCAAGCGGCGCGCGAGCGTGTACGAGGACGTCACCGTCGACGTGCAGCCCGATCCCGCCCGCCACCTGCTCCAGGGCTGGATCTACGGGTTCGCCGACGGCACCGGTGGCTATCCACTGGAGTGGACGGCGCTGAAGTCCTCCAACTGGCACCTGTTCCTCGACCCCAACGAGGAGTGGGAGCAGACGATCTATCGCAACAACGCCAACGTCGTGCGTCAGATCAGCCAGAATCTCGCTAACGCCAAGGCTGCGCGCGCGTTCGAGGGCTGGAACAGCGGTTGGGTCAAGACGGTGGAGCGCCACGTCAGCGCCTGGGCGCACGTCGAGCACGGGATCGGGATGCACGTCTATCTGCCCGCCCAGCGCGACGCCCCGACCAACATGATCAACAACGCGCTGTCGGTCGCCTCGGCGCACAAGCTGCGTTTCGGCCAGGACATCATCCTGTACAACCTCGATCTCACCGATCAGGTCGAGGGCTTCGATGGTGAGGCCCACAAGGACGCCTGGATCAACGACCCGGTCTGGCAGGGCGTGCGAGAGAACGTCGAAAAGCTCACCGCCATCCGGGACTGGGCGGAGGCGTTCTTCGCCGCAACGGTGGTGTTCGAGCCGCTGGTCGGCGAGTTGTTCCGCAGCGAGTTCGTGATGCAGGTGGCCGCTCTGCAAGGCGACTTCGTCACGCCGACGCTGATGGGGGCCGGCGAGTCCGACACCGCGCGCGACCTGCGCGTCGCCCGCCGGCTGTTCGGGATGCTGTCCGCAGACGAGGAGCACGGGGAGGCCAACCGGGCGACGATGGAGTCCTGGCTGAAGACCTGGACGCCGGTCAGCATCGCGGCGGCCCGGACGCTGCAGCCGATCTGGTCGCAGCCGGGCGAGAAGGTGATCCGCTTCGAGGAATCCCTCGCGCATTCCCGGCGGCGCTTCGAGGAACTCCTCGCCGACCTGAAACTCAACTCAAAGGAGCTTGATCGATGAGCAGCACCTCCACTGACCGATTCAAGGCAGATCCGACGTCCTCGAACCGTGCCGGCGTGACCCTGATGAACAACCAGGTGGGGTACGTGGTCGCCAACGTGATGCGTGGCAAGCCGGGCGTCACCGTTGAGGAACTGCCCTCGATGATCCGCGTCGACGGGGACAATAAGTTCGAGATCGACTATGCGGAGTGCGCCGAGGCGCTGGGCTGGGATGACTTCGGCAATGACGACTTCGAGGAGATCATGTCGACCCATTACGGCCGCATGGTGGTGCTCGACGACCGCATCATCATGTTCGCCAATCCCGAGGACGCAGCGGAGTACATTAGCTTCGACCTTAAAGCGCTGAGCTAGAGAGGGAGAGAGACATGTACGAGAAGAACGGCGAGAAGTACTTCATCGTCGACGGGCACTGCCACTTCTGGGACGCCAGCCCCGCGAACTGGGTCAAGGGCCACGAGCAGTACGCCAAGGGTTGGATCGAGTGCTTCCACGCCTACATGGGCCTGGGACCGGCGGAGACGCACTGGCCGCTGGAGAAGTTCATGAAGTACTCCGAGGAGGACTTCGTCAAGGACGTGTTCGAGGACGGCGGAGTCGACGTCGGGATCATGCAGTCCACGTACCTGAAGGAGTGGTACACGACCGGTTTCAACACCGCCGAGGAGAACGGCAAGCTGGCCGCCAAGTATCCCGGCAAGCTGATCGTCAACGGCCGGTTTGACCCACGTGAGGGCGAGGCTGGACTCAACGAGCTGCGCGAGGACGCCAGGAAGTACAACCTGCAGGGCGTCAAGCTCTACACCGCCGAGTGGCACAACGGCTCACGCGGGTGGCGGCTCGACGACGAGGAGTGCAAGCCGTTCTACGAGGCGTGCAAGGAGCTGGGCATCAAGAACCTGCATGTCCACAAGGGTCCGACGATCTGGCCGCTGGACAAGGACGCCTTCGATCCTCGTGACGTCGACCAGGCCGCGACCGACAACCCGGAGCTCAACTTCATCATCGAGCACGTCGGGCTGCCGCGGATCGAGGACTTCTGCTTCATGGCGACGCAGGAGCCCAACGTCTACGCCGGCCTGTCGGTGGTCATCGGCGGGCTCATGTACGCCAGGCCGAAGTTCTTCGCCAAGGTCATGGGCGAGCTGCTGTTCTGGGTCGGCGAGGACAAGATGCTGTTCGGCTCCGACTACGGCATCTGGGAGCCCAAGTGGCAGATCGACGGCTTCATCGGCTGGGACTACCCCTCGGCCGACCATGAGGAGTACTCGGACTACCCGCGGCTCAACGACGCCGGGAAGCGCAAGATCCTGGGGCTCAACGCGGCCCGGCTGTACGGGATCGATGTCCCAGCCGAGTTCCGTCTGCCCGACGAGGCCGGCACGCCCGCCGCTCAGGAGGACGCACACCTGGTCGAGTCGGCAGCCGGATGACCGGTTCGGTTTCCGTCGCGAGCACGCGGGAGCGCGTGCTCGCGGCGCTGGACCGGGTGATCGATCCTGAGCTGGACGAGCCGATTACCTCGCTTCGGTTCGTCAGCTCCGTAGAGATCGACCGGGATGGCGACGTGCGGGTCGCTCTGCGGCTCCCAACGCCGCAATGTGCGCCGAACTTCGCGTTTCTGATGGCCGCCGACGCGCGGACCGCCGTGCGTGGGCTGCCCGGAGTGCGGCGCGTGAGCGTCCAGCTCGAGGACCATTACACCGGAGACGAGATCAACGGGGCACTCGGAAGGGGCGAGGGATTCACCGGTGCCTTTCCGGGAGAAACCGAGGACGATGATCTGGAGGCGCTGCGCGAGCTGTTTCAACGCAAGGCGCTAATCGCGCGCCAGTCGACGGTCTGCGAGGCGCTACTGGCCGGCGGCGCCACCCCCGAGCGGGTGCTCGCGATGCGCGTGGCCGACCTGCCGGACCGGCCCGAGGCCAGCCGCAGCCTCGAGCTGCGCGCCGCGCTCGGGCTCGACACCGCGTCCGACGCGCCGGCCTTCGTGCTGGCCAGCGGTGAGCCGGTGGCGGTCGATCAGCTGCAGCGCTGGCTGCGGATGGCGCGGCTCGTACGGACCAGCCTAGAGGCCAACGGCGGCATCTGCCGCTCACTACTTCAAACCCGCCACAACCTGGCGGACGATTCCCAGGAGGTTGTCAGATGAAGGCCGCCAGGCTGCACGCCTACCACGATGCGCTCAAGCTCGACAGCGTTGACGAGCCGAAGATCGAGGGTCCGTTTGACGTGATCGTGCGCATCGGCGCCGCTGGGCTTTGCCGCACCGACCTTCATATCCAGGAAGGCCAGTGGGCCGAGAAGTCTCAGGTCGTGCTGCCCTATACCCCCGGGCACGAGAACGCCGGCTGGGTCCACGAGATCGGCTCGGCCGTCAGCAACGTGCAGGTCGGCGACACGGTGATCGTGCATCCGTTCATCTCCTGTGGCCTGTGCCTGCCGTGCCGCGTGGGCGACGATATGCACTGTCTCAACGGGTCGTTTCCCGGCATCAACCGTGACGGCGGCTTCGCCGACCTGCTCCAGACCTCAGCTCGCTCGGTGGTCAAGCTCGACACGGGGCTGGAGCCCAAGGACATCGCCGCGCTGGCCGACGCCGGCCTGACGGCGATCCATGCGGTCAAGAAGGCGATCCCGGTGCTGACCGCCGGCACCCGTGCCGTGGTAATCGGGGCCGGCGGCCTGGGCCACATCGGGATCCAGTGCCTGAAGGCGATGACGCCCGCGGAGATCATCGTGATCGACCCGTCGGAGAAGGCCTTGGCGCTGGCCGGCGAGATGGGCGCCGATCAGACCGTGAAGGTCGACGGCACCCACGTCGACACCGTCAAGGAGATGTGCGACGGCCTCGGCGCCGAGGCGATCATCGACTTCGTCGGCGAGAAGGGCGCGATCGAGGACGGGATCGCGATGATCCGCGACGGCGGCTTCTACTACGTGATCGGCTACGGGGAGAACATCAACATCCCGACGATCGACGTGATCTCGCGCGAGATCTCGTTCATCGGCAACCTCGTCGGCACCTACGCCGACCTACAGGAACTGATGACGCTGACCGCACAGGGCCAGGTCAGCCTCCACACCTCGACGTACCCGCTGGACGCCATCAACGACGCGATGGCCGATCTCGACGGCGGGCGGCTTCAGGGCCGCGGCATCCTGATCCCCGCCGGCGCCTAGCCCGGCCGAAACGTCCTGCACAAGTCCCCGCCCAGCAACGCACAGGAGCACTGAATCTCAGCATGGGGAAGCTCATCTACTTCAACCATCAGGCCCGGCTTCTCCTGCAGGCCGGCGTCGACGAGCTCGCCAACACGGTCAAGGTGACGCTCGGGCCCAAGGGTCGCAACGTCGTGCTCGAGCGGCTGACCGGGGCGCCGACGATCACCAACGACGGCGTCTCAATCGCGCGCGAGATCGAGCTCTCCAATCAGTTCAAGAACATGGGCGCGCAGCTGGTGCGCGAGGTCGCCACCAAGACCAGCGACCTGACCGGCGACGGGACGACCACCGCAACGCTGCTGGCCCAGGCGATCATCCGTGAGGGCATGAGGGCGCTCGAGGATGGGGCCAACCCGATGCTGCTTCGCCGCGGCATCGAGGACGCGACCGAGCTCGTCGTGGCCGAGCTGTGCCGCTGCGCGCAGCAGGTCACCGGCGCCGAGGACCTGGCCCACGTGGCCACGATCGCGGCAAAGGAGGACGAGCGGATCGGGGACGCGGTCGCCCGCGCGCTGGACCGCGTCGGTCCCGAGGGGGTGGTGACGATCGAAGAGTCCGTCCTGCCCGGGATCCAGGTCGAGTTCGTGGAGGGCATGCATGTCGAGAACGGCCACTTCTCGCCCTATCTGATCCAGGACACTCAGCGGATGGAGTCGGTCTTCGACGACCCCTACATCCTGCTGACCAACAAGTCGATCTCGCATATGCAGGATCTGATGCCCATGCTCGACGCGGTGATGAAGTCACCGCGGCCGCTGATCATCTTCGCCGAGAAGGTCGACGGCGCGGCGCTCGGGCTGCTGGTGCAGAACAACCAGCACGGCACGCTGAGGGCAGTCGTGGTCCGCGCCCCCGGCTTCGGCCACCGCAGGATCGCCCACCTGCATGACCTGGCCGCGTTCACCGGCGGCCAGGTGATCGCCGAGGAGGCGGGCCTGACCCTCCAGCACGTCAAGCCGGAGACGTTCGGCAGCGCTCGCCGGGTCGTGATCACCAACGACGCGACCGTGCTCGTGGAGGGCGCGGGAACCGCGGAGCAGGTGAAGGCGCGTCTGGGCCAGATCCGGATCGAGCTCGAGCGCGCCACCCAGGACACCGACATCGAGGTCCTGCGCGAGCGCCTGGCCCGGCTGTCCAGCAGCCTCGCGGTGATCCACGTCGGCGGCGCCACCGGCCCCGAGCTCAAGGAGAAGTTCCGCCGCACCGAGGGAGCGCTGGCCGCCACGCGCGCGGCCGTCAGCGAGGGCATCGTCGCCGGCGGCGGCACGGCCCTGCTGCGCGCCGAGTCGGTGCTCGAGGACACCGGACTCGAGGGCGACTACCTGCGCGGCGCGGAGGTGATCCGCGACGTGCTCTCAGAGCCTCTGTTCTGGGTGGCGGCGAATGCCGGCTACGACGGGCAGGAGGTGGTCGACCGGGTTCGCGAGATGCCCCCCGGACACGGCCTCAACGCGCTCACCGGCGAGTTCGGTGACATGTTCGAGGACGGCGTGATCGACCCCCTGCGGGTCGTGCGCCTGACCATCCAGCACGCCGCGTCGGTCGCCGCCCTGATGCTCACGACCGAGGCCCTCGTCGCCGAGGAGCTGATCGCCCAACCCGGTGCCGTGATCGCCCCCGGCTTCGGCGACCTGGCCGAAGGTCTGGCGCGGCCGTCCTCGCCGGTCTAGGGCCAATCGCCCTGGAGAGCGATTGGCTTGGGAGAATCGCCCCGGGGGGCGATTCTCCTGGGGGTAATCGGCGCTTAGCCAATGACCCTGACAGGAATCGCACTGCGCCCGGAGAATCGGCGCCAGCCGATTCTCCAGGGGTAATCGGCGCTAGCCGATTACCCCCTTATCGCGCAGCTCCCGCAGCGCCGAGTCGTGCTTGTGGAGCCCGTCCAGGCCGATGGCGCGCATCACCGCCGGGGTCTTGGTGAACTGCACGTCGCGGTAATCGACGATCTCCAGCTGATTGCCCGACGGGTCGCGCACGCGCAGCGAGCCGGACCGTGAGACGTCGATGCCGGCGTCGAGCAACGCTGAGCGCAGTGCCTCCTTGTCGTCGACGACCAGTCCCACGTGGCGACCGCGATCCGGCGCCTCAGGTGCGCCCTCGCTGAGCGCGATGAACTGATCGCCGAGATCGATCCAGGCCATCTTGGCGCGGCGTCCGCGCAGCGTGAACTCAAAGAAGCGCTGATACCAGGCCAGCGCCTCGTCGAGGTCGCGCACCTCGAAGGCCACGTGGTTGACGCCGATCGGTACAACGCCCATGGTCTCTCTCCCGCTTGGTGGTCTTGGCTCAACGATAATCGAGCCCGGCGGACAGGATCCAGGCGAGCGCCGTGAACGGTGCCCGCCACGACAGGAAGGTAGGCGCTCAGTTGGATTGGTCGATCCCCCCCGACGTGACGGAGCTGCTGGCGGCGCTGGACGAGTTCATCGAGCGACAGCTCGAGCCGCTGCAACAGGCCAATCCGGAGCTGTTCGATCACCGCCGGGAGTTCACGCGCACCGACGTGGAGCGCGGCGGCGTCCCGACCGTGCGCTGGCGCGAGATGCTGGCCCACGCCCGGCGGCTGTCGATCGAGGCCGGCTTCTACAAGTACCCGTTCCCGGCTGAGCTGGGCGGCCGTGACGGCTCCAATCTGGCGATGGCGATCATCCGTGAGCACCTGGCGCGGCGCGGCCCCGGTCTGCACGCCGAGCTCTCACACGAGGCCTCGGTGGTGGCCAACGAGCCGCTGGTGCTCGTCCTGCACGAGTACGGCACCCAGGAGCAGCGCGAGCAATATCTGCAGCCACTGGCCAACGGCGAGCTGGCGATCGCCTTCGCCCTGACCGAGCCCGGGCACGGAAGCGACGCCACCTGGCTGGAGAGCAGCGCGCGCCGCATCGACGGCGGCTGGGCGCTTGACGGAGTCAAGCGCTACATCACCGGGATCGACGTGGCCGATGCCGTGCTCGTATTCGCGCGCACCTCCGGCCGGCAGGGCAAGGCAAACGGCATCACCGCGTTCCTGGTCGGAGTCGACACGCCGGGCCTGGAGGTCCCCTATTACCACTGGACCTTCAACATGCCGTCAGACCATGGCGAGGTCACCCTCAATGATGTCCGCGTGCCCGACGGCGCGATCCTCGGCGAGCTTGACCACGGCCTGGATTGCGCGCAGCTGTTCGTGCACGAGAACCGTATCCGCCAGGCCGCCTCGTCGTTGGGCGCGGCGCAGTTCTGCATCGATCACAGCATCGATTACGCCAAGCAGCGGGTGATCTTCGGCCAGCCGCTGGCCGACTATCAGGGGATCCAGTGGCAGCTGGTCGAGCTCCAGACCGAGGCCGAGCTGGTGCGCAACACGATTTATAAGACCGCTTGGGAGATGGATCAGCAGGGGGGCGCGTCGACCAGCGCCAAGGTGAGCGTCACCGACAAGGTCTCGATGGTCAACTACCGCGGCAACCGGCTCGCCTGCGACGCGGCCGACCGCGCGATGCAGATCCACGGCGGTCTGGGCTACACCCGCCAGCTGCCGTTTGAGTACATCTACCGCCACCATCGTCGCTACCGGATCACGGAGGGCTCCGACGAACTGCAGCTGCGGCGGATCGCCGGGCAGCTATTCGGCTTCAGCTCGCGCGCCCGCTGAGGATGTCCAGGCCGCGCTCGATCGCCGGCGCCAGCGTCGCCGCGGCGAGCTCCAGACCGGGATCGGGCTCCGGCCGGCGGCGGTTGCGTTTGGCCAGCACCGCCATCGTGGAGGCGAGCTTGTAATGGCAGTAGGCGGCAAACCAGCTCAGATCGCCGGGGTCGGTGCCGGTCACGGCGACGTACTGCGCCAGCAGCTGTCGGCGATCGGGCATCCCCTCCGCGGCCGCCCGGTTGGCGCCGTCACGGTGCCCGCAACGGCGCACGACCGGATCGGTGAAATGCAGCAGCCAGGCCAGATCGGTGCGAGGATCTCCGAGCGACCACAGCTCCCAGTCGATGATCGCCGGTGGCCCGTCGCCGTCGAACAGCAGGTTCCCCAGCCGGTAGTCGCCGTGCAGGACCCGGGGCCCGATTGTGCCCGGGACCGCCGCGGCCAGCGCCCGATGCAGTGAGTCCTCATTGCCGCGTAGGTCGGCTCCGGCCGTGGCGAACAGTCGCGCCCAGCGATCCAGCTCGTCGCCCAGCCCCACCGCGGGTTCGGCGCCGAGCCCGACGGCGGCCGGTGCCAGCGCGTGCAGGTGGCCGAGCATCGCCGCTGCGGCCCTGGCGCGAGCCCTCACCGTCGCGGGGGCCGGTGGTACCGGGGAGACATCCCAGCATGGCTCATAGGCCTCACCGGCGATGAACTGCATCACGAACAGCGGCGGCTCGCCGTCGTCGCGCAGCAGCACCTCGGGCACCCGCACCCCGGCGGCGCCATGCACGGCACTGATCGCCCTGGCCTGGCGCAGCACATCGCGGTTTCGCACGGCGGGTAACCCCGGCGGCGCCACCTTGATCACCACCCGGCGGCGCCGGCCGCTGGAATCCGCCAGCCAGGCCGCGAAAGTGAGACTGGAGATGCCGCCGGGCAGCGACTCCAGCTCGGCCACCGAGGCACCCGGCCAGCGCCGGCTCGCGGCCGCGCCGGCGCGGTGCAGCAGCTCTCCGAGGTCCAGTTGCGCCACGCTCAGGCGCGATCGTCGCCGCCGCGCACGACGCTGCGCGTGACCGACAGCGTGTTGAGCGACTGGCCGCCATCGACGGTCAGCTCCTGGCCCGTGACGCGCCCGGCGGCGGGGGAGGCGAAGAAGGCGACGGCATCGGCGATGTCTTTCGTGCGCACCAGCTCGCCGGCCGGAATTCGCGCCAGCCATGCGTCGATGATCTCCGAGGGCATCGAGAGGACCCCGGAGCTCGCCACCAGCCCGGGCAGGATCGCGTTGGCGGTGATCCCCAACGGGGCGTTCTCGGCCGCGAGCGTCTTGGTCATCCCCAGCAGACCTGCCTTGCTGGCGCTGTAGGCGATTTGGGCGGGCATCCCGTGGCTGGCGGCGATGCTGGAGATCACCACGATCCGGCCGAAGCGCCGCTCGCGCATCCCGCGCAGGCAGGCCTGGGCGACCCGAAAGCTGCCGGTGAGGTTGACGTCCAGGTCACGCTGCCAGCGATCAAGGGCGATCGAGTGTGCGGCGCCGAAGATCGTCGGCAGCCCGGCGTTGCAGACCAACACGTCGATGTCGCCCAGTGCCGGTAGCTCGTCGCCGGCGACGTCGACCTGGAAGGTGCACCCGGGCTCGACGTCGAGCGTGAGGACCTCCATGCCGTCGTCCTGAAGTCGCGCCACGATCGCCCGGCCGATCCCACCGGCGCGGGCCGCGCCGGTGACCAGCGCGCGCAGGCGTCGTTCGGGGGGTGGTGCGCTCACGCCATCGTCAGGCCGCCGCTCACCGAGAGCGTCTGACCAGTGATGTAGCCGGCGCCCTCGCTGGCGAAGAATCTGACCGCCACCGCCACGTCCTCCGGCTGGGCGATGCGCTTCATCGGCACGCTCTTGGCCATGCGCTCGAGCACGATGTCGCCGCCCGGCTGGCCGGCGGCCACCTCGCGCAGCAGCTGGGTGTCCGTCGGGCCGGGGCAGACCACGTTGGCGGTCACTCCCGCACGGGCCGCCTCGCGGGCCACCGTCTTGGTGAATGCGATCACGGCACCCTTGGCCCCGGCGTAGACGGATTCCAGCGAGGAGCCGACGCGTCCGGCATCGGAGCTGATGTTGACCACGCGGCCCCAGCGGCGTTCGATCATCTCGGGCAGGATCACCCGGGTCAGCCGCAGCCCACCCTTGAAGTTGACGTCGAGGATCTGGTCCCAAAAGGCCTCGTCGGTGTCGACGAACGGCTTGTATTGATCCCAGCCGGCGTTGTTGACCAGCACATCGATCTGGCCGAGTCGCTCGCGCGCCGCGGCCACGCCGGCATCGACGCTGGCCGAGTCGGTGACGTCGAGTTCGATCATGACGGCGGTGCCGCCGCTAGCGTTGATCGCTTCGGCTGTCTCACCGCCCTCCTTGGTTAGCACGTCGGCGATCACGACCGACATTCCGTCCTGCGCCAGGCCGCGCGCAATCGCGGCTCCGATACCGCGTGCTCCGCCGGTGACCAGCGCGACGCGACCGTTTCGCATGGTGGACATGGGTCGCACGATACCGGCGCGGTGGCGTCGGTCATCGTCGCGGTGGTCCGCAGCGCATGACAACCTTACCGCGACCCGTGCCCGATCCGCGCCGCTTCGACTACCGAGCGGGGGCGTGAGGTGGCACTCGCCGCGACGGAATCCATGCACGCGATTCAGTTCGGAACCGCGCCGCTGCACAAGCAGGAGCTCGAGAGGATCACGGAGCTCTTGGAGGCCCTCCGGGCCGCGACCGGGGACTTCACCGAGACATAGTTTTGACCTCCGACTATTGGCGGCGCTACGATCGGCGGCGATGGCTGTCGTCGACAACTTGCCGGTCGCCTACGAGGACTGGCGCGCGGCCTACGGTCTCAGTCCCGAACGCGATGCCGCGTTCACGACTCTGTCCGACGAGGAGGTCAGGCCGCTTTACACCGAACGCGACCTCCCGGCTGGGGTGGGTGGGCTCGATGATCCGATCGGTCTCCCGGGTCAGTATCCGTTCACTCGGGGCGTCTACCCGTCGATGTATCGGGGCCGGTTGTGGACGATGCGCCAGTTCGCCGGCTTCGGCACCGCCGAGGAGACCAACGAGCGCTTCCACTACCTGATCGAGCACGGACAGACGGGCCTCTCGACCGCGTTCGATATGCCCTCGCTGATGGGTCATGACTCAGATCACCCGCGGTCGCTCGGCGAGGTGGGGCGCGAGGGCGTGGCGGTCGACACCGTGCTTGACATGGAGACGCTGTTTGCCGGCATCCCGCTCGGCGATGTGACCGTGTCGATGACGATAAACGCCCCCGCCGCGATCATGCTCGCCTTCTATGTGGTCGCCGCCGAGCGCCAGGGAGTCGCCGCCGACCAGCTGGGGGGAACGATCCAGACCGACATCCTCAAGGAGTACATCGCCCAGAAGGAATGGTGCTTCCCGGTCGACCCGGCGATGCGCCTGGTCACCGACATGATCGAATGGTGCGCGACCGCGATGCCGCGCTGGCATCCGATCAGCATCTCGGGCTATCACATCCGCGAGGCGGGATCGACGGCCGCCCAGGAGCTGGCGTTCACGCTCAAGGATGGGCTGACCTACGTCGAGCATGCGGTGGCGCGCGGGCTGGATGTTGACTCGTTCGCCAAGCGCCTGTCGTTCTTCTTCAACGCGCAGATCGACTTCTTTGAGGAGATCGCCAAGTATCGGGCCGCGCGGCGGATCTGGGCGCGTGAGTTGCGCGAGACCTTCGGCGCCAAGGATCCGCGGTCCTGGCTGATGCGCTTTCACACCCAGACGGCAGGCGTCTCGCTGACCGCCCAGCAGCCGCTCAACAACATCGTTCGCACCGCGATCGAGGCGCTGGCGGGCGTGCTGGGCGGAACCCAGTCGCTGCACACCAACTCCTACGACGAGGCGCTGGCCCTGCCGACCGAGGAAGCGGTCAGGATCGCGCTGCGCACCCAGCAGATCATCGCCCACGAGACCGGCGTGACCAACACGATCGATCCACTTGGTGGCTCCTACTTCGTCGAGGCGCTGACCGATCAGCTGGAGGCGCAGGCGTACGAGTACTTTCACAAGATCGACGAGCTCGGCGGGATGGTGGAGGCCGTCAAACGCGGCTTTCCCCAGCGGGAGATCGCCGATGCGGCGTTCGATCTGCAGCGCGAGATCGATTCAGGGCGGCGGACCGTGGTGGGGGTCAACTCGTTCACCGAGGGCGATAGCGCCACCACGATCCTGAGGATCGACCCGGCGCTCGAGGGCAAGCAGATCGAGCGCGTGACCGCGGCCAAGTCCGGCCGAGACGGCGCGGCGCTGCAGGCGACGCTCGCCGCGATCAAGGCTGCGGCCGGCGAACAGCGAAACCTGATGCCGCTGTTGATCGACGCGGCTCGTGTGCACGCCTCCGAGGGAGAGATCGTCTCCTCGCTCCAAGAGGTCTGGGGCGACTACCGCGAGCAGCCGATGTTCTGAGTGCACTCGCGGCACGCGCGCCCCGGATCTCACCGCCGCGGCGCGGTCGCCACGAGTCACTCATCAAGCGCCGGTGCTGCTCTCGATTGATCGCGCGCTGGGCCAGCCCAACGTGGTCGGCTGGCAGGGGCTGACCTCAGGCCCGGCCGCCGTGAGCGCCACCGTCCATTCGCACTGGCCTGCAGGCGGGCGGTGCCCGCTTTCAGTCGGTCAGCGCTAGAGCCAGAACGGAGAGGTCGCCAACTTGCAGCGCCTCGTGGTACCAGGGGAGGTCGTCGGTGTGCTGCGGCTTGGTCGCGCAGAGTTCCTTGGCGCGCTCGATGGCCGCCTTTGCCTCACGTACACGGCGAGAGTCTGTGTTCTTCATGTCGTTCATCGCTTTCTTTAATCTCGGAACTAAACGGTAGGACTTAACCGGCATAAGTCAAAGACTGATCAGTTAGCGCATCGATAGGTAATACTTATATCGTGAACCTACGCCAGCTCGAGTATTTCGTGGCCATCGTCGAGGCCGGTTCGCTCACCGGGGCGGCCGAACGCCTGCTCGTATCCCAGCCGTCCCTCTCTCAGCAGATGGGGGCGCTGGAGCGAGAGCTGGGCGGCCCGCTGCTGGAGCGGCTGCCGCGGGGAGTGCGATTGACGGCAGCGGGCCAGATGCTGCTGCCCGAGGCCCAGGCCACGCTGCGGCATTCCGAACGGGGCCGCCGTTCGGTCCGGATGGCGTTTGGGCTTGACGCCGGTCAGGTGGAGGTCGCCGTCACGACCTCCGTCGCGGCCGGGATACTCCCCACCGTGTTGCGCGACTGGCAGGGGCGCTATCACCGGATCGAGGTGAGCCTGCAGGAGTTCCCCCACCGCCGCGCGCTGGATGAGGCCGTCCGCGACGGCGCCGGTGACATCGGTTTGGGCTCGATGCCCGAGAGCTGGCCGGGGCCCCACGAGCGACTCGGATGGGAGGAGTTCGTGCTGGTCCTGCCCGAAGGCGATCCGCTGCTCGCCTCAACGGCGGTCGCGCTGAAAGAGCTGGCCGAACGGCGCTGGGTCCATTTCGCTCCCAGTCACGGGCTTTCGGCTGTCGTCGACTTCTGCTGCGCCTCGGCCGGATTTGCCCCCCGCGTCGCGGTCCGCACCAGCCAGGTCACGGCGGCGCCGCTGTTCGCGGCCACCGGACTGGGCCCGGCGCTGGTTCCCAGCCACATCGTTCCGCAGGCGCTGCGCCAGCTGACGCGCCCGGCCGCTCCGCGGGTGATCCGTTCCGTGGTCGCGTTCAGCCGCGGCGATTGGACGCCGCTGACCAGCGCCTTTCTTGAGGCCCTGCGCCGATACCCCTGGGAGTCCCCGCCGCGAGGCGCGGTCGATCTCGGCTAAGAACCCGCGACGAGATCATTGACGGCTTGTCACTAATTGCTGTGCGAGCCCTGGCCTAACGCTTGTGATCAGGCGGTTCGCCGGTCAGCTTGGCCCCGAGCTCGTCGATCAGATCAGACAGCCGGCGCCCCGCCGGTGACTTGCGGGCCTGCGAAAAACGGTCAGACAGCTCGGCCGCGGCGTCGTCGATTATCTGGCTGAAGCTGTCCTTGGTGGTGAAGTAGCCGAGCTCCTCGTCGGTGGGACGGCCGTCGCTCTGCTCGGCCGCCCGGCGGGCGGCGCGCCGGGCATCCTCACGCGCCAAATGAGCTTTGAGCAGCTCGCGCTCCAGGTCGGCCAGCCGGGACTCGACCGCGGGATCGAAGTCGGCCGACGGCGACGGCTGGTCCGAGCGGGCTCGGGATCGGCGCCTCGACGTCGAGCCGGTCGCCGTCCTCGTCGAACCGGTTGTTGGCCCCGGCGAGCCGGTTGTCGTGCTGCGCAGCTCCCGGATGCGGGCGTAGGCGTCCTGGACCTCCTCAAAGCGGCGGGCGGATTCCGCCGAGCCGCCGTTG
>CALAQT010000314.1 GCA_937888775.1 uncultured Actinomycetes bacterium | reverse complement strand
CTCCAAGCAGCAGCCGAGCGCATCCTGCGGCGCCGGTATCCCGGCTCCTCAGTCGTTGAGGAAGCTGACCCGGTCGGCGATGTCACCGCGGCCGCGGCTGACAACAATCCCACTGTAAGCACCCCGGAGCAGTTCGCCCAACTCGCCGCCGTCGGCTGAGGCTACAACCTCAGCGGTCGGCACCGTGAAGGCGCCCACAGCCCGCCGTGCGGCCTCCCTGTAGACCTCGCTCGCCTCCTCGGCACTCTCCTCCCGCCGTGCGAGCCCGCGGGCGTAGCCGGGCAGACGTGCGGGGGTCAACTGGACGTAGGCTTCTAGCTCGGCTTCGGCTTCGGCCAGGGCGCGGTCGGCGTCCGCGGCGCTGCACCGGGGTTCACCGTGCAGGATGCGGAGCGTTTTGGGGCGTCTGTGGCTTCCATCCGGCTTCCATGGCGGCGTGGCGGGACCGCGCGCTGGTCAGCGCGTTCCGTGCAAACGTGCACATCTCGTTAACTCGTAAGCCGAGGCAGTCCCCGGCGTAGAACGCGCTGGGCGGTAACTACGGGCGCGCGGAGCGCCTGACAATCGGGGCGCTTGGCTGCGGGGTCCGCAACCAACCATCAGCACCGAGTGCGATAACAGCGATGATGCCCGGAATCATGGGCGTGTTCATCCGCGTGTACGCCGACACCGGAAGATGCACAACCAGACTGACGGCCCCCACGACGAGCAGAGCCTTTACGCTGAACGGCAGTCTTGTGAAGCGTCGGCGCAACCAGAAGATCGCCCAGCCCAACAACAGCAGCAGGGCCACGTCGGGCACGCCGTAGGCCACTAGCCGGGCCGCGCTCGACTGGAAGCTGTACGGGGCGCCGAACACCATGCGGGTGAAGTTCTCGACAACGTGCTTCAAGAAGTTCAGCGGGTACTGGCGGATCAGCCGAACCGCCGCGCTCTGGAGCCTGGAAGCGCGCTCGACTTGTGGAAGGTGCGCGATCCGCTCGAACAGCGGCCGGTCCGGAGCGAAGTTCGGATCAGTGAGGGCCTGCGTCGTACTCGTCCAAGACCCCGTATTACCCGGCGTTGTGGATGCCATCCAATACAGCGACTCGCCGCCCGAACTCGCCCAGTACGGGAACTGGTGAGCCAGCGAATAGGTGTAAGCGAGCCACGGCGCGCACACCACGCACGCGACCACCACGCACACCACCGCCGGTATCTGTTTCCTGCTGCGCTTCCATGCCGCGAACAGCAGCACCCCAACCGTGAAGATGATGAGCACCCAACCCTCATCCACCCGCGTCAGCACCACGCCCCCGGCGCACAGCCCGCTGACCACCGCCCATCGAAGCTGTCCGCTCTCGTATGCCTTGGTGAGCGCCAATATGGTGGCGACCAAGAACATCAGCTCTAGCGGCTCGGAATACAGTTGCGGGAGCAGACGCAGGAACGGCAGGAACAGCGACAGCAACGCCCCTCCGAGCACCGCCAGCCGCGGGCTCACCCACCGAGTCAGCAGCCGCCACATCATGATCCCGGCCAACACCAGCGAGGTGGGGCCGACGATGCGCATCACATGGACCGAAAGATTGAGTGCCGCAAACGGCGCCAGCACCAGCGGCAGTCCGGGGCCGTGCCAGAGGTACTTGCCGTCCGTCTGCTGGGATGCGACCGCGTACTTGCCGTGCACGATGTTGCGAGCGAAATAGACGTACAAACTCTCGTCGCTATAGCTGCGCGCGCCCGTAAGCAGATGGCCACCGAGATATGTCGCGGCCAAAAGGATCAGCGCTACAACCAACAACACACCGCAGACAAGGGTGCCCGTGGCCGGAGAGTTGGCATCTAACACTGAGCGGATTCGGACGCTCACGCCGCGCACCATACTGACCGGTCAGCGACCGGTCAATGATACTTATCTCTAGCTGACGGACGTGCTGGACCCCTATCGCATGGGCAAGACCGTCGCGCCGATTGTGGCCATCGGCTCGAGCGCGAGGCATCCTCGGCTACCGAGAGCCGCCTGCATGACCTGCTGGCGCTGCGCCTGCTGGACCCACTCGGGCGCAGGTCCGACTTGGCCGCTGCTGTCAACCCACTTCCCGCAAGCGCACTGTACGCGCCGCGTGGGGTCGCCCGCTGGCCACCCGGTCTTGTCCAGGTAAGCCGCGCTTGCAATCGCGGCCTCGTGTATGCATTTTGCCATCGGACCTGTCAGCCGGGGACCGTATCCGAGCTACGCGGCGACAGCAAGCGCCCGCTCGCTGGCAAGCCTACAGGCGAGTTTCGCCAAAGCGGTCAGGTCTACGTGGAGTCGCACGCGCTCGATGCGCCGGACGCGCAGCGGCAGGCCACCCGCCGACAGGCAAATGTTCCAGTGTTCCACCCTAGACCCGTTCTGAGGAAACGGGAGCGCGGAGGCTCTCTAGGTGTGTCTTGTCATATCTATATATATAGTGGAACACCTGGAACATCCCAGCAAACACGGGGTTTGCGCGTTCCACTTCGCGTTCCATGTTCCACCCCAGCCAGTAAGAATGGCCGCCCGTTCCGACCCCGTAACTTTGTAGAGTGGAACATCAGCCCCTCGCGGGCGTCTTTTCGCGCGTCGGAAGCAGCCGCTTCCAAGCGTCCTCGAACTTGTCGAGCGTATAGCCTTGTAGGGACTTGCTCTCCGCGCCAACCTGAAATCGGATCTTCTTAGGTCGGATGCCGTAGTCCTTGAGGAACCACGCCAATGTGTTCTGCGTAAGGTCGCGCTCCTTCCACGGCGACCCCTCAATGGTGTGCAGCCGCTCCACGAGCCAGTGTGAGGGAACTGCCCCATGCTCGATTTCCGCAAGCGCCTCTCGGCAGTCCGAGAGACAGCGCAGCCGCAGCGACTCCTCCGGTGCGTTCGCCTCGTCCGTGAGCAGAGCAATGAGAGACATACGCGCTTGCATCGACCAACGCTCCCCGGCCATGTCCGCGATTGCTAGCAGCGGCTCGCAGCCGTCCATCTGGCGGTCCGATAGCTCCTCTGGCATCTCAGGGTCCGCGTCTAGTAGGGATTCGATACTGCCCTGACCCCACGCCTCAAGCCGCTCCTTTAGCGGTTCCGCAATCGGCTCGGCGCGGCGACGACGGAACCTCTCTACGGGCTCGTCGCGCGTCTTGCGCTTCATTTTGACCGGGATAGAACGGTCCGCAATCGTGTCTGGCAGCCTACCGATACCAGCGAGCACCTTCGGGCAAAACACGGGGAATTCGGTGACGGTCATGCTTGTCCCGACACCAACGCAGCGGGGAACGGTCGCACCGCGCCGATGTCCCGAGTTGACCAGCGCGCGCAGCGCCTCGTTTTCTTCGCCCTTCTCATTCCAAATTGCATCGACCTCGTCAAGGAGCACCGTAGGCATAACGGCCGCGATGGTCCGATAGACAACCGCCGCGCTCGGCTGCGTCCACTGGACCGCGCGCGCCGAGACTAGCTCCAACACTTCCAGCAGCCGCGACTTCCCACACTGTTTCTCGGCGCTACTTACGTCCAGATACGGCGTTTGGTGTGCGCCTTCGACCGCGTGCGTGTGTGCAATCCAGAGCGCGACCGCATCAAGCTGCTCGTCTGACAGCACAACGTACCGGCGCACAAGGGCGCGAGTGTCGTCCAGCAGTTGTGCGAGCGCCTCCTCGGGACCGGCCGTGCCAGGAACGGCGCCATTCTCGGCGGTATACTCAAGAGGAGTCATGGTCGAGCGCATTCGACTTTTGAGCGCCGCGGTTGTCACCCGCGGCGTTCGCTTGTTCAGGGGTGGATTCCGCCAGCAGCACACCCGGCAGGTACGCCTCTAGCGCCGACCGAACCACGGCAGCGCGGGGGCGTCCAGTGTGGACGGCCGCGAGGTCCAATAGTGCCCGGTGCTCGTCGGAGAGGTATAGCTTCCAGAGTGTCATCCGCCGTGCATAGAGTGGCGGATGTCCGACGCTTTTGCGGCTTACAGGGCTCATATATCATTATACCGTGCCCACCACAGTGGTGACGGCAGGAAACAGCTAAAAGAAACCGCGGGGGACGCTCAGTTTCAACCTTTGCGCGTACGGTAGGCAGCCTGTTTGCAAGCCTCCGAGCAGTATTTGGCGTCCGAGCGCTTGGGGGTGAACGTCCGGCCGCAGCGCTTGCAAGTTAGGTTCTCGCGAGCCAGTGCCCGCAGGCGGTCATGAAACTCTCGGAACGTTCTCGCCCCCGCAAAGGCAAGATCCTCGGCGGACTGCGTCCGAAGGTCCCGCCTGATGGGCGTGCTGGCGTTACGGTTATTGTCGTCGGGGGGCACCCACAGGATCCTTCGTAGGGAGCCTACCGCGCCCTTCCCGGCAAGCCCTCAGCCTCTCAGGTGCTCGTCCAGCAACCGGCGAGTCTCGGCGCTCACCGGCGCGGGCGGGGCGCGCAACCGGCTTGCCAGGAAGCGCCGCGAGCACGCGATAGGATGAGGGGTGAACGCCGACGGCCTCCAAGCAGCAGCCGAGCGCATCCTGCGGCGCCGGTATCCCGGCTCCTCAGTCGTTGAGGAAGCTGACCCGGTCGGCGATGTCACCGCGGCCGCGGCTGACAACAATCCCACTGTAAGCACCCCGGAGCAGTTCGCCCAACTCGCCGCCGTCGGCTGAGGCTACAACCTCAGCGGTCGGCACCGTGAAGGCGCCCACAGCCCGCCGTGCGGCCTCCCTGTAGACCTCGCTCGCCTCCTCGGCACTCTCCTCCCGCCGTGCGAGCCCGCGGGCGTAGCCGGGCAGACGTGCGGGGGTCAACTGGACGTAGGCTTCTAGCTCGGCTTCGGCTTCGGCCAGGGCGCGGTCGGCGTCCGCGGCGCTGTCATCACGATCACCAACCGTGTGCGCGAGCCGCAACCCGTCTAGCTCGGCGAGCAGATGAGAGCGCGCGTACTCCTCTAGCCGGTCGGCTACCGTGCTCGTCGGCGCCGAGCAGGTGGCGCCATTCTTGTGCGCTTCGCCCGGCCGCGAGGCTCCGCAGCGATAAGTCCTCAGCTTGCTCCCACGCCCGCCGTGCCCGCCGATCATCGGCCCGCCACAACCGGCGCAGCATGCAAACCCGCTTAGTGGGAAGTCCACCGACGCTCGCCGCGGTGCCGGATCATGCTGCGCGAGGAGAAATGTACGGGCGTCTGTCAGCGGCTTGCAGGCGTCGGGGTTGCCTGCAATCTCACCGAGGTACGTCCGGTTAGCGAGCATCCGGCGGACCGTGGAGGTGTTCCAGCGTCCGGGGACGCTTTCGGCCAGCAGGTACGCAAGCGCGGCGTCTACGGCACCGTCTGCCGCGGCCAGCTTGAATGCGCGCGTGATGTGCGGCGCGGTGCCCGGGTCGTCGGGTGCGATGCAGCCCTTGCGATCCGCGTCCCCCACGACGCGCCGATAGCCGACCGGGCACGGCCCCAGTTTGACGCCGCGCTCGGCTACGCGCAGTTTGACCTCGGCCCAGCCGTCTTTGATGCCGTCAAGCTCAAGCTCGGCTATCGCCAGGAACATCGTCAACACAAAACGCCCATTGCGTGTGGTCGGGTCGATGTCCTCGGCCACGAACCCAATGGAGCCCTCAGCCGCCAGGATGCGCTCAACGTCGAGCTTTGCGCTAATCACGCTGCGGGCGAAACGGTTCAGCTTCGCGCAGATGAGGCCGTCCAACTCGTGGCGCTCGATGCGTTCGATTATCGCTTGCAGCTTCGGCCGGTCCTGCGTCCCGCCGCTGCGGTCCTCCTCCAGAATCCAATCCTCGTCGGCTATCTCGACATCGGCATCGCGGTATCCGGCCCAACGTTCTATCGCCTCGCGTTGCTGATCGGGGGACATGTAGCTGGCGCCCTCGCGGCCCATGACGCGCGAGACGCGCATGTAGGCGGCGTATCGTTTGCGGTCTGCGGCTGGCATAGTCTCCTCCGTGTTTTGTCCTCCCACCAGGATAGCAGAGTGATGTGTCCATAGCTACCAACCAATTTCGAAACGGCAACCACATCGACGTGGATGGGACCGTGTTCAAGATCATCGAGTTCCAGCACGTCAAGCCCGGCAAGGGCGGGGCGTTCGTGCGCACCAAGCTGCGACGGTCAAGCGACGGCGCCGTGATCGACCGTACCTTCCGCGCCGGGGAGAAGTTCCGCTCCGTGCGCACCGAGGTGCGCCGGATGCAGTTTCTCTACCGCGATGGCACTGACGCCCATTTCATGGACTCAGAGAGCTACGAGCAGCTCCCGATCCCCGAAGCGAAGCTGGCCGACGCGCTGCGCTGGATGAAGGACTCTGAGGAGTTCGAGCTGCTCTACATCGACGACGAACCGGCCGACGTCCAGCTGCCCAGCGCGATCGACCTGACCGTCACCGAAACCGAGCCGGGCGTCCGGGGCGACACCGCCTCCGGCGGCGGGACCAAGCCGGCCACGCTTCAGACCGGCGCCCGCATCCAGGTGCCGCTGTTCGTCAACATCGGCGATGCCGTGCGAGTGGACACCCGCTCAGGCGAGTACGTCTCCCGTGCCTAGGTGCTCCCCACCGCAGATACGGCTGCCAGCACGAAGCCGCGCGCACCTGTGAGCAGCGGTGCGTAGGACCGAGCAGCGTCGCGCCGCGGTCTGGGCGCTGTATCAGAGCGATCTGCTCGGAACCCGGCTGGAGGAGCAGTTTCCGACTGACACCCACGCCTTCACGCGCGCGCTGGCCCAGCTCGTACGTGAGCACCAGGACGAGCTTGACGAGCTGATTCGCAGCTACGCCACCGGCTGGTCGCTGGAGCGGATCGCCCCGTTGGAGCGTTCGATCCTGCGTGTGGGGCTGGTCGAGCTGCTTTACGCCGACGCGATTCCCGGCGAGCGCCCGATTCCGCCCGAGGGAGCGATCGACGAAGCGGTGGAAACCGCGAAGCGGTTCTGCGGCGCTGACGCGCCCGGATTCATCAACGGGATCCTCGGCTCGGTGCTCCGCGAGCGCGTAAGTCAAACGTAGGAGTTCGTCCCCGGCGGGGGGCAAACCGGCGACAATCCGCCGATGCGCCTGCTCGTCGTCGACGATGACCGTGCCCTGCGCGACGTCCTGCGTCGCGCCCTGACCCTGGCCGGCTACGAGATGCGCCAGGCCGACAGCGGCGCCAGCGCGCTGGCCGAGATCGCCGCCAGCGTTCCTGACGCGGTCGTGCTCGACGTCGGTCTGCCCGACATCGACGGGCTGGAGGTGTGCCGGCTGCTGCGCCGGGAGGGCAATCGCGTGCCGGTGCTGATGCTGACCGCGCGCGACGCGGTCTCAGACCGCATCGACGGCCTGGACGCCGGCGCCGACGATTACCTGGTCAAGCCGTTTGACATCGACGAGCTGAAGGCGCGGCTGCGGGCGCTGCTACGGCGTGCCGGGAGCGAGGGTGACGTCGAAGGCGGGCTGTCGTTCGGCGTGCTGCGGCTCGATCCCGCGCGCCACGGCGCATCGGTGGGGGACAAGTTCGTCGAACTGACGCGGACCGAGTACCAGCTGCTGGAACTGCTGATGCTCAATCCCCGGCGCGTGCTGCCCCACAGTCTGATCTATGACCGTGTCTGGGGCTATGACTTCGGCCCCAGCTCCAACGCCCTGCGAGTGTACGTCGGCTACCTGCGCCGCAAGCTCGAGGACGCCGGCGCGCCGCAGCTGATCCAGACTGTGCGGGGGGTGGGATACGCGCTGCGGGAGCGCAGCGAATGAGCCTGCGCGTCCGGCTCGGCCTCGCCGCCGGGGTCGCCGTCGCATTGGCGGTGATCGCGGTGGAGGTCTCGGCCTATGCGGGGACGCGCTCGGAGCTGCAGGCGCAGGTCGATCAGTCGCTGCACAGCTTGACCAACAACATCCTGTCGCCGGGCGCCGGGCCGGGAACCGGCAACGGCAACGGCAACGGGGGTACCAGCGGCGGCGCAGGTATCAACGGCAACGGGAGCATCTTTGGCAACCGGGGCATCAGCCCCAACGGGAGCGCGAACGGTAACGGGCCGCTCACCGGATCGGGACTCGGCTTCCAACAGGTTGCGGGCGGCGGCGAACCTCTCGGGGTAAAGGATGAGGGCTTGGGGCTCGACGGCCGCCGGGTTCCGGCCTTCGGCGGCGCACCGGGAACACTGACGCTCGTCTACGCCAACGGCGGCACCTGGGTGCCGGCGACCCAGAAGTACCGCATCCCCCCCGACGCGCAGATGAAGGCGATCGCCAAGCGCGGCCGGGGCGAGTACTTCGCCAGCATGACCGTGGGCGGAAACCACATCCGTGTGCTGGCGACGGGGATTGGACGTTACGGCGCGCTGCTGGTAGCGCTGCCGCTCAAGGACGTCGACCAGGCTCTGTCCAACCAGCTGCTGCTGCTGCTGGGGATCGCGGCCGGCGGGATCGCCTTCGCCGCCCTGCTGGGGATCCTCGTCGCGCGCACCGCGCTGGGTCCGATCGAGCGCTTCACCCGCCAGACCGAGGCGATCGCCGCCAACCCCGAGCGACTCGACCAGGAGCGACTGGAGGTCCATGGCAGTGACGAGCTGGCCCGCCTGGCGCAGACCTTCAACCGCACGCTGGACGCGCTGGAGCACTCGGTGGAGTCCCAGCGCAACCTGGTCGCCGACGCGTCGCACGAGCTGCGCACCCCGATCGCCACGATCCGGGCCAACCTGCAGCTGATGCGCGACGAGGCGCTGCTGAGCGCCGAGGATCGCGATGCATTGCGCGCCGACGTGATCGAGGAGCTAGACGAGCTCACCGCGCTGGTCGGCGACGTCGTGGAGCTGGCGCGCGGTAGCAAGCCCACCGGGGAGCCGGGTGATGTGCGTCTGGACGAGATCGTCGCCGCTGCGGCGGGGCGCACCCGCCGCCGGGCTCCGACGCTGGACGTGCAATGCAGCCTCGAGCCGACGCTGGTGCGTGGGGAGGGCGCTCGGATCGCTCGGGCGGTCACCAACCTGTTCGATAACGCGGCCAAGTGGAGTCCCTCCGGAGGCGTGATCGACGTCGACCTGCATGACGGGACGCTGGTGATTTGCGACCACGGTCCCGGCTTCCACGAGGAGGATCTGCCGTTCGTCTTTGACCGCTTCCATCGCGCCCGCGACGCCCGCTCCAAGCCGGGCTCCGGCCTGGGCCTGGCGATCGTCCGCCAGGCCGCCGAGGCCCACGGGGGCTTCGTGCAGGCCGCCAACGCGCCCGGAGGAGGGGCGCTGATGCGGATCGGGTTCGGGGCGCCGCTGGAGCTGTCAGATGTCGAGGCCGAGGCGCCGCTGAGCGCTCAGTTCGAGGTGTCCGGATAGCCCGAACCTGGCCGGAAAAGCGCATCTATGTCCGGATAGCCCGAACCTGGCCGAAAAAGCGCATCTATGTCCGGATAGCCCGAACCTGGCCGGAAAAGCGCATCTATAGTTCGCTTTTTCGGCCAGGCTCCGCGAAACCATCATTTTCCCGTCAGTGACGCGCTCGGCGCTTCATGCACCCGGCAGGATCCGCGGCTGCGGGCCCCGGGAGTGACCGTTACCGTGACCGTGGAGGCGTGGGGGCAGGAGGCGATCTGCAGCACCCCGGCGCGCCGGCGCGACAGGATCGCCCCGCCCCGCACCCGCGCCGCGTAGCCACGCGGGTAGACGCGGGCGGGGGTGGCGATCTGGGTGATCGATCCGGCGGCAAACCGCCGGCGGATGCCGGCGCGCCGCGTCGAGTAGCGCAGCGTGAACGTGCGCGTGCGCCGCACGAAGCCCCAGCCTGAGGGCGTCCCGGCGATCAGCTGCGGATAGGGCTCCACCAGCGTGGCGAGCGCCAGCCGGCCGAGGTTGGCTCCGGCCGGCGGCCGGGCCGGGTTGAGCACCAGCGGGTCGGGCGTGGGGCCGGTCGGGTCACGGCAGGGGCAATATGACCATTCGGTCCACGGCACCATCGCCCGATCCGCGCGTGAGATCATGCCGGTCAGGTCGCCCGCGGCCGGCGTGGAGCCGAACTCGGTCAGCAGCAGCGCCTCGCGGGTCCTGGCCACATGCGCGAGCGCGTGCTGGAATCCGACGCCCTCACTGGCGCAGCCGTGCGGCTGATCGAAGGCCAGGCAGTAGTCGTGGAAGGCGAACCCGGCTTCCGGGTCATCAAGCGCGCCCACATGCGTGGGGGCGCCGAAGTCGAACAGCACGTTGGGCTCGGCGAAGATCAGCGTATGGCGGTCGACGGTTCTGATCGCCGCGGCGGTGAGGCGATCGAAGGCGGTCAGCTGCCGGTCAAACGCCGGACAGCCGCCCGGCCCAAGGCAGCTCAGGTACGAGCTGCCGGGAAACGGCTCGTTGAACAGCTCATAGCCGAGCACGGACGGCAGCTTGGCGAACCGCTGGGCGACGTGGCGCCAGGCGGCCGCGTAGCGGGTCTCGAGCCCCACACCTTCCTGCTTGCCCTCGCGGCTGCCGCCGGCTCGGCGTCCGGCCTCGCTGAATCCGGCGGCGCGCGAGTCATCCAGCTCTCGGCATCCAGCCTCGCCTGATCGGGCGGCGCACGAATCGTCCGGCGGCCCAGGGCGGTTGGCCCAGAAGTTGTCATAGGCGTGCTGCAGCGCGGGCATCGTCTCGTAGTTGCCGGGGAAGCCGTGCTGGGGGGCCGCGGGCAGCCCGTCGTCCTCGATCGCCCAGGCCGGCGCGCCCTCGCCTTGGAAGAGCTCGTTGTACATGTCCTGATGGAAATCCAGCAGGGAGTAGATGCGGTGGCGCGCCAGCGTCGTCACGGTGGCGGCGATCTTGGTCAGGTAGCGGTCGTCATAGACGCCGGGCCTGGGCTCGACCGCCTTCCAGATCACCCCGACCCGCACGGCGTTGAGTCCGATTCGGGCCAGGAACACAGCGTCGTCGTCGCCGAAGCCGACCGCCGCCGGATAGTAGGGCGGTCGCTTGAAGACCATGTTGACCCCGTGCACGATCACTACGCGGCCCTGAGCGTCGGTGATCCAGCGCCCCCGGTGCCCGAGGTGGGGCAGCGGTGACGCCTGCGCCCCGGCGCACAGCGCCGGGGCGAGGATCAAACACGCGAGCGTTAGCGAGCGCATAAAAATCCTCATCACCGCAGCCTATTGCCCCCGGCCGGAAGCTGCGCGGCGTCCGTCGAGCAGTGGCGTCAGCGACGGCGTGCAGGCGCAGGCCGCACCCCGCAGGCGGGGCAATCCGAACAGGTCCTCGATCGTCTGCAGGACCGAGTAGTGATCGGCGGGGGAGCGCAGCCGCGCTCCCGGTCTCGCCCCCGGGCCCGCCACGATCGTCGCGACGTGACCACCGGAGGCCAGTCGGCAGCACCCGTCGTCGCTGGTGCCTTCATCCCAGGTCAAGAACAGCAGCCCGCGCGGCCCTAGCGATCCCAGCAGCGGGGGCAACAGCTTGGCGAGGAAGCGGTCGCCGGTGGCGGGATCGCAGTCGTGCATGTCGTGGCACAGGTTGGGGGTGATCCAGATGAAGCGCGGCAGCGTGCGCGCCCGCATGTCGGCGGTCAGCTGCGTCAGCGCCACGATCCGCTCACAGCGGCTCGGGTCACGCGTGATGCGCGTGTAGTAGGCGAACGGATCGTGCTTCTTGGCGTACTCGCCGGCTCCGGCGGCGGTGAAGCACGGTCGCGGGAGGTCCTCCATGTAGGCCTTCCAGGAGATATGGGCGTGCTGCAGCTGATCGACGATGCTGGTGGCGCCGACGCTGCAACCGGTGCAGTCGCTGTCGATCCCGAACGTGGCACCGCCGGTCAGGGCGAGGTAGTTGGGCAGCGACGGGTGGGCGATCGAGAACATCGAGTTCGCCAGCGCGTAGCGGTGCGCGAGTGCGTTGATGTAGGGCGTCGAGCGCGAGCCGACGATGTCCCCGTACTCCTCGTTCTCCATCAGCACCACGGCGATGTGCGCCGGCGCTCCTCCGCTCATGCGCGCCAGGGGCGAGGGCGTGCGCTGGACTGGGCCGCGCCGCACGGCGCTCGTGCCGCAGCCGGCGATCAGCGTAGCCAGAAGCAGGGCCGAGGTGATCGCGGTCAGTGTCCGGACCCGGGTTGGCGCCGCGGGGTGGTCGGACAAGCCGGCGTCGTGGGCGCAGAAACCCAACCGTCGTCGGCGGGGAGCGAGTTTCTGCCGAATCATCGACCGATTGTCCAGTTTTTGCGCGGTTGGCTCGAGTGCGATCCGGCAGGGGACGAATCTGTTGATGGGGTGTGCTGGTGAGTTCCCCGAGTGGGCGGCCTCGGCAGGGGCGCCCGCCCGCTGGCACTCCCCATATTTTCACCTCCGCGGTGGGCAACGGGCCCGGGCGGTTTTCAATCCGCCCGGGCCCGGGCCCGGGCCCGTCACCTATGGCCTGCGCCGTGGTCAGACGGCCACGGGTGGGCCAGTGGCACTAGTAGAGCTTGGCTGCGAACGCTCCGGCGATCGTCCGATAGCCCTTGGTGTTGGCGTGGATGTTGGGTCCGCGCGGCGCGGCGGCGCACATCCAGGTCAGCTGGCAGATCTTCGCCGCCGCCAGCGGAACGGTGCCATGGCCGGCCAGCGGCGCGGTCGTTGTCAGCGGCACGTAGGTGTCAAACGCGGTCGCCACGTCGGCGACCAGGAGCTTCTGGGCCTTGAAGTCGCCAGTCAGATCCTTATTGAGCTGCTTTGAGAGCGCGATCGACTCGGGCGCCAGCGGCTGCTGGGCAGCTGTCCCGACCACGTCGTAGGCGAGGAACGGGTCGTAGTAGGTCATGCCGGCGACCTTGACCTTCGGACCCGCGGCCTGACGCAGCCGCTTGACGATCTTCGGCACGTTGAGCTGGATCTGCTTAAGGCCGGACTCGACGCAGGTGACCAGCGCCGCTCCGGACTGGGTCGCGCATCCGTCGACGTCGTTGCCCCCGATGTCGAGCGTGATCAGTACGACCGTATGGGTCTTGATGAACTTGACCGCGTCGGCCAGCTGGGTACCGGCATAGTGGCAATGCTTGCCGCCGAGGAGCATTGTCGAGGTCGATTCTCCGCCGCATCCGAGGTCCTTGAGCACAAGGCTCTTGTGCTTGGCCCGCTGCTGCGCGTAGAGGTCGTTGGCGTATCCCTGGTGGGTCGGCAGCGTGGCGCCGGCGGCGTTGGGTTGATCACCGGCGGCCAGCGAGTCACCCAACGCCAGGTAGTAGGTGGTGGATGACTTGGTGGCGTGGTGCGGGCTGGCCAGCGCACTGGCAGGCGCCGCGCCGATCAGTGCGCACGCGATCAGCAGCGCTGCGGGACGTAGTCGCTTCAAAAGGGTTTCTCCTGAGGTTGGGCCCGGGCTTGTCCGGGCCGTCTTGTTCACACACTCTTTACAGGATCAGTCGATTCGCCGCGGGGATCAGGAGCCGCTCGCGGGCAGACCACGGCTCGCGGGCGGATCATGTCTCGCGGGCGGATCATGTCTCGCGGGCGGATCATGTCTCGCGGGCAGATCCTGTCTTGCGGGCAGATCATGTCTCCAGGGCATGCCGGCGCGGCGATCGCGCTTTGACCAGTAGTGGCGGATGTAGGCCGGACGCCGGTCGGCGCCCGCTGCCTCCTGCACCGTCTCGGTCCACTGCGCCAGCGCCTCGTCGGCCTGGACCGCCGCCTGCTCGCCGCTGGGCGGATCGATCAGCCAGGCGCGTTCCAGCGCGTCGCGTTCCGGCGTGAAGAGCGCCAGCGCGGTGCCGGGATCGCGCATGGCGCAGCGGTGCAGCCGCTCGTGGCGCCACCACAGCGTGCTCTGATCGAAGCGGTCGCTCGGGTCCGGTCCGAGCTCGACGGGCGCCTCGACGCAAAACGGCTTGAAGATCGAGGTGCAGGGAGCGGCCGTCGCCGTCGCCCAGTGCAGCCCGCCACCCCGGTGTAGTTCAGAGACCCAGGATGCGGTCGTCTGCGAGGCGGCCAGCAGGCCCCCGGCGTGCATGCAGGGCGCGGCCATCGCGCCGTTGCCGAGCCGGTAGTGAGGCCACGGCCCGCTCCCGTGCGAGCGCAGCACCGAGATCAGGGCCCGAAGGTTGGGTCGCTCGCCGGCCCCCGCGCCGGTCAGCCGCCGCCGGGCCCCAGCGGCACAGGCGGTGGTCTTCAACCGCTCGCCGTAGCGCGCTGCGAAGTCGGGAATCGTGAGTCCGTTGGAGATCGTGCGCACCCCAGCGCTGACGCGCTCCAGCGCCCAGTGGCGGCCGGCCGTCTCCAGGATCCAGGCCTCGGAGGGATCGGCGATCGCAAAGCTGTTGTGGTAGGTCATCGAGCGGCGCTCATGGCCACAGCCGCCACCCTGACCATGGCGCGCCAGCAGCTCGGTGATCACCTCGGCGGCGCGCTGTGCCGTATCGGCACGCTCGAGCGCCAGGCGGAGCAGATCCATGCCGGTGAGCCCGGTCGCCGCGTAGGGCTCGCGCGTGAACACGGCCTCGTTGCCGATCGCCACGCCGTGCTCGTTGGCCCCCATCTCTGCGCCCCAGATCCAGAACGGCCGGCTGATCAGGATCGCTGCCGTCCGCGGGGCCTGCGGGATCTCGATCCACGTGCAGCGCACGCGGCTGCCGGGCTCGTGCGTCTGGCCGTGGTGCCATTCGAGCAGCTGGGCCTCGTTGGGGTCGCGATCGGAGTTCTTGGCCAGCAGCACGCCGTGCTCGGAGACCGACACGATCGTGTCGCACATGGCCGCGAGCCTACTCAGCCGTGGTCCCCGCGGGCAAGCCGGCCGCTCACCGCCGCGAGCCTATTCAGCCCAGTGTCGTGAGGCTGGCCAGCCAAATGCTCACCGCGGCGCCGACACCCGGCAGGTCCGATCGCAGGCTGTGATCGCCCTTGACCTTGATCACTGTCCGCCCGGCGCCCGCCGGGGGCAGGCCGAACTGGTCGCGCTCGCCCTGGATCACCAGCGTCGGCACCGCCACCGCCTCGAGCTCAGGCAGGCGGCTCGGCGCGGGCTTGGCCGTCTCGCGCCGCGGTGGCGTGAGCGGGAAGGCCAGGCAGAGCACGGCCGCGGCGCCGACGGCCGCGGCGGTGCGGCAGGCC
>CALAQT010000313.1 GCA_937888775.1 uncultured Actinomycetes bacterium | reverse complement strand
CTCAGCCCGGATGCCTCCTACCCGTTCGGAAGGACCCGAGGCACGTCAGCTAGGCGCGTGTCGAGAACGGCGAGCCGCTCGTTGAAGCGCGCCGAGGCGAAGTTGCCTGTCTCGAAGGCGTCCTGGTAGCGCTCGATCGCTCGTTCGGCGGGGGGCGAAGAGCTCCCCGAGCGTGACGCATTCTGCTTGAGGCGCCGTACCGCCCCGGGAAATTGGAGCCGTCAAAGTCCGCGGACTGGCTCGAACACGACACGGTTAGCCCCTCCTGATGGACGCCGCCGTCAAGAGCATATGGTTTGCGTACTGCGTCGTTTCGCGCATCATCTAGGGCATGCACCGCAGGGCTCTGATCTCGCGTGCGCTCGGAAGTTGGCGCGGACGCTGTCGAGACGAGAAGCTGACGCTCGCCGGCAGCGTCACGCTGGTGACCGGCGCGATCGTCGTCCGCGCATGGCTGATGCTCGGCTACGGCCCCGCCTTCTTGGGCTTCGGCGACTCCCACGAGTACGTCGACGCAGCGGCGACCGGGGTATTCAGCGATCCGCAGAAACCTGCGGGTTACCCGATCTTCCTGCACGTGGTGAATCTGTTCGACGATCGGCTGGGCTTCACGATCGCAGTCCAGCACGCGTTGGGAATCGCTGCCGGGTTGCTGCTCTACAAGGCTGTCCGCCGCACGGGCGCCCCCCCGTGGCTGGGGCTGGTGCCGGCGGCGGTTGTCTTCTTCGGCGCCGGCGGTCCGTTGCTCGAGCACTCTCTCCTGGCCGACAGCCTGTTCGCATTCCTGCAGGCTGTCGCTGTGTATGCAGCGGTTCGTGCGCTTGGAGAGTCGGGCCTGCGCTGGGCGCTGCTCGCGGGAGCGGCCGCAGGGGCCGGCTTCTGGGTCAAGACCGTTGGCCTGTCCAGCGCGATGGTCATTCCTCTCTTGTTGTTGCTCGCCGCCTCGGGCAACGTTCGCCACCGACTGGCAAGCGCTGCGGCGGTCGCAGTCGCGGCGCTCGTACCAATCCTCGCTTACCCGGCAGTGCAGGGTGCGGTCACCGGCTACTGGGGTTACGAGCGCCAGGGGGCATGGAACCTGTATGGGAGGGTCGCCACGTTCGTTGACTGTTCGAGCTTTGATCCGCCGGCGGGCACCCGCTTCCTGTGCCCAGACGAACCACCAGCGCATCGACAATCTGAGAGCTTCTACCAATACGCGCGCGCCTCGCCTGCCGTGCAGCGGTTTGGCGGTCCCGCACACGCGCCTTCCAACGCGGATGCCCTGCTGCAGCGGTTCAGTGTGGCCGCGATCGAGCATGAGCCGCTCGCGTACGCCGACGCGATCCTCCACGGATTGACCTTCTTCGTGTCCGCGAGAGCCGGCGAAGGGTACACGCCATCCTCGCTGCGCGAAGCTCTGCTGGACCACAAAGGCGTGCTGTCAGTCGACCCAGCGATCTCGCATTACTTCCGTCAAGGCGACCGCGGCTACCTGGGTCATGGCAGCTCGACTCGGGCGCTCGTGTACTACGACGACCACAGCCAAGTGCAGGGGGGCCTGCTGATCCTGCTGCTGCTCGCGGCTGTGGTCGGCGTTCCCTTGCTGGGCTCGCGAGACCGTGCCACGGCGGCGATGTGCGCACTCGTCGCAATCGCGTCCGTGACGCTCGCTGTCGCCGGCAACAGCTACGACGCGCGCTACGGCTATCCAGCCGCTGGGCCGCTCGCGGCCGGTGCCGCGCTCGGTGCCTGGGGCATATGTGCCCGCCTCAGCAGAGTGTTCAACAAGGCGCGCCGAGATGATCCTCAGACGGACATGAAGGCACCGGAACCGCGGTCGCCCTGAGCAGTTACGTAGCGTCTGAACCATCGACGCCGATAGTCAGCGGCGCGTCGCGGCGCGACGTTCAGTTCGGTGGAACGTTGGCCACGACGTCTGGACCCGTGTACCGATGCCGGTGGGACTTGCACGCGCCGGGGAATGAGCCCGGTCGGCCCCTCTGCTCGGATCCGGGGCATACTGCGGAGCAGACCCTCCGATGGCCGGCTACACGATTAAGAACCTCAAGGACGCGGATGACTCCGCGGCGTCGAGCTCGGATGTGGAGGCGCGCTTCGCGCGCAAGCATCTCGACTCACGCGAGCTGGGCGTGAGTTACGTCCGCTACGCACCCGGGTACCGCTCGAAGATGGGGCACTCTCATCGGGAGCAGGAGGAGGCGTACGTCGTCATCGCCGGCGCGGGGCGCGTCAAGCTTGACGACGAGATCCCCGAGCTGCGTCAGTGGGAAGTGCTCCGCGTCTCAACGATGCGACGTGGCTGCCCTCTGATTCGACCGACGCGCCACGGAGTAGGGCTGGGATCCTGTGCTCTACGTAAGCACGACGTAGATACTGGCCACGGACAGATGTTACGGACGCATGCGCACTCATGAGTCTCGCGCTGCGCCGCATACACAGCTCCCGGAAGTTGATCCCGAACTCGCTCCACGCCCTGGGACGATGAGCATCCCTCACGGCCGTCAGACGGCCCTGGAAACCGAGCCGAAGGCCACGCCTCTAGGCTCCCCAAAGGCTCCCCATTCAAGCGTTTTCTAGGGGAATCTGAGAGCACCTGAGGTTCCTAGACACCGCATAGGTAAGCCAAAAACCGCCTTCCCGGGCGTTCTGCAAATGCGCGAGCGGGCCTGGAGGCTGCCTACTTCAAAGCTTTTCGCGGGACCCCGCGCTGAACTCCCCTCTCGGGGGCAGAGCCCTGCTGTGGACGTAGAGGGCCGTGCGCGGCGTAGTGGCTGTCGACCGGTCTCGAGTGCGCGGAGACATCCAATGGCCGTTTCGCACCCCTCGGGGTCATTGACCACGATGCCGCAGACCGACGAGACCTCCCGTCTCACACCTAGGCTGTCCCGCGCAGCCGTCGAGCCGCCCATGTCTGAGTCCGATTTGGCTGTGGCGGCGGCCAGCCCGGCGGATCGTGTGGCGCTTGGTGCCATGCAGGCGGCGCTCGCGGTTGCGCGGGAGACCGGGGAGGATCGCCCGGCGCTTGAGATCCTCGCTGGCTCGCTGGCTGAGATGGGAGTGCGTGCCAGGAGCACGACACGGTCGGCGCGTCTGCTCACGCGTGATCGCGATGCTTGGCTGAGGCGGCTTCGCAGCGCCGAGCGCAGCGCAAGCTCGCTCAGCGCCTACCGCTACGCGATCGACGATCTGCTCAGCTGGGCCGAGCAGACAGAACGCACCGGGGATCTGTTCGAGGAGCAGACGATCGTCGACTATCTGGATGAGTACCGCACGCGACGGGACCCGGCGCCGGCCACCTACCATCGGCGGTTCCTGCTGCTTAGGCGCTTCATGGCTTGGGTGAGCCAGCGCAACGGGCTGCCGAACCCGTTCAGCGACCTGCAGGCGCCTCCGAAGCCCAGGCAGGAGGCGGAGTGGCTGACACGCGAGGAGTTCGCGCGGATGCTGGACGCCGCGGCGAGCCCAAAGCGGGCACGGGCGGGCCTCGCCGAGCGTGACCGGCTCGTGCTGCTGACGCTGGCGATGACCGGCCTGCGCCGCTCGGAGCTGATCGCGCTCGACTGGAGCGACGTGACGCTCGAGAGCAACCGGCCGTCGCTGCTGGTGCGGCGCGGCAAGGGCGGCAAGCCTCGCCGTCAGCCGCTGCCGGCCGAGCTCGCCGGCGCGCTTGAGCGCTCGCGGGCGACGCGCGAGCCTGCGCCATGCGACCCGGTGTTCTGCGGCCTCGCGGGCGGGCGCCTTCAGCCGACCATCCTCGCGGGCATCATCCGCCGCGCCAGCGACGGGGCCGGGATCGCCAAGCACGTGACCGCGCACACGCTGCGCCACACAGCGGCCACCTGGCTGCGCCAGGCGACCGGCGACACGAGGCTCGTCGCCGAGTACCTCGGCCACGCCGACCTCTCGACGGTGGCCCGCTACGCGCACGTCGCCAGCGAGGAGCTGCACGCCGCCGCGGAGAGGATCGCCGACGACGGCGGGCAGGAGCCGCGCCTTGCGGGCCGGCGCCACGAGCGCGTCCACCCGGGGCAGCTCGCCGCCTGGGACTGAGCCGTGCGAGGGTCCGCCGAGCCTGCTAGAAACCTGTGTGCGGCACGGATCGTCGCCGGAGGCTTTCTCCGGGCGCCCGGGCCGAGCGATTCCATAGAGATCGCCCCCGACATTCGATACACACGCCTAACGTGACGAGTCTCCAGCGACTGCACATATAGAAAAGCCCCGCGTTAGCGGGGCTTTTCCTTAGCGGGTCGATAAGCCGGATTCTGTCGTTGAGCAGCCATCCATCTTTGCGGCCTACCTGGACCTTGGCGGGTCACCTGCAAACGGTCCCGTTTG
>CALAQT010000312.1 GCA_937888775.1 uncultured Actinomycetes bacterium | reverse complement strand
ACTCGCCCATATCGGCCCCGAACCAACGGCAAGGCAGAGCGCTTCATCCAGACACTCACCCACAAGTGGGCCTACGGCGCGATCTACGGCACATCCGCCGAGCGCACCGCAGCACTCCCAGGCTGGCTCAACCACTACAACTACACCCGACCCCACGGCTCGCTTAGCCACAAGCCGCCCGGCACACGTCTACACGAACTGACCAACGTGCCAAGGAACTACACCTAGGCATGCCGCCGAGGCCTGGTACCAGCGAAGCGCCCACGGAGCTCGCTGCAGCGAGCGTCGCTCCATGCGGTGCAGTGCCGCGGCGAAAAGCAGCAGGCCGGCTGCGATCAGAGCGCCACCGCCGTCCACGAGGCCGGTGGTCGCAGTCGGCACGCCGACTGCTACCAGGATGGTGCCCATGTTCCAGGCTGCCAGCTGCGCCCAGATCAGGCGGCGTGGCGGCGGGTTCGTGGCCAGGAAGGCGCATACGAAGAACTGCCCGGCACCGAGCACGAGCTGGGAGATCCCGCCGAGGAACAGGAGGTGCAGCGTCAGCCAATGCAGCCAGTCGTGGCCGTCGATCGCGTGCGCGATCGCGGCGGCGAGAGCGGCGAGAATGAACAGAAGGCCGGCGCGGAGGAACACCGTGAGCACCTCACTCGGGCGGGGTCCGTCGAGAGCGACGGCTCGAGGACGGCAACGCCGGGAGCCCGTCGGCGCGCGACTTCCAGCGCTGGTGGTCATCTCGCGTCGGGCACAACGTGGATTCCGCTGAGCTCAATGAGGCAGCCGGCCTTGTCGGGGTCGCGCGGGACGAACCCGGTGAGCTGAGCTTGCGGGTCGAGCACGTCGAGCAGGCCGAGCGTGATCCCGCGGTGCAGTGTGCAGACGACTGGCTGGTTTTCACGCACCGCGTCGCGGTACGGGCAGTTGCCCAGGCGGACCGTCAGCAGATCGCCCTTGCGGCGTCGCACCTGCGGCTGGAAGCCGAGTGCGGCGAACGCGCCCTGGAGTGCATCCTGTTCGCGCGGCTCGTCCGAAGATGCGATCTCGCTCCCGATCTCACGGCCCGTCGCTTCGACCGCTTGCAGGCTGTCGGTTTGGGTTCGCATCGCGCGGGCAAGCCAGCGGACCAGTTCGGCATACGCGCGCGGCGCATGTCCCGTGGGTCGCGCCTCGGGCGCGATCGTCCATGCGTCGCGTGGCCGGCCTCGAGCCTGGCGGGCTCGGGCGCGTGCGACAAGGCCGGCGCGCTCGAGACGCTCGAGGTGCGCGCGCACGCCGTTGGGGTGGAGGCCGAGACGCTCCGCGAGCTCGACCGTGCCCGCCGGTCGTCCCAGCTCGCCGAGCAGCTCGAACAGGCGCGCCCTCGTCGGCTGGGCGAGCGCGTCCTCAGGGGAAGTAGCAAGCGGAAGGTCGATCACGATCAAGAGTTTTGCACAGTAGTACTAGGAAAAACAAAGGGATCAGTGCTACGCTTTATCCTACTCTGAATGTAAAAAAGACCAGCGGAAAGGAGGCTCCTCGATGACCTACGTGATCAACGAGCCGTGTATCGCCACCAAGGACAGCTCTTGCGTGGAGGTCTGCCCGGTGGACTGCATCCATCCGACGCCCGAGGAGCCTGGATTCGAGGAAGCCGAGCAGCTCTATATAGACCCGGCGGAGTGCATCGATTGCGACGCGTGCGTCGAGGCGTGCCCCGTCGACGCGATCACCCCCGAGGACCAGGTCCCGCCCGAGTGGCAGGACTACATCGAGAAGAACGCCGTCTACTACCAGCACGCTCAGCGATGAGCTCCCCGGTCCTCTCTCCGACCCGCAGCCCGGCCGAGGCCTCGCCCCCGAGGCGAGCGCACGTTGCGAGGGCCATGTTCTCGGTCCCGTTCTCGAGCACGCTGAGCGATCAACTCGTCGCTCGTCTCGTGAGAACGCTGAATCTCGCTACGCACCTGCACCCCAAGCTGCGCGACAGTCCAGCCAGCCCCGGTGTCGTGCGCCTGGACTTCGACTCGGGCCTGTTCCTCATGCGCGGCGCAAACGAGGACGAATGGGTGCTCGAGGGCCGCACGTGGGGTGACCCACCTGAGCAGACGGTCCAAGAATGGCATCTCGGCGCCCTCGTCGCTGCGCACCAGCTCGATCCGACCGTAGCCCCTCCCGCCGCAGACGCTGAGCGCCGTGACGGCATTGCGCTACGGCCGGAGCTGGTGCGCCTCTGACCGAAAGCATCGCGGCGCGCGGCTCACGCCTGACTCGGCCCGGTACGAACGGTGCTTCGCGCGCCTCGCCTCGGGCCCGCCGATGGACGGGTGCCGAGCGTGCACGCCTCGCGCAGGAACGGGCGTAGGCGATGTCGGAAAACCTGGACCTCGTGCGCTCGATCTACGCAGCATGGGGCCGAGGTGACTTCACTGCGGTCGAGTGGGCGGACCCTGAGATCGAGTTCATAGCCAGGTTCGACGAGGACATCGAGGGAGTATGTCGCCTGGGCTACAGGAGGCCATGCCGGTCCGGCGGTTAGCACGCTCCGGGTCGCCGCGACAGAACCGAACCGTTCCGGCTAACTGCGCGCTTCGAGCCGGTTGGTCTCGCATGCGTAGGAATGCTTGAAGCGGTGAGTGTGGAACGGTGCTGGGCCATCTGTCTCGTAGACGATAAGCCGGATATGTGGCAGAAGCTCGTCGGCGAGCGCGCCGACGAGCTTCTCCTCAAGACCCTCGGTGTCGATCTTCAGGACATCGATCTGCGACTCGCGCTCGAGGATCTCTGTCAGCGCGGCATTGATCGATCGTACGCGCACCTCGATGAACGTTGGCTCCCACCACAGTTCGCTGGTGTCGCCGAGCGTGCCGTAGCGGCCGGAGGGATCGCTCGCGAAGCTGGCGATCCCGTCGCTGGTGTCGAGTGCGACCGACTCCAGCCGGAAGCGATCAGCGTATGCGGCGAGGTTGCCTCGTAGGCGTGCGGCGTTGCGCGGGTCCGGCTCGAACGCATATACGCGCGCCGCGGGGTTGCGAGTGAGGAAGTACAGCGCGCTGATCCCGATGTTCGCGCCAGCGTCGACGACGACACGCACGTCCCGCGGACAGCGGTAGTCCTCGCGACAGAACACCTCGTTGACCGTGAGCATGTCGTGGCTGGAGTAGAGCGTCGGCGCGACCGGACCGGTCGGGGTGCGCAAGCGGCAGACGTAGGGGTAGTCTCCTCCCGCGGTTAGGTATCGGCGAGCATTGCCGGGCAGGTCGCGCAACGGGTAGCGACGCACCATCCCAAGCGCAGCCCGGTAGTGCGGGCCGTGAAACGGCGCCCCCAGGGCGCGGCGCACGCCGCGGTGGCCGAGTCTCATCGGTCGAATGATGCCAGCACTGCGTGGAGTTCGCGGATTCGCTGCCACGCCACGGCGGGTTCGAGTACTTGCCCTCAGACCCCGTCCGCCTCTATTGGGGCCGCCCGTCGGTCGGGTGTCGTTTGATGGGTGGGACTGCGCGGGCGAGTGGCGGACCGACCGAGATTCGGGTGCCAGTCGTGTGGACGATCAGCGAAGGCAAGATCGCGCGAGGCCGCGAGTACCTGACGCGATGGACGAGGCGTTGCGGGCGGCTGGCCTCACGGAGTAGCGGTCAGGTGCCGGTGTCCGGTGACGACTGCTTCGGTGACTGAGCGGCCGTCTGAGCAGCGTCCACGCTCACTAGCGCGCGACGACAAGCAGTCGTCTCAGCCGGGCCCCCGTGGACGCCTGCTTTGTCGTGATTGCAGGAGCGCCACGAACCCCGGACCCCTTCATTACGAGTTCCACGATTCCAGTAGTTCTCGTAGAGCCTTCGGGCGGCCGCCCAGCCACGCCTACTTCTTCGGACAGGGGGCCCTGAAGGGCACGACGACGGTCTCGGGCCGCGAGAGGTCGCCCGGTTCGCCGAACGTGAGTTCGGAGCGCACGCGGAAGCCACCCTTGGGGCAGCTTTGCGGCACCCTGCCGTAGTAGTAGGTCTTGCCGTGCTTGCGGATCGCGGTCCCGAGCGTGATTTCGATTCGTTCGACCGAGGCGTCGGGGGCGCCGGGCACGGTTTCGACGAGCGGGACGGGGCCGGTGAACTGCGGGCCGAATCCCGGGGGACCGTGTGGCACCAGGCGTGAGCTGCCCGGGACTTCGAGCGCGACTGGGCTGTGGCCCACGACGAGGAACTCAAGGCCGCCGCCCGGGGCTAGGAAGGAGAGGATTTCGGCTGTCTCATCGACACGCTGGGTGCCGAAGGAGACGACGCCGTAGGCATGGCCGGTCGGTCCCGCCGAGGAGCCCTTCGGGCACTTGCTCGGTTCGCGCTGTTCGAGGATGAACTCGGGGGGACACGTGGGGAAGTCGTGGGTGTCGATCTTCACGCCCTTGGGAAGGTCCACGGTGATCCCGATCAGCGGCGGCGGGTAGCCGCCGTATTCGGTGCCCGAGATCCGCACTTCGGCCTGCACCGCAGCGCCCGCGCCGAGGATGTTGCCGGTGTTCGGGAAGCCTCGGATCTTCACGGCCCTGCCCTTCGCGATGACGGTCGGCAGCGCGAACGCAGACAGCGGCGCAGCGAGCGCGAGGAGTACCAGGGCGAGGGAGAGGACGGGCAGCGCGAATCGCGCGTCCCTGCCCCGCTGCGCGCGCGCGAGTGCTGTTGCGAGTCTCATGACTGCCTGCCTCCCCTGGCCTGCCGGCGAGCGGCAGCACCTCATTCGTTCCCACCACAGATAACGGCTGAGAGGCAGGCTATGGCGTGCGGGCCTCGCCAGTCAAGCGAGGAGGCAGCTCCGCTCAACCGGAGCGTGCGAGCACGACCGCGCGCGCCGCGGTCCGGGATCGTCGTGACGTTGCGGTGCAGGGCCTGCTCGGGCTCGGGCCGACATGGACCCGCACTCGCTCGCGCTGGGCGGCAGCAGCACGCTCTACTGGACGCAGGGCGGCAAGCCGGTTGCGGCGTCGCTCAACTGAGAGCCCAAGCGTCGAGAGATGGCGATCGTGAACCTAGATGCCTCCGGGTGCTCGGAGCGTGATGGTGTGGCTGCCGTGCTAGCTGCGCGCGGGCTCAGCGGCCGCGCTCTTGGGGTCGATCAGGATCTTCGCGTGCGCCTCGGGATCGGCGAGCGCGTCGAAGGCAGCGTCCACTCCCTCCAAGCCCACCACGCCTGTTACGAGCGGCTTCGCGTTCAGCTTCCCCTCGGCGAGCATGTGGAGGGTGTCGCGGAAGTCGAGCGGAGTGTAGGCGATGACGAAGCGGAGTTCGATCTCCTTGTTGATGGCCATCGACGGGCGGATCCTGTCGTCCCCCATGCACACGCCGACGACGACCACGCGTGAGAACAGGGGCGCGCCCGTGATGATCTCGTCGATGACGCCGGGGACGCCCACGCACTCGAAGATGACGGGGCTCTTCGGTTTGATACCCAGCGCCTCAGCGGCTCGCCAGATGTGGTGCCAGCCGACCGGCGAGCGCTGCAGTTTCTCCATCGTGCCGACCGCGAGCTCAGCCGCGTCGGGCACCGTGAGCAGGTGCTTGTGATCCTTGCAGGATGCGTAGGGCGAGCCCTCGGCGGGGTCCACGACGACGTCCGCGCCACAGGCGCCCGCGAGCGCTCGGCGGCCCGGCGAGAAGTCGCTGGCGATGACGGTTCGGACGCCCCGAGCCTTCAGCGCGGAGATGACGGCGAGGCCGATCGGCCCGCAGCCGATCACGATGGCCACCGTCCCCTTCTTGACCTCGCCTCGGCGCACGGCGTGCAGGCCCACGGCCATCGGCTCGGTGAGCGCCCCCATCTCTGGTGCCAGGCCGTTCGGCACAGGCAGCATCAGAGACTCCTCGACGAGGAGCTGCTCGGCGTATGCGCCGGGGGCGGACGGGGAGAGCCCGGTGGCGTGCACCTGGCCTCCGCCTCGCAGCAGCGGCATCGCCACGACGGGCGTCCCCGCGGGGACTGTGCGGCGGCAGCCAGGACCGTATGCGACGACCTCCCCGCAGAACTCGTGACCGAAGACGATCTGCTGGTCGGATCGCATGAAGCCGTCGTAGCCCGTCTCCACCATCACGCCCGCGAGCTCATCGCAGTGGTGGCGCGCGTGTAGGTCAGAGCCGCAGATGCCACAGCGCAGCACATCGATCAGCACCTGGCCCCTGGCGGGACGCGGCGAGGGAAGGTCGATGACCTCGAGCTTTGCTTCCAAGCAGCCGACGGCCTTCATCGCGTGCGCCTCCTGGTGTTCGCGGGGCAGGTAGAAGCTCGGGAAGATTCGAGGACCACATTATGGGGAAGGTTGAAGGTGTCCGCCAGAGTTCTACGGCTGGGTGCGCCGATCCCGCGCCGCGCGAACGAGCCGCTCGGTCTGGCGCGTTGCGCGCTTTCGGTTCTCGACCGTCACCGGGAGGGCACTGTAACCGGCGCGCGTCTTCATTCCGAGCAGCGCAGCCAAAACCTTCGCAAGCTCAGCCCCTTGAGGGCGAACCCTGCCAAGCAGCGAGAGCCCCTCGTTGTGATCCTCGCCAAGCGCATGTACGCCGAGAGCGACGCAGCAGATCACGTCGGCAGCGGCGATACCAGCATGGACCCACAGGGTCACGTAGGCGTCGCCCAGCTCGTGCTCATCATCGGCGAGCTCACGGATCATCTCGGCGGCCTCGAGGAACTGCTCGGCCCTACGCAGTCGCCCCGCGATGAGCGCCTCCTCGCAGGTTCTTGTGCGCCCGGTCATCGCGCCCCTGGCCGGCCAGTGAGCCTTCGCAGCGTTCGGCGCCAGTCGATTTGCACCGCCGCCAGAAAGCCGACCCAGGTACTCGAACCCCGGACCCTTCAACACTGGCCGCCGACCCCTAATCAGAAATTCGCGCCGCCCGACCCGCGACCTCACCAGAGCGCACCGACACCGGCCCTTGCCCGTCACAGGCCGAGTGTGGTCGTAGACGTGCCCTGTGGTGCCGTGTTGGTTGCGCCCTCGCGGCATCGGCAAGTGGACAATTTGGGGGGGCCGACTGGCTCCGCAGCCTGCGTCGTCTGAGCTGCACCCGAGCGCAACGCCCGAGCTAATCGCGCAGGGCCGTTTGCAGGTGAGTCGGGTTACGTGCGTCAAGCCCGGCGTCGAGGAACTCTTTCAAAGAGTCCGCCGGTAGCGGACGGCTGAAGTAGTAGCCCTGAACGACGGGGCAGTCGAACGTCCGGAGGAGCTCGAGTTGCTCGAGTCGCTCGACCCCCTCGGCGACCAGGTCCATTCCAAGATTGCTCGCCAGCGCGATGATCGAAGCGACGATCGTCGCCGTGTCCTTGTCGGTGGTCATCGCCTCGATGAACGAGCGATCGATCTTGATCTCCATCACCGGGAGATCTCTGAGATAGGAGAGCGCCGAGAAGCCTGTGCCGAAGTCATCGAGGGAGAGGCCGACGCAAAGCTCGGCGAGCGAGTCGATGGCCGCGCGCACTCGGGGGCCCTCGGCGACGAGGACGCTCTCGGTGATCTCCAGGCGCAGCATGTGCGGCGGCGTACGCCAGCGGTGCAGCTGATCACGTAGGCCCGGCAGGAAGCCCGCGTCAATGAAGTTGGTGGCCGAGACGTTGACCGCAAGCGTTACGTCGTGACCTGCCCTCAGCCAGGTTTGCTGCTGTCGGAGGGCCTGTTCGAGCACCGAGGCGGTGAGCTCGGGTATCAGCCCGGTCTGCTCGGCCATGGCGATGAAGCGATCCGGGCCGAGCAGGCCGTGCTCGGGGCGCCGCCAGCGCACCAGCGCCTCCACGCCACGACAGCTGCCGGTCACGAGGTCGACCTGGGGCTGGTAGTAGACCTCCAGTTGTTGCTCGGCGATCGCGTCGGGTAGCTCTGCAGCCAGCTGCAGGTGCTCTCGGCTGCCAGGGTCGCTACCGGCGATATAGAACGCGTGCCGCGAGTGGGCTCGCTTGGCTTGATGCATCGCCACTTCGGCTCGCTGAAGCAGCGTGTCGAGGCTCGCCGCGTCACGCGGATAGACGGCGATGCCGACGCTCGCGCGGACGGCGATGCTCAGGTCCTCGACCTTGAATGGCTTCAGCAGCGTCTCGTGAATGCGCTCGGCGACGGTTTCGGCAGAGGCGGCGTCTCGGACTATCAGCCCGAACTCGTCGCCGCCGAGGCGCGCAATCGAGTTCTCGCGCACGACACTCTGCAGGCGCGGACCGATCTGCGCCAGCAGCATGTCGCCCGCGTGGTGTCCCAGCGTCTCGTTGAATTCCTTGAAGCGGTCGAGGTCGATTATCAACAGCGCGAAGGTTGCGCCCCGTGAGCGGCATCCCTCGACCGCCCCGTCAAGCATCGTGTAGAAGTGACGCCGGTTGGCGAGACTCGTCAGATCGTCCGTGCGCGCCTGCCGGTCGCGGATCTCCGAAAGCCTGCGCACTTCGTTGAACGTCAACGCAAAGCGGGCGCCTGCGGCCAACATGGCTGCCGTCGCCAGCGACTCGGAGACCAAGCCGAGACGGACGTAGTTCGAGCGGATCAGCAGGAACAACGCCACCAGCGCAAAGGCGCATGGAACGGCAAGTATCGCCAAGCCCTCGAAGCGGACGGCAGCCCGCTCACGTGGGCGCGACCACGCGGCGAAGGTCAGCAGGACAAGGCCGGCGGGCCACATCGCGTCGAGAATGCTCCCGGCGGTATATGTGTGTTCCGCTTCACGGAACAGGTAGATGCTGTCGGCGATCGCGAGCGTCGCGAAACCGAGGCCGATCAGGGTCCAGGTCCGCCCCGGTCGCCAGCCGGCCAGTGCAAAGACGCCGATGACGAACGCGAGCAGCAGCAGGTCGGCGAGCGGATAGGCGAGGTTGGTCGCGACCGACGCCAGGCTCCCGTGCGTCGTGCGCATGACCGGCTCGAGCACGAGGGCCGCACCGAGAGCGGCGGTTGCGAGCGCTCCGGTCGCCCCGTCCAGCCACACGCTGGCGTGAAAGCGAAGCACGTGGCCGCGCACCAGGAGCACGATCATCGAGTAGGCGCCGACGTAGAACATCAGATACAACGCGTCGGCCAGCGACGGCGCCGGAGGGTTGCTCATCGGTTCGATGACAAGCGTGTAGTAGATGTCGCCAGCGGCGAAGAAGCCGATGCCCAACGCCAGCATCAGCCAGGCGCGGCGCTCTGCACGCACAAGCAGCGCTCGAGCGAGCACGAG
>CALAQT010000311.1 GCA_937888775.1 uncultured Actinomycetes bacterium | reverse complement strand
GGGGCGTCAAGCTCTCGACCTCTGCGGTGGGTGTAGCCCTGGTAGCGCAGGTCGCGGTGATGTTGGCGGTCTGTGTCGTCGCCCTCATCGACCAGAGGCGCCATCTCTCAGGCGTGCCGTTTTCTTGGGCGCATCTCTCCGGAGGGCTGACGGGCCTGTCGAGGGGCTTTCCGTTGGCGCTGTACATGTTCATCGGCTGGGAGAACGGCCCAGCGCTGGCGGAAGAGTGCCGCGATCCAAAGCGGACCGTTCCGAGGGCCCTGTACCTGTCGATCGCGATCGGGACCGTGCTCTTCGTATTGTTTGCGTACGCCACCGTCACCGGCTTTCACTACGACGTCTCGTCCATCGGCCGAACCTCGGTGCCGTTCCTCACCATCGCCGACCACGACCTCGGCGGCGTGGCCGTCTTGGCCTGGATCGCTGGGATCGTGTCCGTACTTGCCGCGCTGGTGGCCGGTTCAAGCTCGCAGGCGCGAATGCTATTCGACGGGGGACGGTCCGGTCTTCTGCCCGCACCACTCGGACGCCTGCGCGAGCAGACGAACACACCGGTCAACGCCCTGATCGCGATGGCTGCGGTCGGCCTCGGCATCATCGGCGTCTGGTGGCTCTCGCATGTGATCAGCGGACATACCCGATCGATGAACCCGGTCGGCCTCTACGCCGAGTGCTCGACAATGGGCACGATCGTGATCTTGGTCGTCTACCTACTGACCAACCTCTCGCTCCCGGTGTTCATGTGGCGCCGCCACCGCGCCACGTTCTCCCCGATCCGACACGTGGTCCTTCCAACCGTGGGATCCGCCGTCCTGATCGTGCCGTTCATTGAGCTTTGCGCGCCCGGACAGCCGTCGCCCTACAACGCGTTCCCATTCCTCGCCCTCGCGTTGCTGGTGCTTGCGGCCGCGATAGCCGTGCTTGTCGTGCACCACAACCCCTCCGCGGGGGCAAGCGAAACCACCCCGGTACCCAGCAAGTGAGACTCGAGGGATCGGTCTCGCGCGTCCTCGGAGACCGAGCTTGACGAACGAGGGGAGTCGGGAGCGGCGGGCCGACTTCAGCCAACCGTCGAGCAGCTGGATCGCGGCGGCGGCGGGGAGCCGATAGATCTGCCGGAGTTGCTCCCTGAGCAGGTAGGCGCGGTACAGCCCTGCGTTGGTGTGCTGAATGCTCGCGAGTTTCGCCTGCTGTCGATCGGTGAGGTTCTCAGGGTTCTTCCAGACCGCGAACCGGGCTCCTTTGAGCTCTCTGGCGAGTTGCTTGTTGCCTGCTTTCGGGCCTCGTTGCAGACTTCGCGGCGGACCTCGTCGAGCGCTTCGGTGGCGAGCATCACGACGTGGAACGGGTCCACGCATCGGACCGCGTCAGGGAGCCGCTCGGCGATCGGCCCCGAGATCCAGGCCGCCATGTCGGCCGAGACCAATTCGATCTGTTTGCAGCGCTCTTCGCCCAGAGCGTCAAAGAACGCCAGCACGGTCTTGCGGTCCCGGCCCGGAGCCGCCCACACCAGCCGGCCGCTGTGATGATCGACAACGACGGTCAGATACCGCTGACCTTTGCGATGCGAGATCTCATCGATCCCGATCCGCCGCAGCCCATTGAGCAGGTCGACCTCGCGGCGGGCCTCGGTAGCGACCCGCTCGAGGATCCCACCGACCGTCCGCCACGCCACGCGCATCAGCTCAGCGACCGCGGTCTTCGACGTGTTGACCGCCAGCCTCGCGACCTGGTCCTCGAAGGACCTGGTCAACCGGGAGTCGTGCCGAGCCCACGGCACCGCGCACACCACCACCTCGTGATCGCGGCACGTGACCCTCGGCGCGTCGGACTCGACAAAGCAGAGCGTCGTCCCGAGATCCAGAGCTCGCTCCAAGAGAATCCAGCCGTCAAGAAGGCGGAAACCCTAGGCAGCGCGCGGCGTGCGCCCTTCCTCAGCCGCTCACCCGCGTCCGAGGGCCCACCAGCGCGTTCACCAACACCACCCACGCCGATGGCGCGCCCGATGTCACCTACGAGCGCTTACCGCACGATTGGGGTTAGTGCAGCAGCTTTAGCGTGTTGTCGCCGTCATCGACGTAGTACACGCCGTTGCCGCTCGGGGCGACGAGCAGTCCGAACAGCGATCCGGCGCCGGCCTTCTTGTCTGCGGTTTGTGCGACTAGCTGCTTGCCGGCCGGTGTGGTCTCGATGATGTTCCCGTCGCCGGCGTTGGAGGTCAGGATGTCGCCGTTGGGCGCGAGCGTCAGTCCGAGCGGCTGGTTGAGATGCTGGCCCTGGGAGACAACGGTTCCGCCGGCTCGAGCGGCCGTGGTACGAGTCATCGCATTCGGGATCGCGGTGACCGCGTTCTGGAGCGTGTCGGCGAGATACAGCGTCCCGCTATTCGCGAGCGCGACACCGGTCGGGCCGATCGCGAGTGCGTTGGGGTCATCACGCCAGGGGATGCCAGTCGCGATCACTTGCTCGCCGAGGACCTTCGGGGGATGCCCGGCGCCCGACTGGAGCTTGATCCGCAGCACCGTCGAGTTCTTGATTGTGTGTAAGCCTTTGGCGGCGCCCCCGTTGAGCACCATGCTGACGAATAGCGTCGAGTCGGCTCCCTGCGTAACCGCGGTCATGTCCCACGGACCCTGGATCTGCTTGCCCGCGATCGTGCTGATCGCCCGACCGCGGCTATCGAGCACGATCAGACAACCGTACTTGGCGGTCGCGGACTTTCCGTTGGTGGTGGGCAGGCTCCCGACGACAACGTATCCCCCGGGGAGCACGCTCAGCGCGGTCGTGAGACCAACCCCACCAGGGCAGCTGCCCGGCAGCGTGCGCGGGTCGATACTCGCGAACAACGAGCTCTTGCCTGCGGTAGTGATCTGATCGATCGTGGTGCCAGTGCCCTGGTTATTGGCCTTATCGTTGAAGTTGCTGACCAGCAACTCGCCAGCCCGCAGCTTCCCGACGCTGCGCGGAACCATCACGATCCCGTACGGGTTGATGTCGCCGTTGGGAGGCACGGTCGAGGTGAGCGTCGAGACGCTCGTCAGCGGAGCGAGAAAAGCGGCGGGGCTGGGTGTCGTCGTCGCGGTCGAGGAAGCGGCGGCGGCCGTCGTGGAAGCTGGCTTGTTGGTCGTCGAGCTGCTGGTGTTGCTTCCGCATCCGGCGAGCGCAATCGCAGCAGTCGCGACGGCAAGAGCCAAGGGTTTGGGCATACGGCGTGTCTCCAGTCTGATGATGTGCGCGCATCTCGCTAGACCCGCACCTTCTGGTGAGGACGACGGCGCCAGCCGATTCCTTCCCGTGGCCCTATCAGCAGTGGCGCAGGGCGCCGCGGAAGTGCAAGCGCGATGGTGCTTGCCTGGCACGTTGCGCATGACGCCGAACCGGTATCCGTCAAGCGCGCTGGCGGGCTTACCTGGTCGAAGCATGCGCACGGGACGGGTGGGGGCCGAAAACGCGGGAAGGATTCGTGATGCGGCGGCGTCCTTGACTTCGGAGCGACCTGCGCGCGGCGCGTGCTTGGCTTTCGTGCGCCAGTTCTGCTGGGCGCGGCGCCGGTTGGTGATTGGGTTTGTCGTGAGGATCGAGTAGAGGAGCTGTGAGCATGCGGTCCGTTAGACACCACAGAGGCTTGCCGATGGGCGGAATGATCAGGCCCCGGTCGCGGTGGACGTTCTGCGCTGTGCTCGGCGCTTGCGCTTCGGTTGGGCTTGCGGGGGCCGGCGCGGCGGCGGCCACGACGAAGTACACGATCACCGATCTCGGCTCGCTCGGGTTTGGCGTGAGCGTCGGCGCCGGCATCAACGCCAGCGGGCAGATCACCGGAGAGTCCTACTTGGCGACCACGGTCCCGGCGCACGGTTGCCCGCCGCGGGTCAAGCATTGCGTGACCCATCCCGAGCACCCGTTCCTTGACAGCAGCGGCACGATGACCGACCTCGGCACGCTGGGCGGGAACTTTGCCGTGGGATTCGCGATCAACCGCTCCGGAGAAGTAGCGGGATATTCCACGACCGCGAGCGGTAACTACCAGGCATTCGTCGACCAAAACGGGCAGATGACCGGCCTCGGCTCGCTCGTCACCGGCGGAAGCAGCCAGGCGTACGCGATCAACGACTCCGGCGCGGTCGCGGGCCAGGCGAGCGTCTCAAACGGCGGCCCGCATGCGTTCCTGAACATCGGCGGCAAGATGACCGACCTCGGCCTGCTCCCAGGCGAAGGCGGCACCTTCACGACCGCCAGCGGCATCAACAACTCAAACCAGGTCGCGGGCAGCGGCGACAACGCCGCTAGCGAGGAGCGCGCGTTCCGATACAGCAACGGGAAGATGACCGACCTCGGCGCCTACAACATCGACACCGTCGCCGAGGCGATCAACGACTCCGGCGCGATCGTCGGCCAGACCTACGGCCAGAACAGCGACGGATCGACCTTCAACCACGCCTTCATCTACACCGCCGGGCACTTCCAAGACCTCAACAGCCTGATCCCAGCCGGGTCCGGCTTCGATCTGACCAACGCGCCCGCGATCAACGACAACGACCAGATCGTCGCCGAGGCCTACGACACCACCACCGGCCAGAATCAAACAGTCATCCTAAACCCAAGCTGACGGGCCCCGACCGCACAGTCGCCGGCGATCGCGAGCTCCGTTCTGGCGGCCACATCCACGAGCGAGGAGTCACCGAATGCGGACTCCTCGCTCGCAGTTGGCACTGTCGCCGTCGATGTACATCGACCCACGCGATGCGAGCTCTCCGGCGGGCACCGATGCCGTCGTGTCGTGGTGGGTCACCAGCCCTGCCACCGGCACCCCACTCGAGCGAGCACTCGAGGAGTTCGTCCCCGGTTGGCTCGAGGAGATCTGGCGATTTGAGGCAGTCCACTTCTTCCCGTACTCGTGAACGTCGATCGATCGCGCATGGCCCGCGGTGCTATCGATCCGCAGGCCTCACGAGCCGAGATGGTCCCACGTTGGCGTGATCGCGGTACAGGTTCCATGGCGGACGCCCGGCACGAAGTCTCAGGGCGGCTTCGGAGAGCTCCGGAGCGACCTCCAGCTGGACGACGGCGCGGCGGGCGCCGAGACGTCCCGAGGTCGATGCAGCTTCGAGCGCGCGCTACTGTGCCACCCGCGCACCCCCCTGGATTCCCTTACGATCGCTTAACGAACGATGACCCGGATCACCTGTCAGCAAGTCGCTCCGGCGATCGCGGACCTGCAGAGCAACCGGGAGCTGTCAGTCGGCGCGATCGCCCAGGCGGTCCATGCGGGTGCCGACATCGTCGTGCTGCCAGAGCTCGTGACCTCGGGTTATGTCTTCGAGTCGGTCGACGAGGCAGCCTCGGTCGCCATCAGGCCCGATCACGCCCTGTTCCGGGAGTGGGCCGCTGCGGCGGCACGCGGACCCGCCGTGGTCATCGGAGGGTTCTGCGAGCGCGGGGAGGACGGCCTGCTATACAACAGCGCTGCCGTCGTGGACGGTTCGGGCGTCCTGGGCGTGTACCGCAAGACTCACCTGTGGGACCGGGAGAAGTTGTTCTTCGAACCCGGACCCGCGGCTCCGCCCGTGTTTGATACATCGCAGGGTCGAGTCGGCGTGCTGATCTGCTACGACTTGGAGTTCCCCGAGCTGACCCGCATGCTGGCGCTCGCAGGCGCCGAGCTCATAGCCGTTCCCACCAACTGGCCGCTGGTCGAACGGCCGGCCGGCGAACGGCCCCCCGAGGTGATCATCGGCATGGCCGCTGCGCGCGTGAACCGCGTGTTCGTTGCGTGCTGCGACCGGACCGGAACAGAACGCGGACAGGAGTGGACGGCCGGCACGACCATCATCGATGAATCGGGCTGGGTTATCGCGACCCAGGCGCACAAGGCGTCAGCGACGATCGAGGTCGACCTTGCCCTAGCCCGAGCGAAGAAGCTGACCAACCTGTGCGACGCTCTCGGCGATCGGCGACCCGAGCTCTACGGCCCGATCACCGTCAGTTTGCCCAGCGCCAACCGAGCACGCCGAGGTCCCGTTGACTCGGGGCGAGGCTAGGCCGGGACGCGTAGTTGCCGGCTGCAGCGTAGGCTGGGTTGCTGATGGATCTGGAGACACGGCAGCGGGCGTTTCTGCCGAAACTCGTACGCTTGGACGATCGGCTGCCTGAAGCCGTTGCTGCGACCGGAAGGACGTCGTCTTGAGCGGCGAGATGTTCGACCGGCACGTAGCCTCCCAACCGGACGCGGTGGCGTCACTGCTCACCGGGCCCGAAGTGCCCGTGCTCGCCCCGGCGAGGCCGGTCGTCTTCACCGGGATCGGCACCTCGCTTCACGCCTGTCGCGCAGCCGCGGGATGGGTGCGACTGCTGACCGGCGGAGCGATCCGACCGGCGGCGATCGACGCGCATGACCTGGCGCTGCTCGAAACCGTGCAGCCCGTCGACCAAGTGGTCGTGGTTAGCCACCGTGGGACGAAGCACCGCCCCAACGAAGTGCTCGGTCACGCCCGTGCTGTGGGTGCACGCACAATCGTGGCCACGGGCGAAGGTCCTGCGACTCCTGAAGCTGACGTGGTGTTTCGAACCTGTCCGCAGGAACAGGCCAGGACCCACACAGTCTCCTACCTGACTGCGCTGACGCTCCTGGCTCGCCTGGTGGCAGCGATGATCGGCTAGCGCGGCACGCCGCTTCTGGAAGCACTTGCCGTGACGCCCGAAGCGCTCCAACGCACGCTCGATCTGCCTCTCGCTGCGGCGGCTGAAGAGGCCCTTGTCTCCTCGGGATCCGATCCTGCCGTCATCACTGAAACCGGGTTGGACGCGGTGACCGCGCGGTAGGCGGCGCTCAAGATCAAGGAAGGCACCTACCGCTGGGCGGAGGGAATGCATACCGAATTCGCGCTGCATGGAACGCCGGCGGTCTTCTCCGCCTCGACCGTCGGCTAACTGATCCGACCGGCCGGACCGGACGGCGGTCGGACCGACGAACTCGAGGCCCTGCTGCTACGCATCGGTGCATGCGTGTTCAGCGGCGGTGATCGCCCGGGAGACGCTCTGCCGTTCGCGGCGGTGGCGTTGCTCGCGCGTCCGTTCGCGGCGGTGCTGCCAGTCCAGCGTCTGGTTTCGGTGGCCGCAACACGATTAGGAGCCAGCCCAGACCGGACGTATCTCGGACAGGAGCCGTGGAGGAGCGCGACTCTGGGGGTTTGAGCTATGACTGGGATGCGACGCTCGCGCGTGCTGACAGGGCGCCGGACACACCGGCCGCTACTCGTCTGCCACGATCGATCCGACACGATCGGCGAGGCTCGGATCACGGCGCGTGAGAAAGATCGCGTAGCCGATCGAGAAGATCAGGATCGCCAGGGCCACGTAGGGATACCAGCTGTACGGCGCGGCCTGGCCCGGCTTGGAGAGGTAGTAAAGCGGAACCACGATCAGGGCGGCGCCAAGCAGGGGAAGCAGGCCGTGGCGGATCGGGTTGAACATCTCGGGCCGGTAGCGGCGGATGAAGAACGGCAGCGCGAGGTTGCCCGCGAGGTACACGAGCAGAACCAGGATCGTGCCCATCGTCGATGACTCAGCGAAGAAGTTGACCGGGCTCAGGAAGCTCGTCCTGCCCCGCAGCACGTCGTAGAGCGCCCACCCGCCGATGATCGCCAAGGAGATCCCGACGAACGTGAAGATGGCGTTCGTCGGTGTGCGCCGCACGCGGTCGACGCGCCCGATCCAGCTCGGCAGCAATCCCTCGCGCCCTGAGTTGAACACCAGCCGGGCCTGCGAGTTCGTGCCCGCGATCAGCGCGCCGAGCGTAGACGTCAGTCCCGCTAGGTACGCGAACACGGCGACTCCGCCCAGCGAGCTGTGCGCAACCGTGATGAACGGGATCTGCGCGCTGCTGAGCGTCGCGACGTTGTACTTGAAACCGGTGACGGTTGCGTAGGCGAACAGCAGATAGCTGACGACCATGACTCCAACCGACAAGAAGACGGCGCGCGGGACGTTGCGCCGCGGATCGTCGGTCTCCTCGGCGAGCGCCGCGGAGTTCTCCCAGCCGATGAACAGATAGACCGCCAGCGGGAATCCCGCGGCCAGGCCGCTGAAGCCGTTGGTGATGTGGCTCGGCTCAAACGGCGTCAGCGACAGGTGGCCGGCGTTGCTGATGATCGAGGCCACCGAGACCACGACGAGCACGACCAGCTCGAAACCGAAGAGGGCGCCGGCCACCTTGGTGGAGATCGCCACCCCACGGATCATGATCACGACCGCTCCGGCGGTTAGAAGCACCGTGAGGATGCCCCACGGGATGCTCACGTGCAGGTAGTGGTTAAGTGTGATCTGCAGGAACCCGCCGGAGATGGCGATCACCGATGCCATGGCGATGATGTAGCCCATGCCGGCGAGCAGCGCCGTGGTCACCGCGCTCGTCGGGCCAAACGTCTTGCCAACGAAGGTGATGAAGCCCCCGGTCGACGGCGTCACCTTGGCGAACTCGGCCAGAGTATTGGCCAAGAACGCGATCGCGACACCAGCCAGCAGGATCGTCAGCGGCGAGGCGACTCCCGCTGTGAGGGCAAGGAAGCCGAAGCCGAAGTAGAAGCTCATCGCCGGTGCGACGTTCGCCATCGTGGCCGCCGAGATGTCCACGAGGCCCAGCGCGCCCTTCTGGAGCCGGTGCTGATGCCCCACCTCACCGACCGGCGGTGATTTTGATTCTCCGATCGGAAGGGAAGGCAAGGACGTGCTCATCCGGAACCTTTCGTAACACGCAGGGCGGTTGGGGCCGACGAACGCAGACCGAAGCGCGTGGGCCCAGGCCAGCCTACCGCGTAACCATCGACGGGATCAACCATCGCAAGTTGGTCAACTGAAACCAGGCGCGAGGCACTCAGCCAGGTCGGCGAGGTCGTTGGCACTGAATTTGAAGCGATCCTGGCGGCCGTGATGCCCTCGCGTGCCTGGCGACCTAGCCACGGATCGTGGCACGTGTTCGGCTGCCGCGCCTAGGTCCGACGGGTGGGCGGCGAGCCGAGCAGCGCCGACCAACCGAGATCATGAGGTGCTCGCGCTGCTGGTGGAGGGCTATCGCACCTCTGAGATCTCTGAGCACCTCCACATGTAGGGTCGGCGGGAGGCTTCCGGGGACCGCGCGGACTAGCCGACTGGTCCGGGG
>CALAQT010000310.1 GCA_937888775.1 uncultured Actinomycetes bacterium | reverse complement strand
ACAACAACTCAGCAGAAGACATCGCTCCCTCCCTTCGAGGGCAGATAGTTGACCCGAGCGCTCTATCGGTTCCGAGGCCGACCTCGCCATCGGCCATGCGCCGAGGCGCCGCAGCGCCCGAGCTGCTGCTCCCGCGCATTGCGGCAGCGGGACCGCTCGCGCGGCTCGTGGCCCCTGTTGCTCAAGAGCGGCAGTCTTGGGCTCGCTGCTGCTGCGGCGACAAAGCCGGAGCCGGGAGTCGTCCCCCGCGTCCGTCGCCAACACGTCGATCATCACTGCGGAAGATGCGGTCATGTTCCGGAGCCAGCATGCCTTAGTCCGAGTCTGGCAACTGTGGAGGCTCGGGGCGCATCCCGCCAGACGCCGGCAGCGAGTAGTGCTCCGGCGGCCCGTGAAGCCAGGCCACCGAAACGTGCAGCTTTCGTCCGAACGGTTCCGGGTGGCTGATCCAGACCCGCCGCCCCAGTGGCTCACCCACAATGGCCAGGGAGCGCTTGTGCGGCTCTGACTCCGGCTCGGCGAACTCCAGCAGCACGTAATCAATTTCTGGCCCAACCTCGCCGAAAAGGACGACGTGAGGGCGACCGTTGACCATCACTGGATAGTGCGAGTTCAAGCGCCCGCGAAATGGATAGAGCTCTTCCTCAGTCCGTGGCCGCTGATGCCCGAACACGAGCTCGGCGTCCCTGGGCACGTTGGTCTCGGGCTGTCTGTCCTCCTCGTCGCCCATGACTCCAATGACCAGCGTGGAGCCGTCTCCCACGTCGAGACGAGACAATGTAATCAATAGTCCTCCTTTCAGGCTGATGCAGGCGAGCAGGGCCTCTGTGTCCTGCTCGCGGGGCTTCGTTCTCACGCCACGCAGGCAAGATTGTCCAGGACCGCGCCGGCACTGGAGCGAGCAGACTTCTCCCTTCGCCCGATGAGGCGGCGAAGCAGCAGCTGGCCGATGAGAGCCCGGTCGGCGACGATGCGGCAGTCTCGCTTGCTTGGCCTTCGTGCCGCGTTCTCGCGTTCGCGGATCGTGATCGACGCGACGCAGGCGCTTGCGACTCTTCTCCGACTCCACCGCCGCTGGGACTACGGCTCTCTCATCGACCTTTTGGGTGCTCGTCGTCCGACGCCGCGCGGGCCTCCGATCAAGACGGGGCGTTCGAGGGCCGCCGGAAGCCCACCCAGAGAAGAAACCGACCGGTTTCAAGCGTCCCCGCTGCGCGAAGCTCTCGATCATCGCCGTCGCGGGACGTCCTGGAAGTGCTCCGATGACCACAGGCCCTCGAAGACGGACCGCATGACGTCGGAATCGGCCGCGGATACACGACGGATCCAGACGGGCGACTGACCGAACGTTGTCGGCGAGCCGCCGAGTGACAATCCTCCGTCGCGCCAGATCCAAAGGCGGTCATGCATCGGCGCCTTCGGGCGGTAGCGCGCTTGCACGTGGTCGGCGATCGTCGGTACGGTGTCTTTCGCGATCTTCGCCGTGACCACGCGGACCGGTACCGGGACGTCGTCAAGGAGGCGCCAATCGTCAGGATCCTGCCCGAAGAAGGGATCGTGGACCAGGAGTTCCTCCTGCGCGCTGCTGATCACCAGCTTCAGGCGTTCCTCCGCGGCGGCGCGATCGACAAGCCGTCGCGCCTCGCCTCCCTGGGCCGCCAAGCTCGCGACCTGCTCGGCAACTTGCTGTTGCCTGGCTGCCCGCTCTTCGAGCCCTGGCGGAGGGCTCTGATTCCCGATCACAATCGGAGGCTGCTGCTGACCGTTGGTCGTGAGCCCGACGTGCACGGATTCAACGAGTGGGTGTGGGCCGATCCGATCGAGCAGTGCGCCCTCCCGTGTGGTCAATGAGACCCGAGACGCAGTTCCTCGCCCAACGGTCGGCAGCGACGTAATGCATGCGCCTGCCTGCCGGACCCCATCACTGATCGCTGTGTCCTCCAGAGGCGCCCGCAGCTGGTTGACAAGCTCGCCGTTCACGAGCTGCTCGAGGTCGACCACGAGGTCCGTGAGATCGATGCGAGCAGGGTCCCATCCGATATGGACCTGCAGGGCCTCGAAAGCCGGCCCGTCACCGGCGAGATCGCTCAGCCACGCGCGGCGTTCTAACCGGCCGACGAACAAGCCAAACGGCGGTGGAACCGCGTGCGGGACACCCTCGCTGGGGACGAGCATGCCCAGCAGACAGAGGGGTAGGGCATACCACGTCTCGTCATGGTCGACCATGCTGGGAACGAGCAGCGCAGGCCTCTCCTCGCCCATCCACACGGTCCCCATCGCGGGCCGCTTGGCTGACGCCAAGAAGCTGCCCGCAGGAGTGTCCGTACCGGGAAACATCCGGATCAACGACGTGGGCTCCTGCAGTTGAGCCTCGAACGCAGGCAGCCCGTCGGCGGCGGGCCACCGGACCGGGGCCTCTGCCGTCGCACCGTGGGTTAGCCGTGTGAGCCACTGGCAAGCGCGACCGAGTGTCAGTACGGCGCGTGCGGCTACCCAGGTCCCGCCGTCATGCAAGAACGTCGAAGGAGCCGAGTCCGGACAAAGCGCCATCACCTTTCGTGCTTGATCGGACGACCAGACTCCCCACGACATCTCGCCGCACTCTGACGGCGCGAATACGGCTGTGCCGTGGCGCAGGATCAATCGCCCATCGCCCGCTCGGTCGGCAAGCAGCGTTACGATCATCACCTCCTCGTCCTCCACCTCGAGCACGTCAAAGAACGGTCCGGGTGAGGCAGATGGCTGATGGTCACCGCGTGGAGTCTCCCTGGCCGCCAAGCTGACCGAACTAGGGCAGCGAACGTTAGTCCTTGGTCCGGCCCATCCCGTCCCCGCGACTAGTCGCGTTACCCGCTGGATGCCGCTTTCAACGAACCACCAGGCGTGTCATGAGTCGCGTGAGGGCGTCGGACAGCTTCTGCTCTGGGCCGGCGGCCGAGGAAGCGGAAGTCGCGACTGCACGACCCCGTCGGCGACAGAGCAGCAGCGATCGGTGGGTCTGGCGAGTGTGCTCAGATCGCTCCTCACGGACTAGAGTCGCGCGGTGCTCTCGGAGACGCCGCGGTGAAGTCGATAGGCCAAGAGCAGGGAGGAGAACTGGTTCGCGCCCCAGCCCACTCCGAACGTAACCCCCGCCAGGCGCGGCCACGCCGGCGTCTCAGAGCCCACTACTCAGCGGGGTCCCGAATTTGCCTACGGTGCGTCCAGCGCCGGATCCTCACCGAAGAAGCCGTCGGGCCGAAGCGAGAAGCCGATCGTTTCACTGCTCATGACCGGGTAGTTCTCGACGGTGGGCAGATGGGTGAAAGCCGCCGTGTACCAAACGACGACGTCCTCTCCCACGATACGTTGCTGACCCGCGACGTATGCGGGCAGGCCGTCGCCCGACGGACCCTGGTTGGGGTAATCACCGGACGAGTAGAGCTCGCCATCGCGATGGCGGGTGACCCAGAACGGATGCTTCGCAAAGGCCGCACGCTCCAGCGGCGGAAAGTCGGCGGCGGCGTAGGGGGGCGTGGTGTCCAACGGCTCCAGCCCGTAGGCCGTTGGCGTACCCAAGGGGTTGACCTTGTTCGAACTCTTCACTTTCCAGCGCCGGTACGTGGCGGCGTTCAGATCACGACGCTGCTCGTGCTCCAGCACGACCTCCTCGTTGACGAAGGCGTTGCCGAACTTGCTTGAAACCGTGTGCAGGTTCTCCTCGACGACCGTGTTCCGCGTCCCGTCGATATCGAAGTCGATCCGGAAGTTGAAGAAATGCTGGTGAATCGGAGCTGCGATGTCCCTCGCGACCATGGAGCCGTACAGCTCGCCGGCGGCTCGCGACCTGACGCCCTGGTTGAGCGTCGTGCCGTTTGCGATCACATGCACGTCGATGCCGCCATCCATCCGGAAGACGTACTCATTCGCATAGGTGTAGTTGCCGTTCACATACGCGGCGGTGACTACAAGTTCTCGCGCAAACCTGGCGTCGCGCGTGAAGCTGGTCGGATCGGTTCGATCCCAGAGCACACCGGCGTCGCGCTCGTATAGCGCGATCGCATGCGGGAGCGCCAGCGTACCGCCGGTGCTTCCCGTATCGCTTGGCCCGACCTCATCGATGAAGACGGCGTTGCCCGGAACATCAACATTGTGTTGCAGCGGCTCGGCGTATTGACCCAGGTTGTATTCGCCGATATCGAATGCCGCGCGCCACGCCCATGTCGGGTCGGGGAGCGCGTAAGGGACAAAGATCTCGTTCATGGAGAGTCGGTAGATGATCGGCCTGATCTTGCCGTCTTGCTCATATCCGATCTGGTACAGCAGTAGCCCTTCACGCCAGCTGAACCCGATCCGGAAATGCCACTGCTGCCATGAGACCGCATGACCGTCCACGCGAAAGCTGGGTCCGTTCGGCTGGGTGACGATCAACGGCTGAAGCCCGCGGCGCTTCCTCGGCGAGGAGCCACTGTTGGTCGTGTTCACCGGTCTGATGCCCGTGTCGAGCAGTTCGACGACCCTGCCGGCGTTCATGTCGACCGTGGCGACAACGCCCTCGATCGGACGGTCGTACGGGTTGGGCAGCTGGCCGCGAAAGAAGGACAGCTGGCGCAGCAGGCGCGTGCCGGGCTTCACGCCGGCAACCGGGAGGGCGCCCGGCGCCCATCCATCGAGGTACACATCGTTGGGGTTGATCCCGCGGACGCGCATCGCGTGTTGCCAGCGCGTGTCCGCCCGTACGATCCCGTCCGCGATGTTGTACTCGTCGGCGTAAACGGCGGGCTCGCGGCCTGGTCGCGCAATCCACGATGCGATTCGCTTTGCCCGGAGATCGGCCACCACCTCGAACAGAAGGTTGCGCTTCGGGTCGTAGACGTTGGCGAAGGCTTCCCTGCTGAAGAGTTTGCCTGGAGACCAGGCGAGCACCTCCTGCTTGGGCGGCTCCTTCAGCTGCACGATCGGGAACACCGCACCGGTGGGAAATCTCGTGTCCCCCTCGATCAAGGCGAAGGCCTGCTTGATCTCATCGGCGCTGAGCGGCTCCAGTGGATGCGATCCACCGGTGACGGTGAAGGCGTTGGTGCGGTGTGACGAATCCAGAACGGCCTTGCGCCTGTGTGCCAACGGGACGGCCCTCCTGCCGCGGGCACGTGCCGTGGTCGGCAACGCTGTCGCCGCGCCGATTACGCTCCCGGCGCCCGCTAGCGCCATGATCTCTCTCCGGGAGAAGCCCTTATCCGAGTCACCAGGGGCGGGAGTTTCCATCAAGCCACTCCTATCCGGCAAGCCGCGCCGGCTGTTCGGCACCCAGGCCGCGCGGTGGTGGTGATCTTGCCTGGTGAGATGAACTTCATCACGGATGAGTCTCGCGGAACAACAGCGAGCAAAACCACCCCCACCTGGCCAGTCTTGACCGTTAAGGCGGCTCAGCCCATGCCGGGGTCGCATCGAGACGGAACAGTGGCCAGGTGGCCGTGGTTCTCAGCGGCGCCGTGATGGAAGTTTCTCCTTGAGCTGATGCCGGCCTCTGCCCGTATCGAACCGGAAGCTGGAGAGTGATGAGAGAGACGGTGAAAGCGAATGATCTGGCCAGGCGCCCATCGCAGCTTCTGCAGTCCTGGCGGGAGCGGCGTGCTGCCCACCGACGCGCAATGTTGGTCAGCGCCCGCCACCGGCGTGCTCTAGCGCAAGGGATTCGCGCCGTCGCCAGAGCGGCGGCTGATCAGACTCCGCCTTCGAGGTGGGGAGTGCTGCTGCGTGCCCGGGCGGTACCGCTGCGTAAGGAGTTGCTCGAGGTCGCTGCGATGGTCGAGCGTGCTCAGCAGCCGGATGTGGCTTGTATCGCGGCGCTGCGCAGTCTCCTCCGAGACGGCGGCACGAGTCCTCTCTACAACCCCTCGATCGACCCTCGGGAGCTGGCAGCGACGCTGGACTACGTGCGCCGCGGGCTGGATCCGGACGCACCATCGCCAGTTACCGCGGGGCAACGACACCGCGACTCTCAATAACGGCGGATTCACGATCCACTGCGGATAGGCGCAATTCATCCACTCGTCGCCTCTCTTCTGAAACGATCGGCGACGATGCTGCTTGGGGGCCCGCTGATCGGTCGCGAGTCGGAGTTGCTTGCGCTCGAGCAAGCAGTGGGCTCCGCCCGGCTGGTCACGGTCACTGGCACCGGGGGATGCGGCAAGACAAGGGTGGCGCGCGAGCTCGCCGGCCGCATCGGAGTTCGATCCGAGCCATTGGACGTCGTGATCGTCGAGCTGGCGATGGTCCGGTCAGCCGGTCACGTTGTCGACGCGCTGTTGCGAGCCCTCGGCGCAAGGGAGCGGGCGGGCCGGACGCCGACGGAGGTCGTCCTCCACGGCCTGGCTGGCCGTCGCAGCGTGCTGGTGATGGACAACTGCGAGCACGTGGCTGACGAGGTGGGGCGCTTGGTGGGGCAGCTGCTCGACGCTGTAGCGGAGCTGCGTGTGCTGGCGACAAGCCGAGAGCCGCTGGGGATTGCAGGGGAACTGGTGTTCTCGCTGTCGCCGTTGAGTCTTCCGGAGGCCGGCGGTGATGTCGCAGCGGTGGTGCGCTCGGACGCGGGGCGGTTCTTCGTCGATCGCGCGGCGGCTGCTGACCCGAGCTTTGCACTGACGCCGTCGACGGCTCGGGCAGTAGTGCGGATCTGTCGTCAGCTGGACGGCCTCCCGCTCGCCCTCGGGCTCGCCGCCGCTCGCGTCGAGAGCCTTACACCGAGCGACATCGCGGATGGGCTTTCACGTCGAGGACGCCTCGCTGGAGCGCCTGAGGGGAGCGCGCTGCCTCAGCATCGCTCGGTCCGAGCATCGCTGGATTGGAGCTACGAGCTGCTTAATGAGCCCGAGCGCGTGCTGTTTCGTCGCCTGTCGGCGTTCGATGGGGGCTGGGACACGGCGGCCGCCCGTGCCGTCGCGCTGCCCGGCGCCAGCGAGACCGAGGTCAGCGGCTTGCTGCTCGGACTGGAGGAAAAGGGGCTGATCGTGCCCGTGCCGGCAGAGCGACAGACACGTTGGTCGTTTCTGGAGACCGTCGCTGACTACGCGGCCGAGCAGCTCGCGCCGGACGCAGAGGAGCAGGAGACCGTGCGTGACCGGCAGCTAGCGTGGTTTCACGCGTTCGCGGCCGATATCGACGGCTTGCTCCTGACCCCGGGTGGACATGCGCTGATCGATCAGGAGACGCCGAATCTCCGGCTGGCGCTCGACTGGGCCATCAAACACGACGCTGGTGTCGCGTTGCACATGGTGGGATCGTTATTGCGCCACTGGATCCTGGGCGAGCATTTCAAGGAAGGGCGGGCAGCCACAGCACGTGTGCTGGCCGCCGGTGCCCGGGTCGACGACCCCGCCGCACGGGCGCTGGTTCACCTTGGCGCCGCGCTGATCGGCGCCGTCAGCGAGGACTACCCCGCAGCCGTGGCAAACGTGCAAAGCGGGATCGCCTTCCTGGCCGCGGTCGATGACTCCGAGACGCAGGCACGGTGCCTGCAGATGTCCGGGATGGTCCTGATCCTAACCGGAGTCGACCTCCCGGAGGGGCTCCGGAGCGCGAACCGCGCGGTGGAGCTGCTGCGCGCGTCAGGTGACCTGCTGGGACTTGCCTGGGCGCTCGTGAACGTCGCGATGGCCGAGGGCGTGTGCGATCGCTTCGACGCCGCGCGTACCGCGTACGACGAGTTCCTGACGATCCCGAGCGCCGCCCAGCACCCCAGGCTTCGGATCTGGGCGGAGCTGGCGGCAGCATGGATCGAGCTGATCGTGGGCTCTCCCGAGCGGGCCCTGCGACACGCCGACGTCGCGCTCGAGCTCGAGGGTGACTGGCCGTCGATGACACACTTCATCCTGACCGGATTCCACGTGCACGCACTGGCGCTGCTCGGGCGGGCGGACGATGGCGTCGCCCAGGGCCTGCGGGCGCTGGCAAACGCGCAGGAGTCAGGCGCGGTCATGGCCACGCCGGCGATCGAGATGGCCCTTGCGATCGCAGAGCTGATGGCTGGAGATCTCAACCGCGCAGAGGCTCGCGCTCGCCAGCTGCTGGCGATGCCGCAGGTACACACCGTCGCGCTAATGCGGGAGGTACTCGCTCAGATCGCGCTGGTTCGCGGCGACGCGCCCGAGGTAGAGGTTCACGGACGGGAGCTCGCGACCTTGGCGCAACATAGCAACAGCCCGCGTTACGCTGCGCTCGCCGACCTCACCGCGAGTCGCGGGGTCGTGCTCCAAGACGATCTGAGTCGTGGCCGGGACCTCGCGCAACGCGCCCTTGCGACCTATGCGGAGCTGGGAATCGAGCGCGGCGCCGCGGACGCGTTGGAGGAACTCGCGCTGATCGCCGCGAGCGCCGGTGATAGCGCTCGCACGGCCCGGCTCGCGGCGGCAGCCATGAGCGCTCGGTCTCGACTGGCGTGCCAACCCTGGCCGTCAAGTTCTGATCGAGTCGCGGCTGCGCGGGCGAAGTTCGTCGATCGCGACGGCCAGGCTGCCTGGGATGTGGCATGGGGAGAGGGCGAGACGATGCCTCTCGCCGATGCGATCGCCTACGCGCGGCGCTCCCGCGGGCCACGCGCCCGCCCGGCAACCGGCTGGCCGAGCCTCACTCCTACGGAGCTTGACGTCGCCCTGCTGGCCGCCACCGGCATATCGAACCCGCAGATCGCCTCCCAGCTGTTCATGGCGCGTAGCACCGTCAAGATGCACCTCGCCAGCGTGTATCTCAAACTCGGGATCGCGAACCGGACCGAACTCGCGAGAACCAGCGCAATGAACGTTGAAGCCCCTAATAAGCCGATCACTGGTCTGGAACGGGGTCCGGTCGCGCAAGACTCAGACCTCCGGTAGTGGGGCCGATTTGGCCCGGTTTTGTTGAGGTTTTTCGTCCTCGCGGTCTTGCAGATGTGTGCAGTATTTGGTAGGCTGGGGGGGTGTTGAGCGGGCCTGCG
>CALAQT010000309.1 GCA_937888775.1 uncultured Actinomycetes bacterium | reverse complement strand
AGATATTGGCGTGACTGGAGTTCAGACGTGTGCTCTTCCGATCTGCAGGCAATGACCGCGAGCGAAGCGTCCGGCGGAGGCTCGCCTAGGGGTGGCACGGGCGGCGGCTCGACTACAGGCGGCAGTAGCGGGTCAGGGTCAAACACTCCGTCGGCGGGCAGCACAACCACGACGACGCCGGCCACCGGCAGCGTGTCGCTCGACGGGACCGCAATCACCGTCACGAGCAGTGGCAAGGCGACGATAAAGCTCACCTGCACCGGCAATGCCACATGCGACGGCAAGCTGACGCTGACCGTCAAGGCGAAGGGCAAGGGCAAGAAGAAGGCCAAGACCGAGAACATCGGGACGGGCACCTTCTCCGTCCCGGCGGGCAAGACCGTAACCGTCACGCTCACGCTCACCGCAACGGGGCGCACGCTCCTGAGCGCCGCTCACGGAAAGCTCGCGGCCACGCTTGCCATCCTCAAGTCCTCTCCCAGCCCGAGCAATACGCAGACGCACAGCGTCCACCTGGCGCAGCAGAAGGCGAAGAAGGGCAAGAAGAAGTAGCCCGCGCCGGGACGCCGTTCCGTCGAGGTCGACGGACGGCTCACAAGCGATCCCCAAACGCCGAGGCGTACTCGCCCGTGCCGACCACGACCACGTGGTCAAGCAGCGTCAGACCGGAACGGACGCAGGCCGCCCCGATGCTGCCAGCGCTGCGACGCTCAGCGAGGCCCGCCTTGCAGTCGCCGTGATGGCGGTAGCGGACCAGAACGAGTGCCGATGCTCGACTGGATCCTGCCGTCAGCAGGCTCGGTCGAGCAGAGAGCCGTGCGGCCTGCGCCCAACAGGTCGCCAGGACGACGTGGCCGACGAGTCGGTGCCGGTCGTCCAGCAGAAGCGCGAGAGTCATTTCCTCTCGCCGGTTACGGCAGAGGTCCAAGGCCAACCGTGAAGCAGTCGCCGGGTCATCGACCCGGACGGGCAGATCGAGCAGGCGATCCGCCACGGCTTCGGGATGCGCCGAGCGGCGGGAGCCGGTCACGGCGCGTCGGAAGAAGGTGCGAACAGATGTACGGGTCATTGTGGTGCCCTCCGTTGAAGTGGATTCATGGAGTCCCCACACCGGCCACGGGAGCAGCGGAACAGGCCCGAAGGGATACGGTCCCTGAGCACGCCTTGGGCCTTGCAGCCACACGCGAACGAGGCCGGTATCCCCCAGGAATGAAGCCGCAGCGACGGATGGGTGCCGCAGAGCAGACCCCGACCCATCCACGGCGCCACTCGGCGCTACGATGCCGGAACTACGCCGACGTAGCTCAGCTGGTAGAGCACCGGTTTTGTAAACCGGATGTCGCCGGTTCGATCCCGGCCGTCGGCTCTTCTGAGCCGCCCGATTTCGTGCCGCAACGTTGCAGCAACTTGATACACTTTTTGACCGCAGATGGCCGCGTCTGTCCGTCGGACGGGTACGGCGAAACGGGGTATCCATTTAGATGACCCTGCCTGGTATAATGTCGGGACGGACAACGAAAGCGCCCCCGCATCGCGCAAACGACCGGGGGCCTGACACCAGGAGGAACCCCTGATGCAAACCAAGAGTAACGATTCCCGCCGTATAGCCGCCATCGCGAGTCGTATTAGCGATGGCTACGTGGATGAGGAAGGGTGGCCCGTTGCGTTGGGTGCCAGGGGCACGTGCACGGCGGACGAGGTTCGAGAGGCGTATTCGTCTCTCAGAATGCAGTGGCCGAGCGACCCTGCACGACTCAGGGTCATCTAAATGGATACCCCATACGGCGAAACCCTAGTTTAGGACTCAAATTTGGCGCTCTGGCTGACATTCGAGCGCCCCCGGTTTGCCTGTCTTGTAAACACCGCCCCGGCCGCCTTCGCTCAATAGAGACCGTTGCAGGGTCGGATCGTGGTGGCCGTCCAGCAGCACGCTTTCCCCACCCAGCAACGATCCTCGGGCAGCTATCCGATCGACGTTGATCCCATAACCCGAAGGTCGCGGGTTCGAGGCGTGGTAGCCCCGGTCCGGGGGCGGTTCATGGCTGTGGTCGTTGTGGGCTGGGTCTGACAGGCTGTGTTGGTGCGTTTGCGTCGAGACGGCTCGCGCCGAGATATATCGCGGCGTCATCTGGCGCCGAGCTTGGGCGTGCACGACATCGCGATCGACCTCGGTACCGCGAACACGGTCGTGTACGTCGGCGGCACGGGCATCGTTGCCTCGGAGCCCTCCGTCGTTGCCGTCGACTCGCTGACCGGCGAGGTCCACGCGGTCGGTGTCGAGGCCCAGCGGATGATCGGCCGCACGCCGGCGACGATCTCCGCGACGCGTCCGTTGCGCCACGGGGTGATCGCAGACTTTGCGGTGGCCGAGCAGATGCTGCGCTACTTCATCGGTCGCGCGTTTGACCGCCGGTGGGCGCATCCGCGTCTGATCGTGTGTGCGCCCTCGGGCGTCACCGAGGTCGAGAAGCGTGCCGTCGAGGAGGCGGCACTCGGCGCGGGCGCGCGGCGCGTGCATTTGATCGAGGAGCCGATCGCCGCCGCGATCGGCTCTGGTGTGGCGATCGAGGAGCCCGTCGGGCGCTTGGTGCTCGACATCGGCGGCGGAACGAGCGAGGTCGCCGTGATCTCGCTCGGCGCGATCGTCGTGTCGCGGTCGGTGCGCGTCGGCGGCTATGAGCTGGATGAGGCGATCAGCCATTACATGCGCGATGCGTACCAGCTCGCGATCGGCTCGCAGACCGCCGAGGCGATCAAGCTGGAGATTGGCTCCGCGGCGCCACTGCCACAGGAGCTCACGATGGGCGTGCGCGGCCGCCACCTCCTCAGCGGTCTACCGACGGAGATCCAGCTGCACAGCGCGGAGGTCCGTGAGGCGATCCGTCTGCCGATGGAGGAGATTCTGCGTGCGATCACCGCCACGCTCGAAGACACCCCACCGGAGCTCGCGGGCGACATCGCCCGCGAGGGCATCCTGCTCGCCGGCGGCGGCGCCCTACTGCGTGGCCTGCCGAAGCTGGTCACAGATCGCACGGGCATGGCGGTCTCGCTCGCGGAGTCGCCGCTGACCTGCGTCGCGATTGGCTCCGGCCTTGCACTCGAGCACTTCGACGAGCTCAGCACGAGCGGCACCGCCCGCCACGGCAGGAAC
>CALAQT010000308.1 GCA_937888775.1 uncultured Actinomycetes bacterium | reverse complement strand
CAACAGCACGTCAGGCTCTCGCGACCGCTCGGATTCACCCCCAAATGACGAGGAGTCCCCAAATATCCCGAGAGCACGCACGGGGCCCTGAACAGCGCAAAGAGATTTCTGGAACGTTGCACTAGTCACGGATGTCGGCGTTCAGCTCCTTGACGGAGCGGTGCGCGCCACGTTTGATCTTGCGGGCGGTGAGTTCGCCGAACCACCGCTCGACGAGGATCATCCACGACGCGCCGGTCGCCGTGAAGTGCAACAAGAGGAATGCGCCGTGAGAGACGTGCTCGCGATGGAAGGCCCCGGGTTCCTCGGCGTCGCCGGCGACGCTTCCGCGCGTCAGCGAGGCGGCCAGTGGCCCCTACACCAACTTCGGAGCCAGCTTTTGCCGGAGCCGGCTCTTAGTAGAAAGGCCGGTCCGGTGCCCAAGCGCGGCACCTACCACGTCTCCGCCGGCCGATCCGGGCGCCGGCTTGCCGAACTCGGGTGCGAATCGGCGCTTCGTCCCACTCCGAGCCCGGAAGCGTACAACCCGCACAGCGCGTGGTTGAACGACACAAGGTCGCCGAGCTTCGGGTGATTGGTATGGAGGCTGAGGATTCCGCGGTCGCCGAGTACATCCTCGGCGAAGCCCCACAACGCCCTCTTGGGTCCGGTCTCGACGAATACCCGGGCGCCGGCGTCGTACAGCGTGTGCAACCCCTTCAGGAACTGCACGGGTGAGGCAACCTGGCGCCCAAGCATCTCGACGATCTTCTCCTCCACCCCAGGTCCGGACGGGTAGAACTCGCCGTCGACGTTCGCCACCACCGGTAGCTCGGGCGGGGCGAGCGGCAGCCGCCGGAGCGTTGCCCGCAAGGGCTCGGCCACGGGGGCAGCGAGCCTTGTGTGGAACGCCTGGCTGACCGGGAGCTGCACCGCCGTGTACCCACGCTCCTGGATGATGGTCATCGCTCGCAGCACCGGGTCGCTGTCGCCACCGAGCACGACCTGGTTCGTGGAGTTGATGTTCGCTGTTACGACGTAGCCGTCGACCTCGTCGACGATCCGCTTGACTTCGTCGACCGGCGCGGACACCGCGACCATTACGCCGGGATCGCTGACGTCGAGGTTGGCCAGCTCGGGTCCCCGAAAACTGGCGAGCTCGAGGGCGGCGTCAAACGGCAATACCCCAGCGATGATGAGCGCCCCGTACTCGCCGAGGCTGTGACCCATGACGAAGTCGGGCACGATCCCGTATGCGCCGAGCAGTCGGGTGAGGGCGGTATCGACGGTCAGAACCGCTGGCTGGGTGATCTCGGTGCGCATCAGCCCGGCTTGGGCGCGAGCCACCGCGTCCTCGTCCGCGGGGTCGACGAAGATCAGATCCGATAGGTTGCGACCGTCGAGCAGCGGGCGCATGATGCGGTCCGCGTCGTCGAATGCCTCGGACACGATCGGCTCCACCTGCCGCAGATCAGCCAGCATGTTCGCGTACTGCGAACCCTGACCGGTGTATAGGAACGCGACCTTGCCCGGCGCGCCGTGCCCGCGGAAGATGCCGCGCCCAGCGAGCGCCTTCCAAGCGGCGTCGGCCCGGGTTCGCAGCGCCTGCAGTGCGAGCCCACCCTTCTGCGCCAGCTCACCGGCGTCGCCGTAGTCGATCGCGACCCGCTCGTCTGCCCGGAGCGCAGCTTCGCTCGGTGCTGCCGGCGCGGGGGCGGAGCCTGCGCGGGCTTCGCTGACGACCAGCTCGAGCTGCCGTGCAAGCTGCGCCTCGTCGTCCGCTCCGAGCACGAGCGCGCCGCGAAGGGGTGGCTTGTAGCCGGTCGGGGGTGCGCCACGGAGTGGCGGCTTGGGGTCGCCGGTGCGGGGCGCCCCGGCGGTCGCGGAAGCCGTCGCGGAACCGCTCGATCGCTCCCTCGACCCGACCTCGACGGGGACGGGGACGGGGACGGGGACGGGGACGGGGACGGGGACGGGGACGGCGATGCTGGCTCGTCCGTTGGTGCCGAGGCGACCGGGGACATGTTCCTCGAGTACGACGTGGAAGTTCGTACCTCCAAACCCGAATGCGCTCGCGCCGGCTACACGCGTGTCTCCGTTTGGGACTTCCCACTCGCGCAACTCGGTATTGACCGCGAATGGGGACGCCGCCCAGTCGATGTTGGGGTTGGGACGCGCGAACCCAAGGCTGGGTGGCAGCACCTTGTGATGCAGCGCGAGCGTGGCCTTAAGCATGCCCGCAGCGCCGGCGGCGCCCTTGAGGTGGCCGATGTTCGACTTGACCGAGCCCAGCGCAACGGAACCCGCCGGCACGCCGGCTCCGACGAACGCCTCTCCCAGGCTCGTGACTTCGGCGACGTCTCCGACTCGCGTCGAGGTGCCGTGACCTTCGACCAGCGAGCATCTCGATGGCGACAGGCCGGCTCTTGCCCATGCCCGCTCGATGGCCAGCCGCTGGCCGATGGGGTTTGGGGCGGTGATGCCCTTGCCCTTACCGTCGCTGGCTGCGCCGATCCCGCGCACCACGGCATAGATCCGGTCGCCGTCGCGCTCGGCATCCGCCAAGCGCCTGAGCACGAACAGCGCGGCGCCCTCGCCCATCACGAAGCCGTCGGCACCATCCGCGAATGGGCGGGTGCCGGTGCCCGACAGGACACCAATCGCGCAGAACTTGATGAACGTCGCGGCGCTCATGTTGCGGTCGATCCCCCCGGTGATGACCGCGTCGACCGAGCCGTCGACCAGCCCCTCGATCGAAGCGTCCATCGCTGCCATGGCCGACGCGCAGGCGGCGTCGCAGACGAAGCTCGCTCCCCTTAGGTTGAACATGTTGGCGATCCGCCCGGCGAGACAGTTGGCCAGCTCGCCCGGCATCGAGTCCGCGGTAACCGCAGGCAGCCAAGCATCGAAGTTCGCATGCAGCTCGTCCATGATCAACCGCCGGACTCCCTCCGGCAGCGCGGCGTAGTGCGGCGCCTTGTTCAGCTCGCGCGCCAGTTCCGGGAAGGCGACGTGAAGCGTGGTGAGGTATTGCCTCTCTCCCGACATTGCATTGCCGATCACGACCGCAGTGCGCTCGAGATCAAGCGGACGCTCCGGCCACCCATAGTCCGTCAAGGCCATCCGCGTGCAAGCAACTCCCCACTTCTGCGCATCGTCCATCGCATCGCTCACCTTCGGCGGGATCGGCAGACGCCAGCCGAGCGGGTCCCATTCCCATTCCCGAACCCATCCGCCGATCTTCGAATATGTCTTCTCGGGCGCTTTCGGATCGGGGTCCCAGTACAAGGCCGGATCCCATCGCTCCGGGTCGACCTCGGTGATCGCGCAGTGGCCGGTAGTCACCATGCGCCAGAAAGCCGCCGCGTCTGGCGCATCAGGAAGGATGGCGCTCACCCCCACGATCGCTACTGCGTTTTCCAAGGAATCGGTCATGTCGGATCGACTTTCGCTCGGGCTGTCGAAGTTCGTTTACGTCAAGCTTGAACGCGCTCGTAGATGGCGTCAGCGACGGCTCCGAGGTCGGCGAACACATCGCGCCCTGACCGGTCTTGACCTTGACCGATTCGAGCGCCTCCTCGGACAGCTCTGTGGTCTTGTCGACGATCGGCATCGACGATCGGCATCGGGACCTCCGTGATTCCATGTGGCGCCGTTGGATACGGCGTCTTGACTCTCCTCTTCTACGCCTGGCAGGCGGCGCGCGCATCGGGAGAACACCACGGAGCTTGAGCGGAGAACCCCCAGTCGGTAATATTACTTGCTAGTAGGGAGTCCGTTGCGTGCGAACGAGCCTCAGTCGCGGCCCAAATCCGACGCTGACGCTCGTTCAGCTCAGGACCCAGCCCCGCAACACGCTCCGCAATCTTCGTCTCATCGATCATCACTCGCGATACGACACCCGCCCGCGAAACATCCTCCCACACCGCACTAAATCGTTCGAGACTCCTTATGCTTGGTGGCGTGTCAGCCGAGATGCCGCGCCGCCCTGTTTCGCCGCTGCGGGGTCGCAAGAAGGTGCCCCGTGTGGTCCGCGAGCGCGAGATGCTTGAGGTGGCCGGACGCGTGTTCGCGCAGCGTGGCTTTCACGCCGCCTCGATGGAGGAGATCGCGGGGGGTGCGGGGGTCTCAAAGCCGATGATCTACAACTACTTCGGTTCTAAGGAAGGCCTGTATTTCGCCTATATCGAGTTGGCTGGCCAGCGGATGCTCTCACGCATGCGCAACGCCGTTCAAGCTGCGGGCGAGCGCCCCGAGGAGCGTCTGTGGGCCTCGGCGCTGGCGTTCTTCGGCCACGTTGACGACAACCGAGACGAGTGGTCGGTCTTGTTCGGCGAGCTCGCCGCCCGAGGGGCGCCGTTTTCTCGCGAGGTTTCGGCGATTCGCGCGCGGGTCTCCGACGGCACCGCGGCTCTGTTCGACGAAGTCCTGCAAAGCGCGGGTGTAAGCCCTGCCAAGATCGGTGGCACCGAGCCGCTCGCTCACGCTTTCGTCGGCGCCGGCGAGTCGCTGGCCAACTGGTGGCTGGATCACCCCGAGGAATCCCAGGCAGCGATGTCCGCGAGGCTGATGAACGTCACGTGGATCGGGTTCAGCGAGCTGCTGCAAGGTCGCGTTGACCCGTGGCCGCTCGATAGCGAGCCCGGGTCGGGGACCCGCGCCGCTTCCTCGACGCGCGCTCGCCGTTCAACGAGAAGGCGCGCGTAAGCTCACGATAGGTGCGGTGGCCCTTACCGCGGGGGCCGCGGCCGTGGCCGTCAACGCGGCAGGTGTCAGACCGCGTCGTCCGCCCGGCGACAAGCGCCTACGCAAGCGTAATATTACTCGTCGGTAGTTATCCCCGCGCGGGCTCCGTGGTGTCGTCCCGATGCCGAGCGGTAGTCACCCCGGTGTGCAGGGATCGTGGGCTCGGTCAAGATGGGTGTATGGACGAGAGCGGCGGGTCGGTGAATGGTGG
>CALAQT010000307.1 GCA_937888775.1 uncultured Actinomycetes bacterium | reverse complement strand
ACGAACCTGACCCGATCCCACTTGACACCCAACCGCTGGACAAGTAAGCGCAAGCCGGCCGAGCCCGGCGCGCACGGCCCGAGACGCGGTCGGCGCTCACGCCGGCCGGCGCTCGGATCTGGGCGAATGCACAAGTGGCGAGCCCGGCGTTGGCTGCCCGGTCGGCGCTCGTGCCTTCACGCGATTGCAGGAGCGAGCTAGGTGCTCCGATCCGGGTCAAAGCGGAAGCGAGCCGCGTGCGCCGGCGACCGCGACCAGCGACTCGCCGGCGACTCCGGCGCGACCGCAAATGGGCGAACGTGAGCGTCCGCTGCGGCGCCCTGGCTAGCGAACCCAGCGTGAGTTGACGCTGTTGAAACCACGCCCGCGAAAGCGGGAGCCTGGTCAGGCGTCCGCCCGCACGGACCCCTCCAGTACCCAGGACCGCAAACTGGACGTCGATACGTGGTACCGGCTCTCGGCCGAGCCAGCGAGACAGACCACCTACGTGGGGGCTGTCACCGTTTCCAGGGATCGACCGGTCGCGCGAATCCCGAGCAGGACGAGCAGACCCGCGACGATCCCGGTCGCTGCCATGACGTCAAACGCGCCTGCGAAGCCCCAGAGGTTCAACGCGCCAAGTACGAACACGGGCGCGAGCGCCCCGCCGAGGTGCCCCAGGCCATCGGTCAGCGCGATCCCGGAGGCGCGCGCGTTCGTCGGGAAGTGCTCGGCGGTGTAGGTGTACAGCAGCGGTATCGCCAGGCCGATGGTCGCTGAGGCAATGAACCCGAAGACCATGATGATCGCCGGCGAGACGAAGAAGCCGATCACGAGCAGCGACGCGGCCCAGACGACGGCGATCACCGCGATTGAGTACTTGCGCTCGACGCGGTCGCTGAAGTGCGTGGTCGCGTAGGACCCGACGACGAAACCGAGCCCGGATACGATCAGGTAGGTCGTGCTGGCGGCGAGGCTGTAGCCCTTGTCGACGAACAGCGTCGGCGCCAGCGTCAGCCACCCGTAGTCGCCGACGTAGTAGAAGAACCAGATCCCGACGAAAAGCAGGAGCCGCCAGACATACGGAGGCCGGAGAAGGGCCCTCGTCGGGAACGTCTCGGCCGCCGGCTCAGCGGCGACGGGCTCGACTGCCGGAAGCTCTCCGCCGACTTTGTCTCGGGCAAGCTCCTCGGCCTCGGCTACGACCTCGCTTGCCTCCGCTTCGCGCCCCTGACTCGCGAGCCAGCGCGGCGAGGGGGGCAGTCCTCTCCGCATGTACAGGATGGTCAGCGAGCCGAGCGCGCCGATGATGAATAGGACGCGCCAACCCGACGCGAAGGTCGGGACGAGCGCGCGCGCGACCAGCGGAACCGCGCCGAGACCAGCGAACGCGGCGGTCGTCGCCCAACTGGTGTAGCGGCCTCGCAACGGCGCCGGGGACAGCTCTCCGATGTATGTCGTCACCGCCGCGATCTCGGCGCCGATGCCCATACCCGCGACGAAGCGGAAGATGATCAGCACGGTCACGTTCGGGCTGAAGGCGGCCACCAGCGTGCCCACGCTGAACATGCCGACGGAGATCCTGAGGCCCAGTTTCCGTCCCCATTTGTCGGCAATCGTGCTGTTGGCGTAAGCGCCGATGATGTAGCCGATCAGACTGCTCGTGACCGAGTACGCGACCACCGTCTTCGAGACGTGGAACTGTTGCGCGATGACCGGCAACGCAAACGCGATCGTCACGATGTCGAAGAATGCGAAGAAGTAGCCCGCGCCGAGGATCCACAGCAGCTTGCGTTCGTAGGGCCAGACGGGAATCCGGTCGAGACGCGCCAGCGGACCTCGACGGCCGCTCGACCGATCGGTATCTACGCTCCGCGGAGCGCCAGGCCGGTTGCTCAAGGCATTGCTTCCTCCTCAGGCAGCATACCCAAGGGGCCCAGGACGAGCAAGACCAGCTCCAGCACGCGCCAGAGCCCAGTAGACCAGCGCCAGGACCACCGCAGACCACCTCCCAGATCGGACCCCGACCAGCCTACGGCTGCTGATCACAACGCTGTTTCAGATCGGCGGTGGCCATCACGCCGCAGTCCAGGTTTTCGGCACCTAAACGCTGACGATCGACACGCTCGGATGCGTCATCCACGGTTTGGGACGGCGGAGCCGTCGGGTTGGTTTTGTGGTGTGGGCTGGCGTTCGGTTTGGGTGAGGGCGAGGAGCGTGCCGGCGGCGAGGATGGCCACCGACACGGTGAGCCCGGCTCGCAGCCCGGCCGGCCCGTCGGAGAGCAGTCCGGCCAGGACGGGGCCGGCGCACTGGCCGAGTGCGAAGGCGACGGTCAGGGTGGCGATCGCAGGGGTCCAGTGTCGGGGGTGCAGGCTGCGGCGGGCCACTGCGGTCACGGCGGACACCACGGTCAGGAACGAGCCGCCGAAAAGCACCGCGGAGGCGAACGCTGTCGGGGTGGACCGCCACAGCAGGGGGAGCAGTGCGCCGACGGTGAGGACGGCCATCACTGCCGCCGGGCCGCGCCCGCCGCGCAGCCGGGCGAGCAGCGGCCCCCATGCGAACGCCGCGACGACGGCCGCGGCACCGAGCACCACCCAGAACAGGCCGACCTCGCCGCCGCCGGCGCCCTCGCTTTTGAGGAACGCGACGATGAAGGTGATGTAGGCGATGTAGCCGGCGCCGAAGAGCGTGTAGGCGCCCAGCAGCACGGCCATGCTGCGGGCCGGCCACCGGTCGACCCCGGCCCGGGTCGGCGGCGGCTCCTCGGCGGCGCGCACCGCCGGAATGCTGCCGGCCAGCGCTAGGGCGGCCATGCCGGCGAGCAGCAGCCAGCCTGCGCGCCAGCCGGTGCCGCTCGCGCTGTGCGCAAGCAACGGCGGGATCGTCAGGCCGGAGGCGACGATGCCGGCACCCCCACCGGCGAAGTAGATACCGAGCAGCAGCGCCGTCCGGCCCGATCCCTGCCTGGCGCTGACCTGGGCGACTAGCCCGGCGCCGACGATGAAGCTGACCGCACCGGCGGCCCCGGCGATGACTCGCAGCCCGAGCAGCACGGCCAGGTTGCCGCTGGCCGCGGAGGCCGCTAGCGCCAGGACCGTGACCGTAAGGCCGGCCAGGAACGATCGTCGGGCGCCGGCCCGGCGGACCGCTGCGGCGCCGAGCAGCGCGCCGGCGAGGTAGCCGACCGCGTTGGCGGTACTCATCGCCCCGGCTGCGGAGAACGACCAGCCGAGGTTGGCGCGCATCGACGGCAGCAGCAACGCGTAAGCGAAGCGAGCCAGACCCAGCGCGGCAGCCGGGCCGAGCGCGAGTCCCAACGCGATGGCCACCCCGCCCCTCCGCCCGCCACCCTGGCCGCTGGCGCGATCGGGGGCCTCGACGTATTCCGATGTCGAGGTCACTGCGACCCTCCCTAATGGCACGCTTCTGTATGTCTTCACCCCCCAGCGGCGACGTCGGCGCTGCTGCAGAGAGTCTGATCCGAAAGCGCCTACGCGCCGCCGATGAACCACGTCAATGCAGACCAGCCGCGTGCAGAGCAGTGGCCGCGGGAGCGCGCAGGTCCTCGAGCACCCCATCCAGGCGATCGCCGGCGAGGCCTGCGACCTTGGCCGCCAGCTCGGCCGCAGCGATCGGCCGCTCGGGTGCCCCGCGCGGGCAGCTTACGCGTGCGGGCTCGCACCCAGGGACGATCAGCACCGCTCCGAATTCGGGCAACGACCCGTCCACAGCCACGCTCACCAGCCGTGAGCCGTCACGAGCACCGGCGTCGATCGATGCGAAATCGTGCACGTGCGGGGGCCCGTGAATCAACGTATGCGCCACGCAATATGGGATCGAGAACTTCGCCGACGTGCCGTCGGTGACCATGTCGAGGTATGCGGCCTGGCGTGCACGCGGGTGCACGACGATGCTGAGTCGGTCGGGGCCGAGACGATAGCCGCCTTCGCGCACCAGCGCAGCAGCCTCGATCGGCGAATGCGTACCAAGGCAGCTTGGATACATCTTGATCCAATTGCCGTCGATCCCGGGCGCGGAGTTGCCGTCGAGCGCACCCCCGGCCCCCACTTGCGGCCAGCGCGCCCCCAGCACTCCCTCAAACCCGAGCGGGCCGTGGATCGCACGCGGGTCCACAGTAGCCCCGGCGCGCGCCAACACCGCTGCCTGCACGCCTGCGGCGGCTGCCAGCCCAACCTGGATCGCCTTCCCGTCAGACCCAAACGCGCCACGCGTGCCTCCCGCGCGCAACAACGCAACAGCAAGTGCATTGTCACGCTGCGCCACCGACAGGTCAAGCAAACGCGAAGCGGCCACCGCCGCGCCGATCGGGCCACACACGGCCGTTGGGTGCCAGCCCGCGTCGTAAAGCACAGGATGGCTCGCCGCGGCAACCGCCGCCATCGCCTCATAGCCCTCCGCGTAGGCATCCAACACCACACGCAACGATAATCCGAGATGAGCCCCCAACACCAGCGCCGCAGGCGCACTAGCAGCACTCACATGCACGACGCCCGCAACGAAGGTGTCATCAAAATCAAGCACATGGCCAGCCGTGGCCGCAAACGCAACATCCGCCAACAGATCATCGCCCGAAGCCCGCACCGCCCTCGCAGCCCGCTCACCCACACCGCCACACGCGCACGCCAACCAATCCTTAAAAGCCGTCCCGTAACCGAGGTCCTGACCCGCTCCCCCTCCCATACCAGCGCCAGTCACCATCAAAGAAAGGCTAGCCACCAACCACCCAAACCACGACCGTCACACACCAGCCCTCCCAGAACGCCGCCAAACGCGGTCGACGGCGCCGGCAGCGCGGGGAGGATGCCGGTGCGGAGGTCGGAGCGCCCGTAGAAGGCGCTTTGGCAATTGGATCGGTGTGCCGTCGAGCTACCCGTCAACCAGGCAGTCACGCCCGCTAGGCGTCGGCGCCGCCAGCGCTCGCGGTCGTCTCGGCCGCGGTCCCGGTTCGCGCGACGGCTGAGCGCGCTTCGAGTTCATAGCGATTCTCCCAGTAGCCGGAGCGATCGCCCCAGAAAGTCGACGGGTTGACGTATGAGATCCACAGGCGCAGCCACTCGTGCTGGCCCTGCCAGGCGTGCACCAGCTCGTGTGTTATTAGCTCGTCGTCGACCTGCTCGAGGCGCTTGCGCAACAGGATCGTGCTCCAGATCGTGTAGCCGTCAAAGCGCCGAAACCAAAGTAGGCGGAAGAGCAACGGCGCGCTGAGGATGCGCACGCGGGTCAAATCGAGCGGGCGCGGATAGAGCGCGAGCGGCTCGATGCGCCGCCAGGCGCGCTCGATCGCCGCCTGCTCGGCTGCGCTTCGTCGTGCTAGCAACATCGGCAACTTCTAACTATCGTGCTGGCCCCAGCGAGCAGGCGAATCTTGCCCCCGCGCCGCCGCCTGAGATGTTCACCGGCCTGAGCGGGACGGTCATCCGACGAGCACCTCGCCGCCTCGGTGTGGCGTGACGACAAGCATGCTGCGCCGTGCGCGCTCGGGGTCGGGACGGACCGGCCGGATCGTCAGGTCCGCCGCGGCGCGCAGCACCTCCCGCATCTCCATCTCGGCGAATTGGGCTCCGGCGCAGCGCCGCACGCCTCCCCCGAAGGGAATCCACGACATCGGGTTCGGCGGCGGTCCCTCGAGCCACCTCTCGGGCCGGAACGCGGCGGCCTCGGGCCAGAGGTCCTCCCGGCGCAGCGCGAGCCATAGGCAGGCGGCGACGTGGACGCCAGCGGGCAGCGACCGCCCGGCGATCCGCACCGGCTCAAGCAGCCGGCGCGGGGCGATCGTCAGGGCGGGACGCACACGGAGCACCTCTTTGACGACCGCGTCGAGGTAGGCGGGGTCGCCCTCGCCCATGCGCGCGTGCACGGCGGGGTGGCGCGCGAGCCGCTCGAAGGCCCACGCCAGCGAGGCCGCCGAGCTGTCATGGCCGCCGACGAGCAGCGCGACGAGCTGGTCGCGTAGGTGCCGGTCCGTCGGCGGGTTGCCATCCTCGTCGCGCTGCTCGAGCAGTAGCGCGAGCATCGAGTCACCGCCCGCTTCGGCCCGCCGGCGCGCCACGAGCTCGAATAGCTGCGCGTCGAAGCGCTCGACGGCGGCGCGAAAGCGGCCCCACGGGCTGCGCGGCCCGAGGTCGCGCTGCACGAGCGCCATCGCGAGCATCCGCGGCATCGAGCGAACGATGTCGAGCGTGCGCTCGATGGCATCGCGCAGCCGAGCGGCCTCCTGCTCGCCGCGGGCGCCGAAGACGGCGCGTAGGACGATCTCCAGCGTCAGCTGCCGCATCCGCTCCAGCGCGCTGACGCGGCCGCTCCAGGTGCTCAGCTCCCGCCGGGCGAGCTCGGCGACCGTCGGCGTCAACGCGCGCATACGCTCCCCGTGAAACGGCATCTGCATCAGCCGCCGCTCGCGCAAATGCTCCTCCCCGTCGAGCAACAGGATCGAGTGCGACCCGGCGAAGGGGCGCAAGAACTCCCAACTCTGCCCGGCGGGCGCGATCGCCGGATCCAGGTGGAAGACCTCGCGCACCGAGTCAGGGTGCGAGAACAGCACCATCGGCTCATCGGCCCAATACGTGCGGATCGTGACCGGGTCGCCAAAACGGTCATGCACGCTCCGCAGAAACGCCGCCGGCCGCGTCATCCACGCCACGGTCTGCCAAGCAGCGGGCGCGCGCGGACCGGGCGGCAAATCCACAGTGCCGATCCTACGCGCTGTGCAAACGCCGCTCAGCCGGCGACGCCGCCGAGCCTCGCGTCGGTCCTACAGACCGTCCGAGCGATGCTCTCGTCCGCCAAGCCGACTCCCGCTTCGCCGCGTCACGCAGCACTGCGCAACGGGCGCCTCGCCACCGCTGCTCCTCTCGACACCAGCACTCCCGGCGATCGTCTCCCCCCGCTGCAAGCGGTCTCACTCGTGCACCGAGGGGGGCGACAAGCCAGACTGCCGCCACCTGGCGCTGCGATAATCGGTGCCGGTTCGCGATGGCTTCCTCCGCTTCAGCACGAGTGCTCATCGTGGCGCATCGCACGGCCGCGACGCCGCTGTTGCTGAACGCCGTCCGCGCCCGAGCGAGCCGCTCTCCGTGCTCCTTCACACTGCTCGTGCCGCGGCCCTACTGGGATCCCGACACCGATGAGGCGGTAGCGACGTTGGAGCTCGCGATCCCCCTGCTCGAGGAGGCCGCGGGAGGCCGCGTCGACGGGGTCATCGGCGATAGCGACCCGTTCGTCGCGGTGCGTGCGGCCGTCACGAATATCGGGATCGACGAGATAATCATCTCGACTCTGCCGGCGCGAGTGTCACATTGGCTGCGCCGGGACCTGCCCCACCGCGCGGAGCGATTCGGGCTGCCGGTCACAGTGGTGACTGCCGAACAGTCCGAGCGCGCGGTGTCCGACCGCGGCTGAGTCGGCTAGCCGATCAGCGCCCACATGAGCCTGCCTTCGTCGTGGACTACGTTCACGACCCGGCGGTTTGGTTTGTCGGTGACGTACCTGCCGAGGCCGCTAAGGGCACTATGGACGGATCGGCTGGTGGTTCGGAAAGCGATCACGTACAGGCCACGGAATCCGAGCAAGTGGCCGGTTGGATGCAGGCCGTGAATGCGCCCCGACCAGTGCCTGTCGGCGTCCAGTGCAAGTTCCGGGACCTTGGGCATTAGGAGGCCGGAATCGGGCCGCTTCCGCTTGCGGGTGCGGCTCTTCTGGAGGGACCGGGACGGTCAGGACGGAAGCGGGCAAATCTCCCGTAACCACGGGACTTTCGGGTCGCAGCCGGTCGCTGTGCCGTCGGAGGAGCGAGTCAATCCCGGCAGCCGCCCAAGCGCCGTCACGCCAGGTCTGGACTCGGCCGCGGCTCCAGACCGGGCAAAACGCGGGGCAACCGCGCCCTCTGCCACCCGGATCGCCCGCAACTCCGGGGATTCTGCCTCACTCCAGGAGAGCCGCACCCATGTTTGTGGGTGCGGCTCCAATGGAGTGACCTCGAGCCATCTGAGCTGAAGGTCCGAAACTCCCTGCAAAAGGGTGCCTTCTGGTCCGTCGTGGTCGATGCTCCAGCGAGGAGCGCAAGTGATGTCTGGCCGGGTCTTTCGAACGGTTTGAGCGCGCTGTCGGTCTCGCAGGGCCTCAAGCGCGAGCGTTTGCTGCGAAAGCCGGACCGGACGCCGCCAGTGGTCCCATGAATCACCAGCAAATCCGGGCGGCTGATGTCACTCCATTGGAGCCGCACCCCATGTTTGTTGCGCTTGAGCATGGTGCGGACTGAGCAAGCGCCTGCACGGTGCACACTGTCGGTCTCCCAGCAAACCGGTCGTCTCATCGTCGCGAGGTCCGAGACTGCTGGACGTCGTCCGTGACGGTACTGACGGGCCAGACGCGTGCTTCCGTGGCCGAGCGAGCGTCTCGAGAGGCTAGCGGCGGGGCAGCGGCGACTGCCGCTTCCGGCGGCGAGCCGCGGTTTCCGCCTACGCTGGATGCAGTGATCGACGGCAGGACATCGACGACAAGATCCTGCGTGGCCAGCCGATCGCGTTCCGTTCCAATGCGGTCGAGGGCGGCGCTGGCGGGTTGACGGCGGCGGGCGAGCTCACGATCGCGGGGACGAGCAGGCCGGGCCAACTTCGACCTGGACCTGACAGCCGACGGGCGCGTGACCGGCACGCTGCCGGTGGCGCAGAGCGAGTGGGGCATCAAGCCCTACCGGGCGTTCATTGGGGGCGCTGAAGGTACGCGACACGGTCGAGGTCGTGTTCGAGGTTCGGCTGCCGCCTGACTGAGACGCTGACCTACCCCGTAACCGCCAGCTCCTCCAGCATCGGCGGCTGCTCGCCCGTCGCCGACGTGATCTGAAGCCGCACGAACCGTGCCCTCACCGGCGCGAAGTGCAGCACGTCGGTGGTCCCGGTCGTACGTCCGGCGACGGTGGCGACCGTCTGCCAGGTGAGACCGTTGCCGGATACCTGGAGTTCGTAGCTGCTCGCCCGCAGGGTGGTTATCGGGCCGGGTGGGGGCGGGACGTTGGGCGCCGGTGCCGGCGGCCATTGCTGGCCCCAGAGCAGGGTCGCGGTGCGAAGGCGCTGGTCGCCCGTGACCGGGGCGGTCAGCGTTGCCGGCAGTGAGACCGGCTGCCAGTCGGTCGCCGGACTGCCGTCCACGGCCGCCAGGGCGGGCGCGCCCGGCTGCGATGTGCTCGCGGAGGCTTGGCCGCAGCGGACCGCGTCGCTGGTCGGTGTCAGGTCTGGGCGGCGGGTGACTAACGTGAGCGTTTGCCCGGTCGCGACGATGTTGGTGCCCGACGGGGTGCTGACCGGAAGCGGGGCGCCGCTGTTGAGCGTGACGGTCGTGGTTTGGGCGCCGATCGCGACCGTGAACCGCCGGCCGTGCCAAGACAGGTTGCGAAGCACGACCCCGCTGAGCTGCCCGGTCAGGCTGGGGGCGAGCTGCACGGCGTTGGCGTTCCAACGAAGTCCGGAATAGCCGTAGAGGAACTCCTGCAGGAAGCCGCCGATGCCGGTCATGAACGTGAACGCGCCACCCGTCTTGGTCTCCGAGAACTGGTCGAAGACGTCACGAATGAAGGGCTCGTAGCTGCGCTGCGTGTACACGTAGCTTGCGCAACCGGGGGTGCCCAGAGCGGAGGTGTCGATCGAGTTGACCGCGTCGCTCATCGATGGGCCGTTGGGGTCGGTGCGCGGCACGTAGTAGTTGATGTCGCTCTGTGCAATGCTCGCGGGCATCGGGTAGGCCCACGGATACTGCAGCAGCGTCACGTCCGCCTGCTTGACGAGCTGACCCCCGTAGGTCGAGAACTCGGGGTAGATCTGGAGCGCCGCATCGATCGGCACGACCAACTTCGAGGCGATCTGCGACCAGCTTGCGGGGGCACTCACCCCGAGCACACTCGCGGCCTGGATGGCGTCCTGGAGCGTGGTCTTCGCCGCGACGTTCGTGTAGACCTCGTCGTTGACGTCCGGGTTCTCCTCGTCGGGGCCGGTGACGCCGTCGATGTGGTAGCTGCCGTCGCTGCCCATGGTGACACGCGAAGCCCAGAACGCGGCCGCCTGGGAGAGCACCGGCCAGCCACGCAGCGCGAGCCATCCCTGATCACCCGTAGCGAGGTAGTACTGCCACTGGGCCAGCGCGATGTCCGCGGTGATGTGTTGCTCGTACAGGCCCTCGCTGTTGACCGACGGCGGCGGCGGGATCTGCTCGGTGCCGTCGAGCGCGCTCTCCCACGGGTAGCGGGCGCCCTTGTACCCGGTGGCCGCCGCGTGCTGCTCGGCTTGAGCGAGCCGCTGGAAGCGGTAGGCATCCATCCCCGCCGCGATGTCCGGGTGCTGGGCCAGCAAGGACGGGTACATCCAGGTCTCGGCGTCCCAGAAGATGTGGCCGTCGTAACCGTTGGAGGACAGTCCGGCCGGCGAGACACTCCAATCAACTCCAGCGCGGGTGCTCGACCACAGGTAGAACTCGCTGGCGTTTACATCGGTGGCCAGCGCCGGGTTGCCGAGCACGTCGATCCTGCCGGCCCACAAGGCCGCCCAGGCGGCGTTGTTCTCGTTCAGCAACGCGTCAAAGCCCGCCGTGGCGGCGTTGCTCGCCTGAGCTTGGGCGCCGGCCGCCGGGTCCGCGGTGTCCTGCGAGCTCTCCACGCCGACATACTTGGTGATCGTGTAGGTATGACCCGCCACGACCGGGAACGCGAGCTGTTGCCCGACGCTCTGGTCGGTCGTCTGGTCAACCTCGGTCGTGGTGGCATTGACGTTGCCGCTCGTCCCGAGCTGGCTCGCGATCGCCGCGTCGATGTTGGTGCCCTCGGTCTGCACGGTGACCCAGTCGCGATGGGCGGCGGGCACCCAGCCCTTCCCTACTTGGGTACTCAGCGTGGCGGGGGAGCCGTCGATCGCGTCGGTGACGGTCGCGGTACCGGACCACATCGGGGTCAGCTCCAGACGTACCAGCCCTACGTATTGGCTGGCCCGGTCGGTTAGCACCTGGTAGGACAGATCCGTCACATGGCCGTCGGGAGCAGTCCATTGGGCGGACGTGCTCACCACGCCGGTCCGGAAGTCGATCGACTGCCGCCAGTTCGTCGTGCTCCCGCTGGTGGGCGAGAACGCCTGGCCGCCGTCGGAGTAGGTGAGCGTTGACCAGTTGGGATGTTCGCCCGCTGCTGCACGCCGCCCGGTGGCTGGGCGTAGAAGCCGGCGAGCTCCGACTGAGCGGGCACCGACCCGGCGGCGTAGCCCTGGCCGGCCGGAGGGACTCGAACTCCGAGCATGCCGTTGCCTGTGAAGGTGGGGGCGTAGCTCGAGCCGGTGTTGGTCGCGGTGAGCACGTAGGAACCCGCCCCGCTCGCCGAGCCGGCGGCAAGCGCCTACGCCCCGGTCACATCCGATCCGAACAGCCACATTGCCACGCCGACAACGACCAGCCACGTGAAACCGCGCATCCTTTCCCTCCCTTGGAAAAGCACCTGGAAAACCACCTGGCGCACTGGCGCATGGTATTTCATGTCCGGCGCAAGGCCAAACAGGACCGCCCCCGACCGCAGCTGACTATGAGCCGCGCAGCCGGCCGGACTTACCGGCGCGGCCCCGCCGCCAGCGCGCAGCTCGGACCGCGCCTCGTCGCGGCCGCCGCAGCGATCTCCCGGCCGCTGCTCCGCTTCGCGATCGCGGGAGCGGAGCTTGCCCGCCAGCAACGCCCCGTCGGCCCGTGCGAGCAAGGCCTGCGGTGTACGGCCGTAGGTCGGGTAGACGGGCGTAGCCGACCGTCTACCCGACCGAGTTGCCGGCGAACTGAACGCGGCTCAAGCGGTCGCGCACGCGAGCAGCCAGCATCGCGGCGCCCTCGGCGTCCGTGCTCGGTGCGAGGACCGCGAACTCGTCACCCCCTTGACACGCGACCGTGTCCTGCTGGCGGACGGTCTCCCGAAGCGTGTGCGCGACGCGGCGGAGCACGTCGTCGGCGGCCGCGTGCCCGAGACGCTCGTTGACTGATTGAAGCGATCGAGATCGATCAGCAGGACCGCCAGCTGGTTGTTCTCGCGCGGGTGTCGAGTCAACTCGTATTCCAGCCGCTCCTGGAGCAGACGGTAATTGCCGACGTTGGTTAGCGGGGTGCTGCCAGCGGACGAGCGCCTCTACCGCGGCGAGACTCTCGTCGCACACCGTGACCACCGGCTGATAGACGAGGCGCAGCTCCTCACGCTCGAGACCGGCGCGCAGGTCGGCCTCGAGCCGTACGCGATCGAGCAGCGGGACCGCGCTGCCGGGTCAATTGTGGTCGAGGTAACCAAGGTAGTTGGCGACCGAACCCGCGGGGGGACTCGGAGATCGGCCGCCCAATGCAGCGCTGATGTTCTGACGGGCGCTGGAGCAGGTCGGAGATCAGGATCCCGCCTCGCCGGATAGCGTCCCCTTCAACCATCTGCGCTTCCCTATCGTCGGCGCTGATGACATAGCCGGTCACTCGCCGAACGAGTCGCAGACGGGAGCCAGTTGGAGGGGATGAAAGGCCTTCGGGAGTAGAGTGCCTCGCGGCGTGAGCTACACGCAGATCCTGTACCCGCGGCTGCGGGAGCTGCTCGACGACGGTGCGCAACTCATCGAGGTGCTGCCGGCGGAGAACTACGCCGCGCTGCACCTGCCGGGCGCGATCAACATCCCACTTAAGAGCCTCGATGCGCAAAGCAGTGCCGTGCTCGATCGCTCCAATCCGGTGGTGGTCTATTGCTGGGACAGTCTCTGAGACCTGAGCGCACGGGCCGCGTGTCGGCTCGCCAGCCTCGGTTTCGAGAAGGTCTATGACTACACCCCCGGCAAGGTCGACTGGATGGCCCGCGCCCTGCCGCTAGACGAGGACAGAGCGACCGAACGACGCGCGATCGACTTCTCAAACCAAGAAGCCTTGACCTGCGGTCTGCGCGACACCGTCGGCACGCTGCGGCCTCGAGTGGCGGACTCGCCATACGGTTTTGCGCTCGTCCTCGGCGATGACGGGGTACTGCTGGGCCGCCTCCGCAAAGCCGCGCTGGGCGGCGACCAAGAGGCTCTGGCGGAGGAGGTCATGGAGCCCGGGCCATCTACCAATCGGCCGGATGCGTCTCTGGCGAAGCTATTGGCCAAGCTGCAAGAGCGCGAACTGACCACGGCGATCCTCACTGATCCTGAAGGTCGGCTGCTCGGGGTCGTGCGTCGCGCCGACCTCGAGGCGGCCGGATAATCCCTCACGCTGAGGGTGGTTCCCCGGCGGCCGCTGAGATCTCCGCGGCTGCCTTCGGCTGTCCTCATTGCGTGCAGCCGCTGAGAAGGCACCACGATCGTCCAGGAAAGCCCGAAGGTGCTGGGCGTTCACCTCCAACCACCGCAGCGGCCCGACATCGAAATCGAACAGTTCATGCTGAAACCCCAGGAGAGGTTGGAACGGAGCGTCGCTTGACTTCACTGAGGAGCGTCCGAGGATCTGGGTAGGCGTGGGTGGAGCCCGCGGATGAGAGTAATCTGGCCGGATGGAGTTCAGATCAGCCGAGTACCGGCTCCGCAGGGAATGAACGTCGATTCGCGTGTGGGTGACGTGCTCAGCGGCGCTGCGTGCGGGGCTGTCGGCGCGATGGCCATGACCGGAATGCGGGTGATGACGACCGAGCTAGGGCTGGTGGAACAGACTCCACCGCAGGCCCTCAGCCGCCAGCGGGCACGTGGCGTGCGCGCCCTGCTCCGGCGCGCGCCGCGCAAGCAGCGCCGGGGGCTTATCGAGGCCGCCCACTGGGCGTTCGGCGCTGGCGGCGGCGCGGCATTCGGCGCACTACCGCGCGAGGTTCGGCGCCGTCCCTGGGCAGGACCGCTTTACGGGCTGGTCGTGTGGTTGGGCTTCGAGTTGGGGATCGCACCCGCCCTGGGCCTCAGCCAGGCCAGGCGCGTGCGCCTGATCGACCGCCTCGCGCTGGCCGCCGACCACCTGTTGTACGGCTTGGTGCTAACGGCGACGCGCCCAACCGCGCGAAGCTAGGCGACCAGGCCGCCAACCGGCGATAGTGCTCGGTTCTATCGCCAAGCTCATCGCACTAGTTTTTCCGTTGGATCTTGACACCGTCGCCGTCGCCGCGACGGCCGGAATGGCCGGCCTGCCAACGCGAAAGCGCCTGCGAATCTCGCTGCCGTTCACCACGTTCGAAGGTGGGATGTGGGGGGCTGCGGCGGACTAGACTTGATCGTGGGCGCCGTACCCGCCGAGCAATTCTTGTTCTGCTGAGTGGATCCCGATGGGAAGACCGCGACGCTTGCCTTCCGTTACCTGAACCGCGTGTCGGCTACCGGCCCGTACATGGTTGAGGACGGTCTGGCGAGCGAGGCCGGGTTGCCGGGCGCCCTCGCCGAGCTTGACGTAGCCGTCAGGCACGATCGGCACGGACCGAGCCCGGGTCTCGTCTGTGAGAGCGGACTCTGCTCCTCCGCTCACGCGCCCCGCGACGCCTGCTTCCGCTGACGAAGCAGTCGTCCTCATCACCTTGAGCACACTTGCGAGACGAGACGACGACCAGCAGTCCGCGGGCGGCGTCTCGCTGGCTGCCGCTCCGTCGGCAATGCGATCACGAGCGTCGCTTCGACCAGACGCCTGCAATTG
>CALAQT010000306.1 GCA_937888775.1 uncultured Actinomycetes bacterium | reverse complement strand
CGCTCTTCCGATCCGCCGCGGCGGGCGTGGCGACCGTGCTGGCCGTCAGCTCGGGCTCAGGGCCTACGGCCGCAAGCGGCCTGAGCGCAGGCGGCTCGAACGGGTCCGCGCTCTCGGCTCCGACCGGGCCCTTCAAGGCCGAGGACGCCGCCTACATCGTCAAGCGCGTGAAGGCAAGGATCGCCGACGACAGTCAAAGCGGCACGGTCATCCACACCTACCTCTACGCCAGCGGCGACGTGAGCTCGGACGGGTCGCTGGTCAACCTCGGACCGGAGAAGGGTGAGGGATGGGACTACGCCGCCCCGGACGGGACCTTCTACCAGCGAAACGTGGGGGTCAACGCGGACGGGAGCCCGACGGGAATCACCGGGATCGGCGTGACCGGTCCCGTGGTCAACGGCAAGTCGGATGTCACCTTGACCGTCATCAACAGCACCAACCACACCTACAGCCAGACACAGACCGAGTACTCCGTCCCCGCGAACGCGCCGGCGACATCGCCGGCCGCGGGCCTGCAAAGCAGCCCGTCTGAGGTGCAGCGTGCGCTCCAGAGCGGCCAGGTGACCCAGGAGGGCACGACGACGGTCAACGGCACGCAGGCGATCGCGCTCTCGGTCACGCTGCCGAGCGCCGAGGACCTCGACTACACCCTGTACGTCGACGCGCAGACCTACCAGCCGCTGCGCACGGTGACGGTCGCCACAAGCGCCGACAACTCGACCGCCAACGTCGCCGACTGGATCCCGGCCACGCCCGACAACATCGCCAAGGCCGAGGACAACTCGATCCCCGCCGGCTACACGAAGGTCGACCACCTCGCCGGCTAGCCCCTCCGTCACCGGGCCGCGCATCTCGTCGCGGCCCGGTAAGCCGTGCGCCGGCCGCGGTCCGACAGGACCGCGGCAATCGATCGCTTCTGCAACGTCGCCGTGAGAGCAGCGCGAGCCGAGACGACCGGTCGCTGGCGCTACCCGCGCCCGAACCCTCTCACTTCACCCACGGAAACAGCAGTAGCGCCCCTTTTCCGACACCCCCCTCCCAAACCCGGCGTGACCATTTCTGATCACCGGGCTCTCCAGCGACCATTCCGCGATTCCTCGCGGTTGGGCATCGAATACCGTTGCGGCGTTCTGCATTACGCATACCTCCCGGTCTTCGATATCCGGTCGCCTGTGCCCCTTCGCCCTGTGGACGGCTTTCCCGTCCTCCTTGGTGCGGCGCGACTCGCACGACTACTATGGGCACTCCGTCACCATGGGGCTCGCGCCCCGTAGGTTGATCCCGCGTTCGTCTCTGTTGTACGTCCGAGCGTGACTTAGGCGCCCCACTCATCTCCTTGATTGCCCTCACTGGGCAACGCTCCGCGCTACGAAGGTTGCGGCGACAGGAAAGCGATGTCGTCGCAGGGCGCGGCGCCGGTCCCGGGTGTCTTTCCGGCGGACGATGCCTTGCATCTTCTGGAGATTGGGGTTTAGGCAGTCTAGCTTTCGCCATATCACGCGGGTCCCACGGCGCGTCAAGCCTGACACCTGGCCTTGACCGCCGGTTTGCTGGCATGCGATTGTCCCTTTCACCTTTCGGATCCGGGTAAGCCATCAGACCCAAGAACAGTTCATCCCGGCTGCGCCGGGGATACAACAGAGCGCCTCGCGGCGCATCTTTCCTGGCATGCTGTTGTTCCTGTCTCCTTTCGGGTCTGGGTTAGCCATTGGACCCAAGAACCGTCCTTGAGTTCCTCCCGGCTGCACCGGGGATACAACAGGGCGCCTCGTGGCGCATTGCAGGTAGACGTAGGTGGTCTTGATGCTCTCGTGGCCGAGCCACAGGGCGATCGTCGCGATGTCGACGTGTTCGGCTTGGAGGAGCATCGCGTTGGTGTGTCGGAGGGTGTGCGGGCTGATGTGCTTGGCGGCGAGCGAGGGGCAGTTGGCTGCTGCTGTGTGAGCGTGTCTTGTGACGAGCAGCGAGACGGTTTTGCGGCGGAGCGGTCGTCCTTGGCGGGTGGGGAACAGCGGGTCCGGTTCGTTGCCTTGGCGTTCGTGGAGCCAGGCCTTGAGCGCGGTGGCGGTTTCGGCTTTCAGCGGTGTCGTGCGCGCTTTCCGGCCCTTGCCTCGCACATGGATTTTGAGCATCTGCCGGACTGCTGTGGTTGCGGGCACGTGTTTGATGGCAGCGAGGAACGGGTCGGCGATCCGGTCGTCGATCAGCAGTTCGAGCTGCCGCCGGTCGTCCCGTTGGTGTTCGAGCATGCGCGGGTGCGGTTGCGCTGCCCGACGTGTCAGCGCGCGACGCTCGCGGCGCTGTCGGCGGGTGCCCGGTCGGGGTTCGGGCCCAGGTTGGACGCGCACATCGCGATGCTCGCCGGCGTGTTTAGGCTCTCGCGTGACCAGGTCCGCCAGGTGGTGGTTGAGGTGGGATCCCGGCATCGACGGGGTCGATCGACAACGCGATCATGCGGATGAGCGCGATCCTTGCCGACCCGTGGGCCGAGCTGCGTGAGGCGATCCGCAAGGCCGAGGTCGTCCATGCCGACGAGACGACCTGGCGCCTTCAGGGCGCGCAGCAGTGGCTGTGGGTCGCCGCCAACGCGCTGGTGGCGTGCTTTCGGATCGACCCGACCCGGAGCCAGGCCGCGGCCAAAGAGCTGTTGGGCGAGGAATTCGGCGGGTTCGTCGTGTCTGATCGCTACGCCGGCTATCACTTCCTCGATGTCCTCCAACAACAACTGTGCTGGTGTCATGTCATCCGACAGCTGGTCGAGGTGTCCCAGCGCTCGGGCGCGACCGGCCGCCGCGGCACACAGCTCGTCAAGCTCGCACGCCAAGTGATCGCGACGCATCGCGCGTTCCTCGCCGAAGGCCATGACGCCGACTGGCTCAGCGACCAGCTGGCCCCCGCTGCGAGCGCAGATCCAGGTGCTACTTGAGCAATGCGCCGCCGGCCACCACACCCGGACAGCAAACTTCGCCGCCGGGCTCCTTGAGGAATACGAGGCGCTATGGACGTTCTGCGACGTCCCCGACCTCAACATCGACCCGTCGAATAATGCAGCCGAGCGCGCCGTACGTCACGCCGTTCTGATGCGCCGACTCCAGGGCGGCACCCAATCCGACCAGGGCAGCCGCTGGATCGAACGAATCCAATCCATCCGCGAGACCTGCCGCCTGCAACACCGCTCACCGCTGGCCTACCTGATCGACGCCGCGACCGCCGCCCACCACCGGCTCCCCGTCCCCTCGCTCGTCCCCACATAACTCACGCAGGAACCACGCCGTTCACAGCGATACCCCGTGAACGCCTACGGTGGTCGAGTCGTGCAGCGGCACCTCGCGCTGCTTGCTCTGCTTGGCGGCGCGGACATGCAACGCGCCGTCGTCGAGGTCGACGTCGGCGCGATCGAGCGCAAGCGCCTCGCCGCGGCGCAGACCGCTGACCGCCAACAGCCCGATCAGCGTTTCGAACGTCGCCGCGCGCACCCCTGGGCTGAGCGCACGTGCTGCGGCCATCAGCGCTTCGATCTCAGCCGGCGAGTACAGGTACGGAGCGACGCGCGGAAGCTGGGCTGGCAGCAGATCCTTCGAGGGAACCTCGGTCTGAGGGTCGATCGTGCTCAAGTATCGAGCGAAGCCGCGGACCACCCCAAGGCGCCGGCGGCACGTGTACGGGTGCCCTGGACTCGATGTCGCCCACCTGAGCGCGAGCTCCGTCGTGACGCGCTCCGCACCGACGCGCTGCATAAACAAGATGAAGTCCTCAAGCCGCCGTCCCGGTCCCTTGAGCTCGAAGCCGAGTTGCCGGCGGACCGCCAGATAGTCGTTCATCGCTGAGCGCAGATCGGTCATGACCGCGCTCCTGGCCACGGCCGGGCGAGCGGCCGCAGACGCGTCCGGTCGACTCTTGCGTAGATCGCGGTCGTCTTGATCTCGCGGTGGCGCAACACCTGCGCGATCTCCACCAGCGACGCGCCCTCGCGTAGCATCCCGGTCGCCGCCGTGTGCCTGAGCCTGTGCGCGCCAACCCTCGGCACGCCGGCACGAGCGCACGCGTCCTTGACCACGCCACGGACCACGTCGCCGCTAACCGCTCCCGCGGCCGCGTTGACCTTCAAGAACACCGACCGACCACCATCACCACCACCGCGGCGACGCAGGTAGGAGACGAGCGCCTCGCCGACGTCGACGGGGACGGACACTCGATACTGCAGAGCTATGTA
>CALAQT010000305.1 GCA_937888775.1 uncultured Actinomycetes bacterium | reverse complement strand
TCCTCGGCGCGTGATCCACGACCATCAGGACAGGACTTACAGGAGACACCACTAGTTCAACCGGCGGCGACCTACTCTCCCAGGCCCTTGCGGGCCAAGTACCATCGGCGCTGAGGGGCTCAACGGCTCTGTTCGGAAAGGGAAGAGGTGTTTCTCCCTCGCCATGAACGCGACAGCGCGGATGCCGCAGTAGAGACAGCTGCTGAGATCGAGTTGCACCACTCCCGGCGCCGCTCCTTCATCTGAGCAGCACCGGCCACGCCGGCGGCAAGGCCCTTGCTGCCGCAATCTCGAGAAGCGCCTGAGTCCGGGCGGGGGTCGGCGGGCGGTTGCGCCGGGCAGCGCTCCCGCCCGCCTGTTCGGTCGGGCCAGGTCTCAGAGCTCGAGACCGGCGCTGACGTGCATCATCGGCGCGCACCGCGCATGGATCGTGCCGATGATCTCCTCGACATCGATCCCTTGTAGATACACGCTCGTGGTCGAGACGTACGAATGCCCGAGCTGCCGCTGGATCACCGGCAGCGGCACCCCCTCCCGGGCGAGCTCGACCGCGTGAGCGTGACGGAGCTGATGCGGCGCAAACCTGCGCCGCACACCGGCCGCCGCCGCGTAGCGGCGCAGCTCACCGCGCGCGGCGGTCGCTGACCACGGCCGCCCGCGCGTCGGCCCGTCGATCACGCAAAACAACGCCCCTATCGGCAACTCGACCCGGGCGGCGAGCCACGGCGCGAGATGATCGCTCCACGCCCACGCGTCCATCCCGACCTCCCGGCGGCGATTACCTTTGCCTCGGCGAATCAGAATCGATCCGCGTCGCGGGTCGAGATCTGACTCGATCAGCGACAAGGCTTCCTGGATCCGCAGACCGCCACGCCACAGCACCACGATCAGCGCCCGCAGCCGCAGCCCGTGCCTGTCGGGCGGTGTCTGGCGCATCACCGCGACGATCTCATCGACCGTCGGCGGATCGGCCGGATACACGCGGCCCTTGTTCCTTGGCGCATGCCCGGCGTTGTGGCCGGGCATCGCCGCGGGTGAGCGCCGCCTGCCGGCGGCGTCGAGCAACAACTCAGAAGGCATCGCTCCCTCCCTTCGAGAGCAGACTGTTGACCAGCCCGCTCTACCGGCCCGGAGCCGAGCCCGCCACCGCTCACACCCGCACGGGGGTCGTCGTTCTGGCGCTGCCGCTCCCCCGGAAAGCGGCAGCAAGGCTCTTGCCGCCGGCGTGGCCAGTGCTGCTCACGAGCAGCAGCGTCGTCGAGACTGCTGGAACTCGATCATTGGGGAAGGCAGGCGATCGCCGGGTCGCCTTCCCCTTTCCGCGTGCGAGTGCTTGCTTAGCGGTCGCGGGCGCAGCTAATGCCAGTCGCCGGGCGGGTCGACCAGGGCCCGCTCGTCGGCTTCCCTGCTCGTGGCGAGGAGGAGGTGCCAGGCCAATCTGAGCGCGGCTCCTGCTTCCATGTCGGCGCGGTACTCAGCCTCGACGCCGACGACGCGCTTGAGTTGGTTCCATCTCAGTCGTCTCAGCTGACGCCGGTACGCTGTCGCTCGGTCCTCGCGAAGCGACAGCGACCAACCAATATCTAGGGGACTTGGCTGGGCTCGTCGCCACCGTCGGGCGATGCGAAGCTCCGTCTCCGTCTCCTCCTATTCGAAAATGGGATTACCGGTCGGCGTGCGCAGCGCAGCGATGGGATGGGCAGTAGCGGCGGTCTGGCCGATTTGCAGCGTCATCGAGGGCGCGCTCGTTCTCGGCCGTTCTGTCGCGCCCGCGCCGGCGGGAGGCGGTGGGAACGTGGAGTAACGAGCGGCGGGACGGCCGGCCTCGCTACCTATGACGAGGTAGGCCCAGCGTGATCGTCTTGAATCGCCGCACCGTGTTGCCCTTCGGCGCGAGCGCGTCGATCACGACACGGGCGCGAATGCGCTTGCCGCCGCGCAGCAGGCGTCGGCCTGTCTTTGTCAATCGGGCGTGCACGCGCTGATGCTTGCCGGGCGCGATTCGGAAGGTCGTAGCCGCGATCACCGGCGCTGTCGGGAGCTTGGCGGCGGCACTGCCCACGTGTGCCTGGACGGCGGCGACGGCGAGGGAGCCGATGCAGATGATGTGGCTGCGGCACGGGAGGATCGTCGTGACCCGGCTTGAGCTGACGGTCAGCTTGGGGAAGCTGCGCGGCTTCCCGAACGGGAAGCTGTAGGGCGGGCTGAAGTCGGGGGGGCATCCCGTGCGGCTGGCGAGCGAGTCGCCCTGGACGAACGTCACGTGCACGGTGGCTGTCGCCGTGGCGCCCCGAGCGTCGGTGACCGTCACCTTGACGTCGGCTGGATCCCGAAACCCTTCGTTGTACCCGCCGAAACCGCCGCCGGCCCAGTTCCAGGTAAACGTGGTGTAGGCAGCGTCGCCCGAACCCACGTAGACTGACACGTCCTCGTAGGCTGGGCCACCCGTAGTGTTTCCCGTCGGCTCGGAGTACTCGAACCGATACGTGACGATCCCGGCGGGCGCCGAGGACGCGCTGGCGTCCAACTTCGTCAGCACATCGGTGCACGTCGGGTTCGGAGTGACCGCGAGTCGCGCCACCGGCGGCCCGGACGGAGGTGCGATCTGGGCGACTGAGCTTGCCCCGCCGGTGCTCCCGCCGATGTCGGTGACCGAGGTGCTGACCGCGTAGCTGCCGGCCGCGTCGTAGGTGTGCGTTCCTGACACGTCGAACCCGCCCGTCGGGGCGGCCGCGACCGTCCCGAACGTCTTCGAACCATCTCCCCACGTGATCTGGGCCGAAAAGTCACCGGCACCGGCCGCCGGGTTGGCGTCGGAGAAGTGCGCCACCACCGCGCTGACCGGCTGGCCGGGGGTCCCCGAAACGTTGGCGCCGCCCGCGGTGAGCGGGGCGTCGGTCACCGTCGCTGTGAAATACGCCGTCTGCGTGCCGACCATGTTGCTGCACGTATAGGACACGTTCCCGTTGGCGGTGCGCTCATCGGCGTAGGTGTGGGAGCCCTGCACGCCCGTGCCGCCGTCCGACACACCCGCCGACGTTGGCGTGCCATCACCCCAATAGATCGTCGCGCTCGAAAGCGAGCAGCCGCCAATATCGACCACCGTTCCGCTGAACGACTTGCCCTCGGTGATCGTGAGATCCGCGCCCGCCGCGCCCGGGAACACCACTAGCCCGAAAACCGCAGCGGACAGGCAGCCAAGCACGCCTCGCCTAAGCCCCAGCCGAGCGATCCCCATGTCACCCCGTTCCAGTGGTTTGACGGCGACCGGCGAACCTCGCGCGCGCAACCCCCGCCTTTCGTGACACCGGACACTAGCACCGTACCGCGAGTACACAAGCCCGCGACCACCGGCAACCCCGGAGAGCCTGACGATTGCGCCGCTCGCCGACGCGAACCGCGTCTCGCGGGACGTTCCGCTTCAGGCGAGTGGCCAAATACAACCGCAGTTCAGGGGCCCGACAGAGCAGAGGTCCTATCGGATCTCGAGCGCGACGCCCGATCACTAACGCCTCAAGCAGCGAAACAGAGCCAGGACCCAGGTTTGTCGTCCGAACAGATCTATTGCCGGGGGTCACGCCGCCAACCTGCTCCGCCGCGAACGGGCATATCGCACACAGCCTGGTGTGGCTCTCGCTGAGCCACGGCTTGCAGTAGGCAACGCTGACGCCGACGACTCTTCTGCCCCTGAGGAAACGGAGCAGCCAAGAGCCGGGCGTAATCGGACACCTGCTTTGACGAGAGGCTGTCGCACAAACGATCGCGTGTCTCGACTTTTTGTACGTCTGCCACAAGGTGACGATTCTGGGGTGAACCATTTCCGTTGCGGAGGACCCGCTCTGGCCGCCTGAGCCGCTCTCACGACGTCAGCGAAATCGGGGGCTCCGTGGATGATCGTAGGTGAGTCCAGCTTGGCGGCCGGTTCAGCTTTGA
>CALAQT010000304.1 GCA_937888775.1 uncultured Actinomycetes bacterium | reverse complement strand
CTCGACGAGGTGGTTGAGCCGCTCGGTCAGGACCTTGCGTGAGATGCCGAGGTCGGCCTGGATCTGCTCGAACCGGTTCAACCCGACCCAAATGTCACGCAGGATCAGCGGCGACCAGGGCTCCCCGATGACGTCCAGAGAGCGTGCGATCGAGCACGCCATCTCGCCGAAGTTGGTGCGTTGCATCCGATCAGCGTAGCAACCAGAGTCTCTTCAAGGAACTCAATCTGATACGGTTCCAGCATCTCCTAAAGGAACCCCAGAGAGGAGCATGGATATGAGCAAGGTCTTCAGCGCCCACGCGGTCTCGGTCGACGGCTACATCAGCGGGCGCGATCCGAGCGACGGTGACGGTGGGTTCGATCGCGGGCTCGGCGATGCGCCGATGCTGTTTGACTGGTACTCCGACGGCGACACGCCCAGTCAGATGTTCGGCGGGTTCCGGCTGAGTGCGCCCAGCGCCCGGTTCTTCGACGCTCTCGCGGCGCGGGTGGGCGCGGCGGTGGCGGGGCGCGCCACGTACGAGCACTCCGGCCATTGGGGAGGCGACGGCCCACACCCGACGGCACGGCTGTTCGTTCTCAGTCATCGGCCAGCGCCGGAGATCAGCGCGAGTCAGACGCTCGTCACCACAGGGATCGAGGACGCGATCGCTGCGGCGCGCGAGGCCGCCGGGGATAAGGACGTCGGCCTGATGGGCGGCGGCGTTGTGACGGCGGCGTTGGCGGCAGGGCTCGTCGACGAGCTCGTTCTGCATCAGGTGCCGATCCTGCTCGGCGGCGGACGGCCGTTCTTCCAAGCGCTGTCCGAGCACGTGCAGCTCAAACTCGTCGAATCCATACCGGCACCGGGCGTCACCCACCTCCGCTACGAGGTGGTCCGATGATCCTCGTCACCGGCACGCCATTGGGCGCCAGAAGACCTGCACGGACGCGCGCCCTTGATGGCCGCGGGATCCCGCCATGACCTGGACACGGCGAAACGACGTGGACGACAGCTCACTCACGATCGGAAGGAACCCTCGATGACCGCGCTCTCAAGTGACATCCTTGCCCTGTTTGAGGGACCCAACATTGCGCACGTAGCCACGCTCCGGGCCGACGGCGCCCCACACACCGTTCCCGTGTGGATCGGTCTGGAAGACGAAAAGCTCGCGATCCTCACGTCACCGCAGTCCCAAAAGGCGCGCAACCTGGGCCGGGATCCACGCGTCGCGATCTCGATCACCGACCGAGACCAGCCGACAGCCATGGCCAGCATCCGCGGGCGCGTCACCGACATCATCCGGGACGAGCCGGCTTGGAAGATCATCGACCGCATCTCGCACAAGTACATCGGCCAGCCTTACCCGCGGGGTGAGGACCGGATCGTGTTCATCATCGAGGTAGACGATGCCTTTGCCCACACCTTCGGCTAACGGACACGGGATCAGGCGCGGCTTGTATTTGGCGCCGTTTGACGAACTCGCTGATCCACGGGTCCTCATTGAGCTCGCGATGCAGGCAGAGTCGTCTGGATGGGATGGGCTGTTCTTGTGGGACCACATCGTCTGGCGAGCCCCGGTCCGGGCGGTCGCCGACCCGTGGGTGGCGCTGAGCGCGATCGCGGCCAGGACCGAACGGCTGCGCCTCGGTCCGCTCGTGACCCCGCTGTCGCGCCGGCGGGTGCAGAAGCTGGCGCGTGAGACGGTGACGCTCGATCACCTCAGCGCCGGTCGTCTCACCCTCGGGGTCGGCCTCGGTGCGGATATCCCGGAGGAGCTCGTGCCGTTCGGGGAGGTCGTCGAGCCGCGAGAGCGGGCGCGGTTGCTGGATCACGGGCTGAGTCGGCTGGCCGAGCTCTGGGCCGGCGAGTTTGACCCACCGCCGGTCCAGCGGCCGAGGATCCCTGTCTGGGTGGCGGGCAAGTGGCCGAACCGCCGGCCTCTTGCACGCGCTGCAGCGTGGGATGGGATGTTCCCGATCGAGCTACCTGGACCGGATGCCCTCGCCGAGCTCGCCGCGGAGATCGCGCAACAACGCTCGCCCGACCAAGGTCCGTTTGACCTGGTTGTCGAGATCGATCCCGGAGCGGAGGTCGCTCCATGGAGCAAAGCGGGTGCGACCTGGGTACTGACCGGGTTCGGGCCCCAACCCCGACAGGCCGAAGTGCGCCACGTGATCGCAAATGGTCCCCGGTGAAAAGACCGCCCACTCCTACCAAACGGTCCTGAATGGAGCGAACGATAGACGGACGCAGGGACGAATGAGCGGAGCAGCGCCGATTTGGGCGACGGCAACCCCATCGACCTTCGCCTCCCGCCTCCAAAAGCCACATCTGCTTCGTCGCCCAGGCGGCACTCTCGGCGAAGCTGCTGCTCTCCGCGCGCGATCCGGCCGCGACAACCGGCACGGACGATGCCTGTGCCGCCGGGAAAGGAGGGCTGCGCAAACAGGGGGGGGATCGACCTGCTCGTCGCCAATCTCGCGTCGCACGCCGACGGTCGGCGCGAAGCGGAACGCAGGCGCCCCCGTATCCGCGCAAAGGAGGGCGTGTGGAGTTCTGCCCTGCTGAGCCGGCAAAGCGAGCATCTTCCGGAGCCGCTGAGACACTTTCTGGCTCGTCGAAACCAGGGCGGATGAACCCCGCCGCCCGATTGCGCTCGAGACCGTCGGATCGGAGCCGCTTCCGACGTCCACGGCTGCGCGGACTCTGCTCCTCAGCTGCTTGCCAACAGCGTGCCATTCGCGGTCCGAGCAAGCGCTCAGCAACTTCGACCGCGGCTTCCGCATCAGCGGCATTGCGACCACGCCGCGGTGGAGGAGTCTCTCGCTCCTGCCTGGTTCGCGCCGGATACGGAGTCTCGAGGCCTGCCTGCGGCCGTCTTGAGGTTACTGCTGGTTCGTGGATGGGGAAGCGGTCGGGGTGTTGCTCGTCCTCCAGTAGGTTGTGCCGAGCTGTTTCGGCGTCGGCTGTTAGCCGAGGTGTTAGGTCTGGGCGGGCTTGAGCGGCGCGTGGTCGATCGGGCCGGTCCAGAATTCGATGCCCCAGGCGGCGGCGATGTCTTTGAGCTGGGATGGGCCGGGTGGCGGTCGGTCCGGCGGGGCGCCTTCAGTGGGCACTCGCACTCCGGCCTGGGCGAAGTAGCCCGTCATGGCTCCGGGCTGTCCTGTGACTTGAAATCGTGCTGGGGCGTTGGAGAGATTGAGCGTTCCATGGACCGTCCATGGCGGCACAAACACCGACTCGCCCGCGGTCAGCGTGCGTGTGCACGCGACTCGCCCGTCACGTTCTTCTGAAATCGTGAGTTCCCCCGCCAGGACACAGAACCATTCAGCGAACGCGTGCCGGTGCGGCGGTGGGCCACCGCCGGGCTGCGCGAGCACGTCGATCACATCGACCAGACCGCCGCTGACCCCGCGGTCCAAGAGGAGCGTGACGTGATTGCCGCCGGCAACGACGTAGACTGGTCGCTCGCTCACCGGCAACGGTGACAGTGGCAGGGGGACGGAGGGCACGATGAGATCTCTCGGTTGCGTAGGGACGCTGCCAGCTTAATACGGTGTCTCCTGGAACAGCCGTCGAGCCAGCAGGCCCGGTCTCGGCTCAGCTGCGATTTGGCGCCAACGAGATCGACTCCCACGTCGTCGCGCGACTCGGGCGGGTCGACTCCGGCGGCGGATATCACCTCCTGTCGATGGGGACGATCAGCCCGGCGCGCCGACGCATCGGCGATGCGCGCAGCACGGCGTGCGAGATCGCCATCGACACCGGACCTCCCCAGCCCCTGACACCAATGCGCCGGTGACCCTGCGTTCTCGCCTCACCCCAGCGCAGACTCGCCTCGACGCCGGTGACACGCTTCGCTTCGCCGTCGCCAGCCGCACCGATCTCCTCCAAAGCGACGTCAGCCACGGGTACGTCCACTTCGACCAGCAGGTCCCCCCTTACTTCTCCGGCAACACCCTCCACTACGGGCCGGAGGCCTATCTCGAGGTCCATCAGGTTCGAGCCCGGGCGATCCTCGGACACTCCGTCATATGATGAGGCATATTGCGTCCTGAGAGGCGCGCCGCCTAGCCTCCGGGCGCGGGTCGCTGTTGCCGACTGTGCGCGCACGGTCAACCGGTGTGTCGGGACCAGGCCGGCTCAAGGTTGGCTTGCCTCGTTGACATCTTAGAAATGGACGGGCCGGTATGCGATCGATGTTCAAACACGACGACTTCGAATTTGGCTACGAGATGGCGTTGGGGAGCGTAGCTCGCGGCTACGCCGAAAGTGGGGAGGTGCTGGCGACGGCGGGACGGATCAAAGACGGCGACGCCGACGCGTGGGTGCGAGAGTGGTGCTCTACCGCCGAGGCGGTAGAGGCAGCCGCTCAGACCGCCGAGGCCGACGGACATCGTGTCAGCGCCTGCCGTTACTACCTGCGCGCGAGTAGCTACTACTCCACCGGGCTGTACCTGATCACGCACTCGAGCACACCCGAGCGTCATCACGAGATCTGGAGCCGACATCGTGCGGCCTGGGAAAAGGTCGTTGAGCTGTTGCCTGTACCCGGGGAGCGGCTCACGATCCCCTACGAGGGCACGTCGCTTCCGGGCTGGTTCTTCCGCGCCACCGACGCCCAGCCCGGAGAGCAGCGGCCACTCGTCGTGATGAACAACGGAAGCGACGGCGCGACACCAAGTCTTGGCTTGCACGGCGGCTTGGCCGCCGGCGAGCGCGGCTATCACTGGCTGGCGTTTGAGGGGCCCGGACAGCAATCGGTCCTCTTTGAACAGCACATCGCGTTTCGCCACGACTGGGAGGCGGTGCTTACCCCGGTTGTTGACGCGATGGTGGCGCGGCCGGATGTCGACCCCAAACGGCTCGCCCTGATCGGCGTCAGCCAAGCTGGCTATTGGGTGCCTCGAGCTCTGGCGTTCGAGCACCGATTCGCGGCTGCGGTCGCCGATCCGGGCGTGGTTGACGTGTCTACATCATGGACGCGGCAGCTTCCCGGGTTCATGCGCTCACAGCTCCAGGATCCAGCCAAGAAGGACTCTTTCGATAAGGAGATGGGTTGGACCGAGCGGTTCTCAAAATCGACCCGGGCGACGCTGCACTTCCGTGGCGAGCCCTACGGCGTGCACACCGGCTCACGCTTTGATCTCTACCAGCAGGTGCTGCAATACCGCCTCGGTGATGAGGTCAAAGGCATCACCACCCCGATCTTGATCACAGATCCGGAAGACGAGCAGTTCTGGCCCGGTCAGTCACAGCAGCTCTACGACATGCTCAACGGCACTAAGCACCTGGTCAAGTTCACCGCCGAAGAAGGCGCCAACCATCACTGCGAACCGATGGCCCCAGCCCTGCGCGACGCGCGAATCTTTGACTGGCTCGACCGATACCTCAAAGCCTGAGCGCGCCGCGATGCACGCTCACCTGATGATCCTCGATGCTAGATAGATAGCGAGAAGCCAGGTTGATCGGGAAGGGCATCACGCTGGCATACGCCGATCGCTTGTCGAGTCGTCGCAAGGAAACCGCTCTGGTCGCCCCCTGGCCGGGTGGAAGACACGCGACGCAACCTCGCTCAGACGGCCAATACCGCGTCGCCGACCCCGGCCGACTGTCGGCGAGTACTGAACACGGTCAGAAGGCCAGGCGGCCAGCGGTCAATCGCTGCTCGCGCACGCGCTCGGCTTCCGCCGCGGCGGCGAGGCGGCCAACACCTCCGAAGAGCTGGTCGGCGCCGAGAGCAGGCACGTCCATCGCGCACCGTCTCGGCACGAGACGACTCGTCTGCCGCTGATGCGGAAGCCGCGGTCGAAGTTGCTGAGCGCTTGCTCGGACCGCGAATGGCACGCTGTTGGCAAGCAGCTGAGGAGCAGAGTCCGCGCAGCCGTGGACGTCGGAAGCGGCTCCGATCCGACGGTCTCGAGCGCAATCGGGCGGCGGGGTTCATCCGCCCTGGTTTCGACGAGCCAGAAAGTGTCTCAGCGGCTCCGGAAGCCGCTCGCCTTGCGCTCGTCTGGGGGAAGACGCCGACGCCGCGAGACGCCCGGAGCTCCCCTCCCTTTCGCCAGGCTCTGGTATGGCGCTGGGTCGGCTGGCAACGCCGAGCCGACCCAGTCGCGCGACGTTCTAGCGCTTGATC
>CALAQT010000303.1 GCA_937888775.1 uncultured Actinomycetes bacterium | reverse complement strand
TCCTCGGCGCGTGATCCACGACCATCAGGACAGGACTTACAGGAGACACCACTAGCTCCCCGACACAGGCAGCGGTTCCCGTGGGCGACGGGATCCAGGCACGTCAACGTCTGCGGTCAGCGGACCTCGACGGACCCGTCCGTGCTCAGGTTCTCGCGAGGCAGGGCGGTCATCGGCGACGCAACCACTCGCGCAGCCGCGGCTGGCGCGCCAGCAAGATGCCAAGTGCGGCCACCACGAAGATCGTGCTGAGCGAAACCGGCCACATCGGGTGGTGCCCACCTGCCCAAACTGGGATGACGACCGCCAAGACCACAACGCCGAGGATCAGCCTGTAGATGATGCTGTGCCACGTGAACCTGCTGTGCATAGGTCAAGGCTACGGCACGCCGACACTCTGACCGGCCGGCTGCGCTGATTGCTCCCTGATCCCAGCCGGGGCATCGCGAGCGGTGTCGCCAAGGCCGTCCGTCGCACTGAACGGCGGCGGCGCGTAACAGGGCGATAGACCCTCCGTGTCGCCAGCTGCGGACTCCGCCGCAGACCGGACGGTTTCGATCTTGCTCGGCTCCATCGGCTCGTCTCGCCATCGGCTCGTTTCGGCATTCCGCGAACACGGGTGCCGCTCGACCGTGCGACACAGGCCCGTCCCGACGTCAAGAGAGGGCCCGCCCCCGGCGATCGTACTGAGTGGCTAAGCACGCGTCTGCCGGCGGACGCCTGCGATGCAAGAGCTGCCGACCCCAGCTCCGCAATCGGGCAGGATGGCTCTGCTTTCCTACGCGCGCAGGTCGCGGCGTTCGATGCGCAGCACGGCAACCGTTGTGAAGACCAGCGCGAGCAAGCCAAGCACGGCGAGGTCCACGATGCCAACGCCTTCGGTGAGCGGATCGTGACCCGCGTAATAGTAGAACGGGGACAGGTATTTGAGCCAGGCGATCGCGTTCACGAGGGGGGCGAACCCGTTGATCAGCCAGCCGATAACCCCAGCGGCGGCAGCGGCTCCGGTGGCTAGCGCCCGTCGCCCGGTGCCCGCGCCGACGGCGAGTGCGATCGCGCCGATGGCCAGGCCGAAGAAGGCCAAGTGCAGTGAGTAGGCGCTGAGGTCGCCGAGGCTGATCCCTCCGCCGGCGAGGGTGACTCCGGCGATCAGGCCGAGCAACGTGGCCACAGCGATCAGACAAACGATTACGGCGATTGCCGCGGCCTTTGCGGCGATCAAGCGGGCGCGCTCGATGGGGTGGGCGAGTACGAGCGCGAGGATTCGCTCTTCCTCCTCTGCGGCGGTGGCGCTGACCACCCCCGTGATCGCCACGGCGGAGATCACCAGTGGGCCGTAGATCGAGCCGATCTCGCTCCTGTACCAGCCGGTGATGGTGCCGTAGTCGGCACCCCCGAGTAGGTGCGAGACGCCTTTAGGGATGTTCAGCTTCCCGAACGAATGCCCGACCGCTGGGAACAGGGCTCCGACGAGCAGGAGCACCGCGACCAGTCCGAGCGCCGCGAGGCCGGTCGACGGTAGGCGCAGGCGCAGCGTCATCTTGAACGCCGGCCAGATCACGAGGGGCTGTCCTGCCGGTAGTAGCGCAGGAAGATCTCCTCGAGGTCATCGTCGCGCGTGCGGATGGCTTGGACTTCATGGGCCGCCGCGGCCTTCACGATCGCGTCAGCGGACCCCTCGAACGCCACGCTCAGCCGCCGGCCATCGACCGTCGCTTCCCGCACCCCGGGCAGTGAACGGAACGTGTCCACGGGTACGGGCTGAACTCGATCTCCAACCGCTGGACGGCGACCTTACGAAGGTTCTCCAGCGAGTCGACCACGACCAGCCGACCCTCGCGCAGGATCGCGACGCGGTGGGTGACGCGCTCGACCTCGGAGAGGGTGTGCGAGGACAGAAACACGGTGTGTCCTCGAGAACTGGTCTCGGCGAGCCGCCGATGGAAGCTCTGCTGCACGAGCGGATCGAGGCCAGCAATCGGCTCGTCCAGGATCAACAGTTCCGGGTCGTGCATGAACGCCTGAATCAGCCCGAGCTTCTGGCGGTTGCCGGTCGATAACTCACGAATCGGCCGATCGAGATCCGCGTCAAAACGCTCAGCCAACGCGTCACGCGCGCGCCGATCGACCCCGCCCCGCAGGTCGGCCAGGTAGTCGAGGACCTTCGCGCCGGTCAGCTTTGGGTAGAGCGCGAAATCGCCGGGAAGAAAACCAACCCGGCGACGGATCTCGAGGCTGTTCGCTCGGGTGTCGAGTCCGAGAACCGACGCGCGGCCCGAGGTCGGCTTGATCAGATCCAGGAGCAGACGCATCGTCGTTGACTTCCCGGCGCCGTTGGGCCCCAGAAAGCCGAACACCTCACTCTGCTCGATCTCCAGATCGAGAGCGAAAAGACCGTACCCGGAGCCATAGTCCTTCGAAAGACCGGCGATCGCGATAGCGGGTTGCATGCCCAAGGACGCCACGATAAGCGGGGCGAGCGCTCAGCCGCGCCGTGCCCCTCTCCCCATCGGCCTGGGCGAGCGCGCCAGCGTGCGATCAACAAGGCGACCACTTTCGCCGTGGGCGGCCGGAAGCGGTAACGGCCGCAGAGCGCCGCTCGAGCGGCAATCCAGCTGTCCGGTACGCGCCAACGCGCTAGCCCGACGCCTGTGCCAGATTGCACCCGAAAGGACGACGTCGAGCTCGGGCACCGGCGTGACCCCCTTGCCGATAGGAGACGCGGGGATATGGCCCGATTCGGAACCGCGGGGGTCCGCCGGTGTTGGGGAAACCGGGCTTCGACCCCGCTTGACTGCGGCCTGTATCAGAGCTGTCGGCGGTGATGGTGCATGTAGCGGACCGCTGCCGCTACGTACACCGTCACGGCGACCACGAAGACGGTGATGGCGGCGGCGACGGACCACCAAATCCGCGCGGCAATCACCGGAAGCCCAACGAGCAGCCAGGCACCAACGGCGCGCGTGAGCATCCCCCGGGCACTCCGTTCGGCGAACCAATCGGCGAGTCGCCTCACGGGGAACATCGTCCCACAGCAGTCGAGCGATGCGACACCCAAGCCAATCCGCGATCACGGCCGGCGAGCTTTCTCGGATCCCGCGCAGAGCAGGGCGGCGACCAGCCCGGCCGGATGCGTGTGCCACGACCGAAGCAGGTCTCCGAACAAGGGACGGTGTCCCGCTCGAGGATGGACCCCTCGGACAGGTCGTGGCGCCCGCCTGATTGCCACTCGTCTGCATGTCGGCCGCCGGTTTAGCGGTGCCGGCGGTACTGCAGTCCGACGGTCCCGTTACTGAACTCGGTGCTGGAGACCAGGTCGAGCCGGTAGTTCTTGGGGACGTCCTCGAACAGCCGGGTACCCTCGCCCGCAACATAGGGGTGCAAGTCCAGGCGGAACTCGTCGATCAAGTCGAGCCGCATGAGCGACCGCCAGAAGCTCACGCCGCCCCAGACCACGATGTGGCCGTCGCCGCCTTGCCTGAGCTTGTCGATCTCTTCTTTCGTGTCACCAGCGGCGATGGTGGTGTTGGCCCACTCGGCCGTCTTTAGAGTCCGGGAGAAGACGACCTTGCGCGCGGCGTTCATGATGGGGGAGAACGGGTGGTCGGCCGTCGGCAAGGCTCCGGCCATGCCCTCGTAGGCGGCGCGGCCCATGATGTGCGCGTACGCGCTCTGGTAAAGGCCGACCTTCTGCTTCGTGTCCGCCGGGTCGACGGGCAGGCCGAAGCAGAACTGCCAGTACTCGGTGCCCTCGTCGGCGAGAAGGCCGTCTAGCGAGTACATGAACGCCCACGCAATCAGCTTCCGCATGATCAGAACTCTATGGTCTCGGGTCGTCGGCGACCGTGCTGCTAGGGGAACGTGCCTGTCCCGGGCCGCGGCGGCTGGGCCTGTCGCTCACCCTTCAGACGCCACTGCCACCCGGAAGTCATCGGTGCCCGGTCAACTGGCCGGTTGCGCGGTCAGGTGACCGGGGTGTCTACTCGCCGCGATCAGCTCGTCGAGCTCGCGCGCGTGATCACCGCCAGCCCGGCGCTGCCCACGCGCGAGCAACAGAGCTTTGCCCGTTTGACCGACTCGCTCGCCCAGCTGATCGCGGACGGCACGGTGACGAGCAGCTCAGCGGGTTGAACAACGAAAACGGGGTGCGCGGGCTCTGGACGGTGCAACAATCGAGGTATAGAACTACCCGCTGATACGAGTTCCGAGGCATCGCCCTCTTCGCCTGAGCGCTTCTCCCAAACGTTCCGTGTTGGCGGAATGGCGCTCTTTCATCGCGTGCCCATCAACGGCCTCGGAACGCTGACGGTCTCATCCGACGAGGGGGTTGTCTTTCGGCCGTGGGGCGTTACACGTAAACTGTCCGTGCCTCACCACGTGGTGCACTGCGAGGACAGCATCACGATGGCCAAGGCGGTCATCTGCCCACCATGGATAAGCACGTTCCTCGTCGTGCGCGACCGGGAGACGACGGTGCTGGTCGGTGTGTTGGGGTTCCGTCGCCACAGGTTGCGCCGCGCGTTCGCGCAAGCAGGAATAGCCCTACGGGAACGATGGGCGTGGTCGGTCCCTGTCAGCTCCTTGTACCGCCGCTCCGAACGCCGCCACCTAAGGTGAGTGGCTGTCAGTCGAAGGCGCGGTTGCCGATCAGGTGCTAAGCGCGCGGCAGAACTCCCGCCAGGTCGACGGGAAGCTCTGAGCGCCGCTTGCGTCCGCGCGCGAAGCGGCCAAAACGTCGTAACCAGGTAACAGGCCGCATTCTCAAGCGAAGCGGGAAATTGGGGTACTAAAGGGGATACCCCACCTCTTAGAAAAGAGTCGCCGCCATTGGCACCTCGTCGAGAATGGACGCCTGCTCCAGGTAATCGTCGATCAACGCATGCAGCGCCGCGTTGGCGTTGGCGCCCTCCTCCTCGAGCCCACGCTCAACGAGATACGCACGGCCACCGGGCGCCAGGGGCACGTCCGTCACTCTCACCACTCCGTCAACCCGCTGGCCAAATAGCGCTCGATCGCCAGCGCTCACCGAGTACCTCGCCAACTCAACCCGGGCGCCGGTCCGACCGCGGTGCTGTGCCGAAGTGGCGCGTTGACCCGGAGGTTGCCGCCGCGCTGGTCATGGCGATGTTCGATGGACTGATCGTGCAGTGGCTGGTCGATCCCGACCGGCTACCGACCGGCGACGCGATCGCCAAGACGCTGCGACGTGCGGCCACCCTGGAGCCCGCGGCCCGCCGCTCCCGGCAACGTAAGCCTTCCCCTTCCGCATGACCGTCTCGGGTAACCCGAGACGAAGCGGTCACCGCCCCTCGCCCAAAGGACTCAAGCCATGATGTATTGGCACAACCACATGACCTCCGGCGGGTGGATCTTCTCGATCTTCACGACCATCATCCTCGTAGGGCTCCTCGTCGCCGCCGGCGTCTGGACCATCCGTCTGATGCGCAAGCGTCACGCGCCCGGGCGGGCTGGCACAGCGTCGGCGCTTAAGATCCTCGATCGACGGTTGGCAAGCGGCGAGATCAAGGTCGATCAGTACGAGCAACTCCGTCGTACGCTCGCGGCGCGTCACGAGTGAGCGTGCCACTCTTGACCAGCGGCTCGCGGCTTGATCCCGCCTTCGGTGGGTTGACGCTCGGGGTAACGTAGGGCTTGGAGGGCATCGTCAAGTTGGCCCACGCGTGGGCGGATGGAGCGAGTGACTTCTGATGGCTCCAATCCAACCCCAGGTGTCGCATGCTTCGCGTCCTTCCGTCAAATGCGCTGACCAGCTGGAGCAGGCATCGACGCCGTAATGGCTTGCATTCGGCCGTCACTCGGCCTGTCGCGCGCTCATGCGGGATCGGGCCGCCTCGGTGTTCCTGAACCAGACGCTGCCTGAGCGTCTTGAAGAACGCGGCGTGAGCCGTCGCGCCTTCTTGAACTTCTGCGGGGTGATGGCGACGACGCTCGCATTGCCGGCGAGCTACCGGACCACGATCGCTGACGCGCTGATGACCGTCCGGCGACCGGTGCTTATCTGGCGAGAATTCCAGGACTGCGCTGGCAACTCCGAGTCGATCCTGCGCTCCCCGCACCCCGATGTCGCGCAACTGGTGCTCGAGACCCTGGCGTGGAACTATCACGAGCTGATCATGGCCGGCTCGGGCGAGCAGGCCGAGGCGATGAGCACCCAGGCCGTGCACGACAACAAGGGTCAGTACATCGCGGTGATCGAAGGGGCGATCCCGACCGGCGAGGGGTTCTGCACCATCGGCGGACGCTCGGCGCTTGACCTGGTGCGCGAGGTGGCCGGCAACGCCAAGGCCACCCTCGCGGTGGGCGCGTGCGCGTGGGACGGCGGCCTGGTGCAGCACGGCCCGACGAACGGCCAGGGCGTGCAGGACGTCGTGCCGGGTGCCAACGTGGTCAACCTGGGCGGCTGTCCGCACAATCCCGCCAACACGGTCGCGGTGCTGGTGCACTATCTGACGTTCGGCGAGATGCCGGCGCTCGACCAGTACAACCGACCGCTGTTCGCCTACGGCGACACGATTCACGATCAGTGCGAGCGACGCGCGTACTTCGACGCCGGGCTGTTCGTGGAGGAGTGGGGCGATGAGGGCCACCGCAACGGCCACTGTCTCTACAAGATGGGCTGCAAGGGTCCATCCGCGACCTACAACTGCCCCAACGTGCGCTGGAACGACGGGACGAGCTGGCCGGTCGAGGCCGGACACGGATGCATCGCCTGCGCGTCGCACGATTTCTGGAGCAACGCCAGCCCGTTCTATGAGGCCTTGCCGAATGTCGCCGGTTTCGGTGCCGACACGTCAGCAGAGACGATCGGCCTGAGCGTGATCGGAGGCGTAGCAGCTCTGACCGCCGCCCACGGAGTCGGCAAGGGCCTGCAAGGCGCGGCGGCACGCCGCTCGGAGGCCAGGAAGAACGACCGGGACATCAAACCCGTGCCGGGTGTGCCGCCGCTGCCCACAGACACCGGTGAGGGGCTCGAGCCTGAAGGAGGGGAGGATTGACTCGGATCAAGATTGATCCGGTGACCCGGATCGAAGGTCACCTGCGGATCGAGGCAGAGGTCTCGAACGGTCGGGTCACTGAGGCGTGGGCGGCCGGCACCATGTTTCGGGGGATCGAGAAGATCGTTGAGGGCCGAGATGCGCGGGAGGCGTGGATCTGGGCGCAGCGGATCTGCGGGGTGTGCACCACCGTCCACGCGATCGCTTCCGTTCGCGCCGTCGAGGACGCGGTCGGGGCTTCGCCGCCGCCCAATGCCGAGCTGATCCGCCAACTGATCGCCGGCAGCCAGCTCGTCCACGATCACGTGATCCACTTCTACCATCTGCACGCGCTCGACTGGGTCGACATCGTCGACGCGCTGAAGGCGAGCCCGGCTCGCACCTCGCGCCTAGCGCAATCGACCTCAGACTGGCCGAAATCCAGCACCGCCTACTTCACCACGGTCCAGAGCCGGCTCAAGACACTTGCCGACTCCGGACAGCTCTCGCTATTCGCCAGCGGCTACTGGGGGCACCCCGCGTACCGGCTCACCCCGGAGCAGAACCTGCTGGTCATCTCGCACTACCTTGAAGGGCTCGACTGGCAGCGAGACGTGATCCGTATCCACGCAATCCTGGGCGGGAAGAACCCCCACCCGCAGACCTTCGTCGTGGGCGGGATGGCGACGCCGGTCGACCCCAACAGCCCCCAGGCGATCAACCCCGACTCGATCGACTTTCTCGGCCAACTGATCGCGACGATGAGGACCTTCATCGCACAGGTGTACCTGCCGGACGTCATGCTCATCGCCTCGGCGTATCCCGACTGGACGAAGATCGGCGGTGGAACCGAGAACTTCCTAACCTACGGCGGCTACGGCAAGGGCGCGGTATCGGATACCACCTCCTACCTGTTCCCCCGCGGGATCGTCCGCGGCCGTGATCTTTCACGTCTTGACCCGATGGACCCCGAGCAGATCACCGAACAGATCGCCCGCTCGTGGTACGGCTACACGAACGGTGACGCAGCGGCGCTCCATCCCTACGACGGCGAGACCACCGCTGAGTACACCGGACCGAAGACCCCCTATCAGTGGCTGACGACCGATGAGAAATACTCCTGGCTGAAGGCCCCGCGATACGACGGCGAGGTGATGGAGGTCGGGCCGCTCGCCCGGGTGCTCGTCGCCTACGCCGCCGGCTCCGCCGAGATCACGACCCCCGTCAACCGGGCACTCCACACCCTCGGGCTCGGACAGGATGCGCTCTACTCGAGCATCGGCCGAATCCTCACCCGAGCCCTCGAGTCAGAGATCGTCGTCGAGCGGCTGCAGACCTGGCTCAACGCCCTGTCGCAGAACATGCAATCCGGTGACCTCCGGATCGCCGACACCTCCAAATGGGACCCGTCGACCTGGCCCAAGAGAGCCCGCGGGTTCGGTCCCCACGAGGTGCCGCGCGGGTCGCTCGGGCATTGGGTCGAGATCTCCGATGGGCTGATCGAGCACTACCAGGCGGTGATGCCGACCACCTGGAACGCCTCCCCACGAGACGCCCAAGGCCATCCCGGTCCCTACGAGCAAGCACTCATCGGAACGCCGGTGGCCGACCCGACACGCCCGCTCGAACTACTGCGCACCGTCCATTCATTCGATCCATGTCTCGCCTGCGCGGTGCACGTGCTCGACGCCGAGCACTCCGGCCAACGCACCCGCGTGACCGTAGCGCCGGGACCCGGATGGCTGTAGAGAGCCGTTCCGTCCGGCGAACGCGCGAGGCCGGCACCCGCCCCGCCCGCCACGCGGTCTACGTCTGGGAGCTGCCGGTGCGCATCGTGCACTGGACGATCGTGATCACGCTGGTCGTGCTCTCGATCACCGGCATCTACATCTACAGCCCGTTCCCGATCGCCGCCAGCACGACGGTCGGCAATCCCGGGTTCACGATGGCGTCGGTCCGCTTCATCCACGAAACCTGCGGCTTTGTGTTCACCGCCGCGGTGCTGGTCCGCGTGTACTGGGCGTTCGTGGGCAACCGCTACGCGCACTGGCGAGCGCTGCTGCCGATCACCCGCCGCCAGTGGCGCGACCTGCGCGACATGCTCAGCTTCTACACCCTCCGACGCCTGCACCCGCCGCGCGCCAACGGCCATAACCCGCTCGCGGCACTCGCGTACCTCGCCGTCTACGGATTGTTCGGGCTGTCGATCATCTCCGGGTTCGGGCTGTTCGCCTGGGTGGGTCGGATCCCGGCCTGGCAAACGCTGTTCGGTTGGACCTACAGCCTGCTCCCGATCGAGCAGCTACGACTGCTGCACTTCCTGCTGATGTTCGTCTTCGGCGCCTTCACCGCGTTCCACGTCTACTGCTCGATCCTGATCGACGTCGACGAGCGCAACGGTGAGCTCTCGAGCATCATCACCGGCTACAAGGCCAACGTGCTCGAAGGCGAGACGCCGCGGGACGCCCCGGAGCGCCCCCGGCCATGACCTCGGTCCGCGACGGCACCGTGATCATCGGCATCGGCAACATCATCCGCTCGGATGACGGCCTGGGCGTCCACGCCGTCCGGCGCCTCCGCGAGCGCCATCCACTCGCCCATGACGTCGAGCTGATCGAGGGCGGCACCGCTGGGCTCTTGCTGCTGCCCTGCCTCGCCGGCGCTCGCCGAGCAATCATCGTCGACGCCATCTCGGTCGGGCATCCGCCGGGTACGCTCGTGCGCCTCAAGAGCGGCGACGGCGCATTCTCCACCGGCATGACACCTCACGACGTCGGCCTCGCTGACCTGCTCGACGCAGCGCGACTCACCAACGCCTTGCCCGATGAACTCGTCGTACACGGCGTTCAACCGGCATCGACCGCGATGGGCACCGAGCTCACCCCGCCGGTCGCCGCAGCACTCGACCCACTCGTTGACGCGATCCACACCGACCTACTTGAGTGGCGCACGTCTGCCGGGGAGCGGGATCCGCAACTGGTCGGCCCGATTATGAGAGCGGCGCGCCGACGGAAATGAGAATCCTGGTCGTCGGCCCGGGGGTGATCGGCACCGTCTACGGTGCGCAACTCGCAGCCGCCGGTCACGCCGTTTCGATACTGGCCATGGTGAGCGGACCGACACGATCGTGGATACAGGTCTGCGCGCGACACGTCGTCGCTGACGTCCTCACAGACTCGTCGGCGGCGGTTCTCACCCGATCCGCAGGGTTCGCGAGCGGCCGGCAAACACAGAGACCGGCTGAAGCTCGGTTTCATCGGGAAAGCTCAGCAACTGGCGTGATTGCTCTGCCACCATCCTGATCGCCCGCTATCGCCCGCTATCGCCCGCTATCGCTTATTGTCGACCGGCGCGGGTACTCGCGTCGTCGTGAAAGCAGGGCGAGATCGAAACGAGGGACCCGGTCCCGCGATTCGCCAGCTGCAGGTGCGACCCCGGCACCGGCCTTAGACCCCCAAAACCACGGAAGCAGGTGCGTGACAACAGCGGACGGTGACGGTCGCTCGCACGCGGATGCGCAGGCCCTGGCGTCGCCGCGGCGAAGCTGTAGCCCGATGCCCGAGGCTTGGGTGTATCTGTTGCGTTGCCGCGACGGCTCGCTCTACACGGGTTGGACGGTCGATCTCGAACGCAGGCTGGCGCGCCACCGCGCCGGCGTCGCGAGCCGCTACACGGCCAGCCGGCTGCCCGTCGAGCTGGAGCTCGTGATGCCGATGGCCGACCGCACGGCTGCTCGGCGCGAGGAGGCTCGCATCAAGCGCCTGCCGCGGGCAGCAAAGCTCGCGCTGCTCGGCGCCGCTCAGGTGACGCGAACGACGAGCGGTTGGCCAGACCCGCAGGCCCCGTAACACCGGCGCGGTCGACCGTCTCCACCTGCGCCTGATGGATGCCGCGGGGCACGCGCAGCTGCTGCGCGAGCGATCACGTGAGGCGCCAGGTGCCAGCTCGCGATCGGTCATCTGAAAAGAGCCTTCTGTCGCGCGCGGGTGCGGGCCGACCCCTCCCCGATTTTCGCACCCTGCGGG